>NZ_BAAGGQ010000005.1:0-126906 GCF_054658595.1 Lactovum odontotermitis
ATGTAGGCGCGCATGGCGTCTGCCCCCTGACCCTTAATCGTGTCTGTTCCTGCAAGCTGAGTCAGTGCCTGACTCATGGCTTCTAAGGGCTGACTGCGGTTCAGGAGTCCTCTGACCACCCGCTCTGACAGATTGGTCAGCGCGTCATAATAAAGCTCGTCATTGCTCATTACCCGGCCTCCCCGTCTGTATTTCTAATATTCACAGCCAGCTGGCGGAACTCCTCAAGGTCGCCCTGCCCCATCGCGCCGTAAGACGCCACCAGCTGCGTCAGCTCATCGTAAATCTCGAAAACCGCCGGGACACGCGTCACCTTGAGATGTGCGTCATTTGTGTTCAGGCCGTTTTTTATGCCTGCCACCTCTGAGGCTACAGTGCCCACTTTCACAGTGACAGTTTCGTAACCGCCGCCCTCTAGCATTTGTTGTACCATAAATTCTCCTTTTTCACCAGAATTGCCCTTGTACGGCAGATTCTTCAAGCAACATGTTCAAAACCTGAATCTTGTTTCGGCAGGCCGCTATCGCCTCTTCAATCTCCGGTGCGGTTTTTGCGAGCTGGGCTTTTCCGTCGTCATACTTCGGATTATACTTGCCGCTCTTCACCCGACCGGCCCACATGTTCGTGCCGCCTTCTTTAAACTGGGTGAAGTCCAGTGCTTCAACGCTGCCCACCAGGCCTGACAGTTGACCGATAATGCCCTGTAACCTCGCAATCTTCGCCAGTATTTCTGCGTCGCTCATAGATAATCCTCCATGTCGCGAACCGTGGCAAAAGGATCGTCATCGTCCGGCTGCGTGAGTGTCTCGAGCGCAGTTTGCATGCTTTCCGCAGGTTGCCGCTGAGCGGCGAAGTACGCCTCTTTTGCCTGCCGAAGCTGCTCTACCATTAGATTGTCGTCGTCATCGGTAAAAGATTCAAAGACGACTTTGAAAATGTCCTCTTGGCTGAAATACGCAAGATTATTATCAATCATTCCCTCCGGATAAAGAACAGCGCCGTAATCGAAATACTTACCGTCAAAAAGACAGGCGCGGTTGACAATCATGAGTTTTTTGAGTGCCCCTTTAAGAATTACAAGGCTTCCAAGCGGTAAAAATGTGTTTTCTTCTGTCATTTTCTGTTTCCTTTACTTTTTGCAGAGTCTCGCGCAAGGCAAAACTATCTAATTTATCTTTTTAATTTATTTTACTTTAATGATTCATTGCTGTCAAGAATTTTTAACAGAATTACTATATATTTTGCGTGTTTAGGCATTTTATGCATTCTGAACATGGAAAATCAAGTTAAAGTTTTGAAAAAATTGCGTATTTCTCAGTGTAAGAAGTTCTTATTAACATAGCAAAGCAAGACAAAAAAAATCACCTTTAAAGCTAACTTTAAAGGTGAAGAAATCTCAACTCATTTTTTGGATTCTGTGATAAGTAAAAGCGAAGTTTTCAGTTTTTAAATTCCGCCAGCTCAAACTGTCGCACTTTGACACCAGCGCCCGCCAGCAGCTCTTTGGCGTAGTCGGTGTCACCGTACTCGCGCCCGTAAATAATCTCGGCGACGCCGGCCTGAATAATCAGCTTCGTGCAAATCAGGCACGGAAAATCCGTCACGTAGATACTTGTCCCGTTTGTGGCTTCGCCGTATTTTGCGCATTGGATCAGCGCATTCTGCTCGGCGTGAACAGTTCGGATGCAATGTCCATTTTCCATCTTGTGCCCGACTTCGTCACAGTGCACGTCGCCGCTGACAGAGCCGTTGTAGCCTGTGGCAATGACATGGCGGTCTTTCACTACCAGTGCGCCGACAAAGCGGCGGTCGCAGGTGCCGCGCGAGCTGGTGAGCTGTGCGATTTCCATGAAGTATTGATCTAGGGTTGGTCTTGTCATTGAGAATGACCTCCGTTATTTGTAATTAAAAAATCTTCGACTGATGCGGTCAATCAAACCTGGAAACAGAGCACGCAACTTGACTGCAACGGCCAGTGTCCAGGGTAGATTCAATTCACGCTTGTGACTGTTTAGGTTTTTTACAATTTTCTCGGCCACAAAGTCTGCTGTGACGGCATGTCGGCCAACCTTTTCCAGATAATCCGGCCTCGCGGCGTGGAATTTCGTGATGACAGGGCCAGTATTGACATTCAGCACCTGCACGCCCTCGAACCGCAGCGCTTCACCGAAGACAATCAGCGCCGCTTTTGAGGCGGCATAGATGCTTGATTTTTCTGTGGGCAAATGTCCTGCAATACTGGCAATATTCACGACTTTCGTCGGTCGTAATTTCCGCGTCAATTTGACGGCGTCCAGCAGGTTCACTTTGAACATTTCATCAATCTGAGCCTCGGATAAATCCTGCAAGAACTCAAACTGTCCAAAACCCGCATTATTAATGAGAATGTCCACTTTTTCAGGGAGTTCCGGCTCAGGCAGAGAGCGGCTCAGCAGAAAAAGATGGTCATTCGGCAGCCGTTTGACGACAGCCTGTGCAATATCACCTGTCGCACCCGTAATGACAATGTTTCTAGCTGATTGTCTCTTCATAGAAATCCTTCGTCACAAATGAATTCTCGAAAATCTTTTTGGCGCCTTGTGCCAGCTCTGAGATGTCAGGGCCAAGATAGCGCGCAGATACGTGATTCATCAGCAGGCGTTTGACGCCGGCTTCGCGTGCGACTTCTGCCGCCTGGCGCGCGCTTGAATGGCCGTGCTTCTTGGCAAGCGCCTCATCACCAGCTTTGTAGGTCGCTTCGTGAACCAGAATATCTGAGCCGATAGCTAGGCGTACGGCGGCGTCAGTCTTTCGGGTATCGCCCAGAATCGTCACGACTTTCCCCTTCTTGTCCGGGCCGATATAGTCGGCAGGGGCAAAAACTTTTCCGGCATATTCTACCGTCTCGCCTTTTTTGACCTTGCCGAACAGTGGACCGAAAGGCAGGCCGTCTGCTTTCAGCTTTTCAGCATCCAGCTCACCGATTTTGTCTTTTTCGACGACCCGGTAGCCCAGGCAGAAAATCGTGTGATTCAGCTTCTCCGCATAGACTTCGAAGCTCTCATCTTCGAAAACTTTCCCCGCTGCATCCAGCTCGTGGAAGTTGATTCTAAAGGCCAGACGGGTTTTCGTGGCCCTGAGGGCATTCATCACGAAATCTTTCAGGCCAATCGGGCCGTACATGTCCAAATCCGTCTGTCCTTCTTCTTCGCTCGCCTGGAAATTCCGGCTGGCCAAAAATCCGGGCAGTCCGAAAACGTGATCGCCGTGCATGTGCGTGATAAAGACTTTCGCGACCTTGCGCGGCTTCAGCGTCGTCGCCAAAATCTGCCGCTGCGTGCCCTCGCCGCAATCAAAGAGCCAGACTTCGTTGCGCTCGTCCAGCATTTTCAGGGCCAGAGAGCTGACATTGCGGGCTTTCGACGGCTGACCGGCCGATGTGCCTAAAAAGAGTATATCCATGTGTTCCTTGCTAAAATAAAAATCCGTTGCTTCCGGATTTTGTTTTATTGAAGAGAAAGCTTCTCTTCTTTTTGGGGGCTGACATTGACATCAGGCCTTTACTGAGCTCGGCGGGAATCGAACCCACATCGCAAGAACCGGAATCTTACGTGATATCCATTACACTACGAGCCCTCAGTAATATTTATTTTACAGAAAAAACGGTAAAATTGCAAGCTTTTACCGTTTTTAAATTTTGACATGTCGTTAGACATTCAGAGTAGTTGAGCTGCACTTTTTAACTTAAAAGGAAACTCCAGTCATATGTAATACACTGAAAGTAATCAGCGGTGCAATAAACCCAATCATTTTTAAAACTTTAAATTTTTTCATCATATGCTCCCTTCTTAAATGTTTTTACTTATAGATTGCAAATCTATAGAATAAATTATATAATTAAATAAGAAAAACCGTAATTTTTAATCAAACCTAACTAATTAACAATTTGCACATTTAGGATGAATATGGATAACGATAAAAAAACAAAAATTGACAAAGAGTACGGACGAGTTTTTCATGAAATTCGCAAATCTAAAGGCTACACACAGCATGAAATTGAAGATTCAACTGTTTCTGCTGCTTCAATCTCTCGTTTTGAACACGGCTTAACCATGCTTGGAACTGACTCCTTCTTAAAAATCCTCAGAAATATCGGCGTCACTTCTTCAGAATATGAAAGTATTTTTCAAAAACTTTCCACCCAGCATGACCCGATGCCTCTCCAAAACGCTCAAATTCTCGCTAAAGCACTGGAAACTCGCAACATCTCACTGCTAGAAAGTTTACTTACAAAAGTAAGGCAGGAAATAAAAAACAGACCCTATCAGAAAAAGTATCAGTTCGATAGAATTTTAGTGGAAATTGTGCTCACTAAGCTGGATTCCTCAAGAGTAATCTCTCGCAAAGACATAAGATTCCTAACCGACTTCTTACTAAAAGTAAAGCATTGGGGGCGCTATGAGACTTTTTTGCTTAGTTGGGCAGTCGAAATATTTAACACAGAAACTCTGGAGCAACTTTTTATGCAGATGATTATAAAAAGTAATTACAATACTCTTTCCAATATAGACAAAAAATCTGTTCTTGATACTGCACTCAACGTTTTGGATAGTTTTTTAGTGAGAAAAGAACTTCCAGCCGCTAAAGAAGTGATTTTTCAACTTGAGAACCTTGAGATTACCGCACAGCTTCTCTATGAGAAAATGGAACTGAAGTACGATAAAGCCCGCTTCAATTTCTTATCTGACCTCCTACCCGACTTAGCCAAAGACGAGATGTGGTATTATTACGACGTATTGAAATACGCTGGAGCTTTTGAACTCGCAAACATTGTCAGAGAAGAGATTCAGGACTTGACGGAGGAGAATGAGGAGAAAAAATAAGCTTCTGAATTTGTATTTTTTGGACATTTCCGGCCGATTTGCAGTACAAAGAGCAACAATTTTATCTGACGTTTATAATGCTTTTGTCTATAATCTTGAAAATAGAGCAAAAAAAGCTGCTAAGGTGACTATTACCTTAGCAGCTTTCTGTTACTTTTCCGTATGTCAGTCCTCAAACACAAACTGATTATGATAAAGTTCAGCATAGAAGCCATTCGCAGCCACCAGCTCATGGTGCGTGCCCTGCTCAATGACTTGACCGTCCTTAAGGACAATAATCTTATCCGCGTTCAAAATCGTCTTCAGCCGATGCGCAATGACAAACGAAGTCCGGCCAGCGATAGCCGCTTCCATCGCCCACTGAATCAGCTGCTCAGTGACTGTATCGACATTTGAAGTAGCTTCGTCCAGAATCAGAAGTTCCGGATTTGTCAGAATTGTACGCGCAATGGAAATCTGCTGCTTCTGGCCGACTGAGAAGACGTTGTCATCATCGCTGACATGCGTCTTGTAGCCGTCCGGCAGACTTTCAATGAATGGATCAATGTGCGTCGTTTTGGCCGCTGTGATAATTTCATCCATCGTCGCTTCCGGTTTGCCGAAGGCAATGTTCTCCGCAATGGTGCCGTCAAACAGAGTTGATTCCTGCAGAACGATTCCGACCTTGCTGCGGAGGGAATCCAGGTCAAATTCACGGACGTCTGTTCCGTCAATCTTGATGGCGCCGCTGTTCACGTCGTAGAAGCGGTTCATCAGGTTCATGACGGTTGTCTTACCGGATCCGGTCGGACCAACCAGAGCGACCATCTGGCCTTTATCAACTTCAATGTTGACATTTTTCAGAATCGGCGTGTCTGGCAGATACTCGAAGTTGACATTTTCAATTCGTACATTATCTCTGAGTTTGTCGAATTTCTTGCCGTTTTCCGGACGAATTTCCTCTGGCTGTTCAAACATCACATTCAAACGAGTAGCGCCTGTGATGGCCAGCTGCAGCTGCCCGAAGTTGGACGAAATCTGCATGATTGGATTGTAATAAGTCTGAACGTATTGCACGAAGGAAACGACCAGGCCAAGGCCTACGGCCAGCGACATATCACTGTGGAGCACATAAGCTGTACCGCCGAAGATGACGATGGCCAGACTCAAGAGCTGGAAGCCCGTCATCAGCGGGAAAATCATGCCTGACCAGGCCTGAGCCGCAAAGGTCCGTTTTTTGACTGACTCATTGTGCTTCATGAAGCCGTCAATCGAATCCTGCTGAAGTCCTTCGACAATAATGGCTTTTTGTCCAGAAATTTTCTCATCCATGTAAGCATTGAGCTGAGAAACTTCCTCCTGCTGCTTGTCGGTTGACTTTTTCGCCTGCCGGACAATGATAATCGCGCAGATAATCGCAACCGGCGAGATTGAAATTGTCAGCAAAGCAAAAGTAACGTCTTTGTTGAAAATCTGAATCAGAACACCGATGAAAAGCGCACCGTTACTGGCCAGAGAGACCATCGCCTGGTTCAAAGTCTGCTGGATATTGTCCAGGTCCGACGTGAAACGAGCCAGTATATCACCGTCCTGATGACGGTCAAAGTAAGAAATCGTCAGACGCTCAAGCTTGCCGAACAAGCCTTTACGCATGCGGTTCGTAGAATGAGCAATGATGCGGCTGAACAAGAGCGAGTAAATCAGCATGGACACGCCCGTCGCCACATAAGCAGCCAGCAGCTTGAACATGCCAGCCATAAATGTAGCTGTTGAGGCCGCTTTTGAAGTCGCCGAAGCGTACATTGCTGCAAGCGTTACACCTTTAGGCAGCTTAGCAGTAAGAAGATCCTGAGTCGCCTGCGGCAGTTTAGCTACAGCGCCTGGCACTTCTTTCCAGCTCAAATTCAGATGCATGGACTTATTCAGCTCAGCCGCAATCTGCTCTAGGCCTTTTTGTGCCTCCGCATGGTTCTGATGTTTAAAGAAATCCCCCACATAAGTCATCAGATTTGTAAAAGCATCGCCCAGCAGTGACGGAGCAATCACCTGAAGCCAAGTTGCCGCCACAATGAAGACCAGAATCAGCGCAAATAAAAGTTTATATTTTTTAAGATAAAGATAGAAGAACTGAATCGCACGTGCAGTATCAGACCTTTTCTTTGGCGTTTTAACATTTTCCATTTATCAGTCCTCCTGTGCTTTCTGTGTCTCGTAAATTTCCTGGTAAACCTTGTTGCCGGCTACCAGCTCGTGGTGCGTGCCCTGACCGACCAGTCTGCCCTGGTCAAGCACGAGAATGCTGTCCGCATGAACGACCGAAGAAATCTTCTGCGCGATAATAATCGTCGTTGTATTCTTCAAGTCCTTATTCAAAGCGTCTTGGACAAGCGCTTCAGACTTGGCATCCAGAGCGGAGGTCGAGTCATCCAGAATCAAAATCTTAGGGTCTTTAATGACGCCGCGGGTAATGGACAGACGCTGTTTTTGACCGCCGGAGAAGTTGTTGCCGCGCTCTTCAACTTCCGCATTGTACTGGCCGTCTTTCGTCTCAATAAATTCTGCAGCCTGAGCAATTCGAGCCGCCCGCGACATTTCGCTCTGCGAAGCATCCGCCTTGCCCTGCTTGATATTGCCGGCAATCGTGCCGGAGAAGAGAATCGCTTTCTGCAGCACAATGGAAATGTTTTGTTTCAGCGTGCCGCGGCTGACAGTTTTCAAATCTTTCCCGCCGACCGAAACAGTTCCCTCAGTTGGGTCAAACAGTCGCGGAATCAGCTGTGCCAGCGTTGATTTACCAGCACCGGTAGCTCCGACCACACCAATCATCTGACCCGGCTGAATTTCAAAACTAATGTCTTTTAGCGTTGGCTCTTCATCGTTCGGATAAGCAAATGAGACGTGGTCAAATTTGACAGAACCCGTCAGAGTTTCGTCTTTTGCATTTTCATCAAACTTCATGGCCGGTTCTGTCTTCATGATTTCGTTGATACGGCCGATGGAGACCATGCCGCGTGAGGCAAACATGGAAATCATCCCGCCCATAATGATGGCGAACATGATTTGCCCCATGTAAGTCATGAAGGTAGAAAGCCCGCCCAGACTGTCGGAGGCAATCGTCTGCGAATCTGTCACAAAGGTTGAGACAAAGTAAATACCTACCCAAATAGCGCCTTGCATAATGATTGTGAACAGCGGAATCATTGCGGAGAAGAGCTTTCCGACGGCCCAGTTATGGTCGTAGAGCTCGTCTGAAGTCTTGTCGAACTGCTCGATTTGGTTGGACTCCTGCACGAATGACTTAACCACGCGCGCCCCGCGCAGGTTTTGCTTGGCGATGGCATTGATGCGGTCCATCAGACGCTGGAAAGCCATGAAATGCGGGCCCATCCGGCTCATAATCACAATCGTGACAATAACAATGAGGACAATCAGGAGAACCGTAACCCACCATAATTTCGGCAATGTCGTCACAGAAAGAATAATACCGCCGACCAGGAGCACCGGAATACGGAGCAGAATCTGGAAGCTCATCATCATCAGCGTCTGAACCTGGGTGACATCATTGGTCATACGGACAACCAGATTTCCCGCACTGAATTTTTCAACATTTTCATAAGAAAAAGTGTTGATTTTCTTATAGGCCGCTTCACGCACATCCGCGCCGATATCCTGTGCCAGACGCGCCGCACTAAGTGTACTGACAACCGCGCCGACAATACCGATGCCGGCCACAATCAGCAGCCGAATGCCTGGAGCTACAATCTGGTCTGACATTTGAGAACGCGACAAAGTCTGTGAAGACAAAATCGTCAGAATCTCTTTCATGACCTGCGGCTGATAAAGCTGCAATCCAGCATAAAGGAAAGTTGACACAATGGACAAAATCGCAAACCACTTATGCTTGATGATTGACTTAAAAATCATAGAATAATTCCTTTCTTTTCTCGAACTTTAGATTGTTAAAATGAATAAACAATATAATAGAATGAGCGTTAAAATTATAACAAATTATTGTAGAAAATGCTCAAAAAAATTATTTAGTTTTACAAATAAAAATCTAACAAACAAAATTGTACTTCAATATTTCATGTTTGTCAAGCTTTTACCATTCTTTGGGAAAAGCCTGCCTGAACATCCTATACACTCCCTGAAAGGAAAATTCAGAAAAATAAGTCCCGCACAATAATTACAAATTGCGTGTTATAATAAGAGCATGCAAAACATGCGCAGTCAAAACCTCAAAATGGCCGAAAAAGGCGCCTGGATATCCATCGGCGCCTACATTGTTCTGTCCGTCCTGCAGCTGGCGATTGCCGGACTCGTCAGCTCAGCCGCCCTGCGTGCCAATGGCTTCAATAATCTGACCGACATCATGGGCAACATTGCCCTACTAATCGGCCTGCGCATGGCCCGTGTGCCTGCGGACTCCAATCACGTCTACGGCCACTGGAAAGTCGAATCCATTGCCAGCCTTATTTCCAGCTTCATCATGGCCATGGTTGGCTTCGAGCTGCTGCGCGAAATCATCACCAATCTGCTCAATAATAAAGAAACAACCGTCGAGCCGCTCGGTGCCGCAATCGGCCTCTTTTCTGCTGCCGTCATGCTGTGCGTCTACTTTTACAATCGCCGTTTAGCCAAAAAAGTCAATTCTCCGGCGCTTCTTGCCGCCAGCAAAGACAACTTGAGCGACGCGGTGACCTCGATTGGAACATCAATCGCCATTATCGCCGCATCTTTCCATTTAACGCTGATTGACCAGCTGGCCGCCATCATCATCTGTGGCTTCATTTTCAAGACCGCCTATGACATCTTCCGCGACTCAGCCTTTTCACTCACAGACGGCTTCGATGAAAGTCTTTTGGAAGAATACCGTACCGCCATCGAATCCATCGACAAAGTAAAGTCCGTCAAAATGATGCGCGGCCGCACCTACGGCGCGAACGTCTTCCTCGATGTAGTCATCGAAATGTCGCCGGACATGAGCGTCTCCGAAAGCCACAGCACCACAGAAGAAATCGAAAAAATCCTCAGAGAACAATTCGGCGTTTTTGATACCGATGTCCACGTTGAGCCTGCAGTTCTGCCCGAAGAATCCCGAGTTGCTGACGTCTCGCTGCTTCTGCTTTCAAAAGAAGAAAAACTACTAGCAGGAGAAGACCTCCGAGCCAGAGAATTCACTGAAATCAACGAATTCGGCCAACGAAGCCCGGATTTCACCCAATCTTCCTCCGGCATTCTCCATTATTCAGCCCACCAGCTCAGCGCCCGCACTTTCATCCTCATTTATGAAACAGACGGCAAAGAAATCAGCTCCATCTGGCGGCGCTACGGCGTCTGGAAATGCGTGTTCAGGCAGATAACCCAAAAGACTAAAATATAAAGGGACTCGCGAGTCCCTTTGTTATTTTGTTTTGTTAAAAGGCTCCACCGCCTCCGCCGCCTCCGCCGCCGGAGAAGCCGCCGCCGCTGCTGAATCCGCCGCCGCCAGTATTGATGTTAATGCTGGAAGCTGCAGTGAAGCTCTGAACAGTTGAGTTCAGACTGGAGCCGAAGCCCAAGTAGAGCGGATAGTAGAAGCCGAAATTGCTGTTGTTCAGATTGCCTGTCAGCTGGATACCGCGCGTGTTAATCAGCTTGATGACTTCGTCGGCATAACCGAACATGGTCGCAAAGACCAGCATACGATTCCAGATTTTAATACTCTCAAGCTTGTCATCGTCCAGATGCGCAATTTCACGCAGCATCCGGGAAAAAGCATTCCATTGCAGCTGTGCCTGCGCGCCTTCCTTGGTAATCACTCCATCACGTCCAAGGCGAAAAGCAATGGCTGAGAAGAAGAAAGCCACAGGCAGAGCCAAGGAAATCTCTGCAATCAAGGCAAGCTCGAAAAAGACAGGCTGCGCTAAAAAAGTTTTATTGGCCGTCAGAATCAGTGAAATAATCCCAAGTACTGCCACCAGATAAAGCGCCAAATTGCTGAAAAACATTTTGTTATTTTCTCGAGGAGACAGTCTGCGGAAAAAGTCTGGTAAGTTTTTGGCGGCCAAATCTTGTCTCACCGCTCCTGCTATGCGTTTAACCTCAGACTCAAAGTCAGATTTGATGGCCTGCCCGGCCTCTTGTTCCGCTTCTTTGCTCACATAGCCGGAACCCATCTTATAGTCGATAAAAGCATCGTCGAAATTGATTTGCTGACGACTCCCCATGACCATGCTCAGAGCTTCTGCCTCAGAAGGCAATAAATCCGTTTGGCCAGTCCGTTTCAGCGTCTCTCCGTCCACCGCCAGTACACCTCTGTCAATCAAATCAGTGATGGTTGCCATGATTAGATTTTTAAAGCTAATCGGCTCTGTTTTGGCCATCGGACGCAGCTCATTTACATCACTTGAGTAAATGTGGCTTGCCACTAAAAGCGGCGGTAAATCTTCCGGCACTTCGTAAAGGCGCAAATTGTCATCCAGACTTGCTTTTGGTGCAATCCGATTCGTAAAGCGGACCACTCGCCAAACCAGATAAAGTGTAATCAGCCCCAAAAGGACAGGGACAACAAAGTAAAACAGCGTATCATAAATACTTGAATTCCTGTCATTACTGTCAGCTTTCTTTTCAAACGCAGACAAATAGGAAGTTTTGTCCACAGAAGCCGGCGAATTCTGTGCAAAGGCCTGAAAAGCCTGACTATCCCAACGCGCGTAAAGGCTCAAATCAGCACCTGACGGAATTTTTTTCACTGTGAATGACCAGGTTTTGCCGGACTTAACGGCCTTCACCTTTTGATTAAGGTAGCCGAGCTGCGGCTGCATGCGCGTCGCAACAGACTCGGGCGCTGTCACCGTGAATTCAACATTTTGGAGCGGCACGTCCCAGTCAGAAATCGGCACCCAGTTCATCACGAAAATGTCGCGATAAGCCCAAAGTATATTTGTAATCTGATAAGTCAGTGTTAAATCTACCTTATCGCCTGAAGAACCTGCATTGTAGACTTTTGTGACAAGTGCATCGCCTTCGTCAGATGTTGTAAACTGCAGATTTTCTGAGCGAAGCGACTGAGCATTTCTTGAAGCCGTCACCGTCTTCAGTTGGGGTGTAAAGCCGGCAGGAGTTTTGCCGGCCTTGCCAAATGTAACGTATTGTCCATTGTAACTGCTGCTGAACTGGTAGGTCAGATGCATGACATAAGTCGCTGTATTGTCGGATTTCAGCGTCATGTCGCCCTGATATTTTGTAATCTTGTAGCTAGGGCCATTGCCGGACGCCCCTGAAGAGGCCGCTCGAAATATCATTAATCCGGCAAAGAGTAAAGCAAAAATCACGACAAAAACAGCCGCAATTTTCGCCCAAGTTTTACTTGTAAATTTGTTCATATCTTTTCCCTGACTCTAACGGTTACACGCCGAAATCAACCTTTGGCGCTGCTTTCTCAGCCTCTGGCGTTTCAAAAAAGGCTGCTTCTTTGAAGCTGAACATGCCGGCTATCAGATTGGTCGGGAAAGTCTGCAGTTTCATGTTGTAATTGCTGGTGGCTGAGTTGTAAAGCTGGCGTGTCACTGAAATCTTATCTTCAGTATTGGTTAATTCTGTCTGCAGCTGGAGAAAGTTTGTGTTGGCCTGGAGCTGCGGATAAGCTTCTGCCACGGCCAGTAAGCGTCCTAGGGCGCCTGAGAGCTGGTTGGATGCTTCCATGGCTGCGGCAGGCGTGGCAGCGCCTGCGACTTTCGATCTGGCCTCGGTCACGGCGTCAAATGTTGACTTTTCATGGGCTGCGTAGCCTTTGACCGTCTCAACCAGGTTCGGAATCAGGTCATTTCGGCGTTTCAGCTGGACATCAATCTGTGCCCAGGCTTCTTTCGTCTGCATCCTTGAGCGGACTAGGCCGTTGTATATGCCGGCTATCGCCAGCCCCAGCACTACGATAACAGCGATGACAATGATAATTGCAATCATAAAACCTCCTTTTATGGATATGGCGGTCGCACTGGCGCACGACTTTTTTATTTGTTAGTTTATTCTATCACAGATTCATGTTTAAAACTCATCCTTTTGCCTGAGACTGGACTTTATGAAAAAACGCGCCGAAGCACGTTTTTTCAATTTAGAATTTCTCATTTGTTTCAATCACAGCTTCTGCAACCGCAGTTCTCTGTGAATCCAGCAGTTTCACGCGCGATTCAATCTGCTTGATTGAGAGCTGGATGGCGCGTGCCAAGCCGGCATTGCTGAGCAGCGGCTCAAAGAAGTTCTTGAACTCGGCTAGTTTCTCAGCTGTCTTGAAGTATTTTCCGCCGTAGACGATGAAGCGGTCAAAGCTCATGTCACCGCTTAATTTTTCTTCAAGCAATGCCCAGTTGTCCTGCATCCACTTCCAGGCTGCATCTTGCGAGAAGGCGTTTCTCAGCAGATAGAGCCATGAGAAAGCGATGTCCTGCGGCTTGATGATGCTTGCATTTTCCATATTCGCCAAAAGTTCATCAATTGCTGCTGCGTCTTTGATAAACGAAACAGCTTTATTGAGCTCGTCTTTGAGCTCTTGTACGCTGGTTTTTGTGTATAAAGCCATGAATTCATGGACACGCTCAGGCGAGTTCGATGATGAAATTTCATTGCGCAGAACGATTGGACGAATGTCGGCTGAGATATTTTGAATATCCTGTGCTTGTGACTCGAAAATTCGGCAAGCTTCAGCCACTGCATCAGCTGACTCCGCACTAATCATATTTTCCAGCACAATGGCACGCAGCGCCTCATCAGATGAAGACTCGGCCGGTTTTTTCTTCCAGCCTAATCGCGCATACTGTTTCGCAAAAAGCTTTTCAGTCAGACTATTAAAGGCTTTTTCCTCGGCTGTGCCCGGCTCAATGAAGATGGCTATTTGCTTCAGCAGGCCATCCAGAGCACTGTTCACAATGTAGCTCTCTTCGCCGGCAAAGCTTGGCAGAAGCTTGATAACGTCCGCAAAGTCAATCATCTGAGCCAGCGCCAGATATTTCTGGTCCTGCAGAATCTGGAATTTCTCCAAATCAGATAAACTGTCCAGATTCGCAAGAATGCTGTCCAGCAATTCGCCGTGGTAATGAACGATATAATGCGCCGCATTGTCAGCATTGAGCAGCAGAGGGCTGTCAGCTTCAAGCTTGAAATCAGCCACTGTCATCTCAGCTTCACCAAAAACATCAGGTAGACCGGCATAATTCGCATTCAGCGGAATCTGCCACAGACGGCCTTTGTCCTCACCTTCACCGATGAAGAACTGGCGCTGCTTCAAGACCAGATTGCCGCCGGCGAGTTCTGCATCTACTACTGGATAACCCGGCTGATTGACCCATGAGTGCATAAAGGCAGAAACATCCTTGCCGGACACTTGACTCAGAGCTGACCAGAGGTCGTCGCCCGTGGTATTGCCGTATTTGTTCGTTTCAAAATAAAGATGAAGTCCTTCAGAGAAGTCCTTATCACCCAGCCACTTGCGCAGCATGACCATCAGGCGTGAGCCTTTGGCATAGACAATCGCAGGGTCAAAGAGCGAATTGATTTCATCCGGATGATTCACTTCAACGTGTACTGACTGAACACCATCGGTTGCGTCGCGTTCGAGAGCCAGTGAAGCTTCATCAATTGAGAACTCTTCCCAGATTTTCCACTCCGGATGAATGGCATCAATACAGACATATTCCATATTGTTGGCGAAGGATTCGTTGAGCCACAGGTCATCCCACCATTTCATGGTCACAAGGTCGCCGAACCACTGGTGCGCCAGCTCGTGGGCGATAACTGTCGCCACATACTGCTTGCTGGCCTCGGTCGCATTGTCCGGGTCAACCAGCATGCAGACCTCACGGTAAGTGATACAGCCCCAGTTTTCCATGGCGCCGGCCGAGAAATCAGGCAGTGCCACATGCCAGCTGTGCGGCAATGGATAAGGCGTTTTATAGTAATCTTCGTAGAAATCAATCGACTTGATGGCAATTTCAAGCGGGAAATCCAGCGCTTCAGGCTTATGCGCCTTCGTTGAAA
Source organism: Lactovum odontotermitis (assembly GCF_054658595.1). Classification (NCBI taxonomy): domain Bacteria; kingdom Bacillati; phylum Bacillota; class Bacilli; order Lactobacillales; family Streptococcaceae; genus Lactovum; species Lactovum odontotermitis. The sequence goes on from NZ_BAAGGQ010000005.1 coordinate 14,856, forward strand.
AAGTCCCTACCGTAACGCCCGACTTGGTTTTACCGTATTTTGCCTGCATGTCGCCGAAAACAAAGGCCAGCAGATAACTTGACATTTTAACCGTCCGCTGGAAGACGTGAATACCCTCGATTTCCATCAGCTCCGGCATATTCGCGATAATGATATCGCCCGGCTCTTCGTCAAACTTGACCGACAAATCAAAGGTCGCCTTAGCTTCAGGCTCGTCGATACAAGGAAAGGCCTGACGCGCAAAATGGCTCTCGAACTGTGTGCCGATCAGCTGCTTCTTGACGCCGTCAACCTCATAGTAAGACGGGTAAATTCCCATCATATTGTCCGTCAGCTTAGCCTCATACTCGAAAGACAGCGTCACCTGGCCTTTGCGGCCGACATTCACCACGATTTCCTCTTCCTCGTAATTCTCGATGAAATTCGTGTCAACACTGAAAACGCGCACCTTCGTGAAATGCAGGTCCTTCGCATGGAAACTGACGACAAGGTCCTTAGCCTCTCCCGTTACAGCGGTTTTACCCTTGATAGTTTTGGTTTGACGGTCAATGTCCAGGAAAACTTTATAATTTTCAGGAACAAAAGTGTCAAAGAGACGTTTAACTGCCATTGTTTCTCCTTAAAATTTGCTTTATTTATTTCTAACTTATTGTATCATTTTCTGATAATTTTGCGAGCTTTAAACTAGCGGGGCAGCGCATCATTTACAAGAAGTCCTCAAATTCATCCGCTGCGTGAATGGGTTCACCACTGATTAACTCAACCTTGATACCTGCCACAGCACGCGCTACCAGGCCGTCTACATCCAGCCGCGTCTCGTAGAATTCGGCCGTTTCCAGCTTCGGATTGGTTTTTGGATTCGGCGGCGCAAAAATCGTGCAGCAGTCTTCGAATGGCAGAATTGACAAGTTAAAAGTGTCAATTTTTTCGGCGATGTCAATGATTTCCAGCTTGTCCATCGTCACGACCGGGCGTATAATAGGCGTCGTTGTAACAGCATTAATCACGGACATTGAGCCGAGCGTCTGCGAGGCGACCTGGCCTAAAGACTCGCCGTTGATAATGACTTTGCCGTGACGCAACTCGCGGATTTCGTCAGCAATGCGCATCATGAAGCGGCGCGTCAGTGTCATCAGATAGGTCTGCGGCGCCTTGTCACGGATTTCTTCCTGAATCTCGGTGAAGGGCACTTCGATGAATTGGATTTTTCCGCCGAAAGCTGTTAATTTAGCCGTCAGGTCTTTGGCCTTCTGCAGTGCGCCTGGAGAGGTATACGGCGGCGAAGCGAAATGCACCGCTTCAATTTCCACGCCGCGCTTCAGGGCCAGGTATCCTGCCACCGGGGAATCAATTCCGCCGGAGAGCATCAGATGGCCTCGGCCTGAGCTCCCGACCGGAAGTCCGCCCGCGCCTTTGATGGTTTCGTAGTTGAGGAAAATTGCCTCAGAACGCACTTCCACGCGCAGAACGATGTCTGCGCCTTTCATTTGAGCCTTGGCGAAGTCAAAATGGTCAAAAACCACATCACCCAGCGCCTGGTTAATCTCCAGCGAATCCAGCTCAAAGTCGTGGTTGGCCCGATGGGTATTGATTTTAAAGGTCATACCGGGCCGATAGATTTCCTGAAAAATCTGCAGCACTGCTGCTTTCAGCTCTGTCAAGTCAGCCGCCACACGAATCGAGGGCGAAAAGCTCTGAATGCCGAAAACCTTGGTCAGGCGCTCAGCCACGAGCTGGTAATCCGTGCCGTGCAGGTAAACATGCGCATGGTCGCGCCGGCCGTCAATCTTGACATCCGTTAAATCGGCCATCACTTCGCGCATATTTTGCGCCAAACGGGCGATGAACTGCTTACGGTTCTTGCCTTTTGTCGACAGCTCTCCGTATCTTACGAGTATTTCTGAATAATCCATAGCTAACATTATAGCAGAAAGTTTTCCAAAAACGCCAGAAAATCACCAAAAACAACTGGCTTCTTGTAGCTGATGTTCTTAGTTCTACCAGCTTTCATCCAGCAGAAATTCTGGAATTCTCAGGTGCTCAATTCCTTCTCTTGGCTGGAGAATCGGGTCAAGTGAGAGGACTATTTTTCTGTAATTATCTTTAATGCTGATTAGGGGGCTAAATTCGCGCTCAATCGTTTCCTTGCCTGCGAGTAGATAGGTCACTTGTAAATAGAGTTTCCGGCCTCCTTTTTCCAGAACAAAGTCAATTTCTTTGTTCCCTATTATTCCTACTGTGGCTTTGTAGCCCCGTCTGGCAGCTTCAAGCGCCACAATATTTTCAAGAACTTGCTGGATATCGTTTTGGTTGCGATGAATCATTGCTTCTCGGAGGCCTTGGTCTATTAGGTAATACTTTTCATTCGTCTGAAATATTTTTTTCCCTTTCAAATCGTTTCGCCGGAGCGGGTAAAATAGGAGCGCTTCTGAGCCATATTTCAGGTAATTAAGCAGAGTCTCTGATTTTCCGCTTCGCTGCTGGCTTTTCAGGTATTTTGAAATGGTCGAAGCTGAAAAAATTTGCCCGGCATTGTCCAAGGTATACAGTATTGTTCGCTCAAGCAGCTCTGTGTCGCGCACTTGATGACGCTCAACAATGTCTTTGAAAACAACAGAGTTAAAAATATCTTTGAGGTAGCTCTCTTTTGTAAACTCCGGTAGATCCTGAGTCACATTGAACGGCATTCCTCCCTCAAAAAGGAAATCATTAAAGTAGGCGTCTAAGCTTTTAATTTTGCCCATTTCTTTTTTTGCCTGTATATATTCTTGAAAGCTGAAAGGATAGACATAGATTTGAATGTAACGCCCTGCCAGATAGGTTGCCAATTCACCAGAAAGCAAGCTGGCATTTGAGCCTGTTATGTAAATATCAATGTCTTCACTGACGCGCAAAGAGTTAATGACTTCCTCAAATCCTGTGACAATTTGTACTTCGTCAAGAAACAAATAGGCTTTTCCATTTCTTTTAGCCAGCAAATCTTTCAGATAGCGGTGAAGTTTGTGCGCATCCCGCAATTCAAAATTCTCGAAATCTTCGAAATTGAGTGAAATAAACTGCTCTTTACTCCGGCCGTTTTCTAGTAAGTACTGTTTCATCAACTCAAGTAAAATGGACTTTCCAGAACGTCTGAAACCGACTAGTACTTTGATGATATCCTTGTCGACGAGTGGTATAAGCTGAGAAATATAAAGCGGACGATTTATCATGGCGACTCCTTCTAACCGGTATAACGGTATTATATTACTTATATCATAATTTTTCCGATATAACGGCATTTTATCACAATATTATTTATTTTACCACTATAACGGTAAAACATGGATAATCACATGTAAGCACTGGAACTGAAAAATGGTGATGATATAGTTTCTTACAGTGGTATTTTGGGGCAGAAATATGATAGAATAGATAAGTTATATTAATACTTTGGAGAAAATAAATTGTCAGAACATACACAAGAATTAAATGACCAGGAAATCGTCCGCCGCGAGAAACTGGGAAAACTGCGCGAAATGGGTGTTGACCCCTTCGGTCATCGTTTTAACCGTACGCATTTGTCAGCTGAACTGCACGCAGCTTATGACGACAAGACCAAAGAAGAGCTTGAAGAACTTAATTTGACAGGTATTGTCGCTGGCCGTCTGATGACCAAGCGCGGCAAAGGCAAGGTCGGCTTTGCGCATTTGCAGGACCGCGAAGGACAGATTCAGATTTATGTCCGAAAAGATGAGGTCGGCGAGGAGAATTATCAGATTTTCAAGATTGCTGACCTGGGAGATTTTCTTGGCGTTGAAGGACAGATTATGAAGACTGACACTGGCGAAGTGACCATCAAGGCTGAAAAGCTCACTTTCCTGTCGAAAGCTTTGCGGCCGCTGCCTGAAAAGTGGCATGGTCTGACAGATACTGAGACCCGCTACCGCAAGCGTTACCTGGATTTGATTTCAAATCCTGAGAGCTTCAAACGTTTCCAGATGCGCTCACAAATCATCTCTGAGATTCGCCGATTCATGGACAGTAAAGGCTTCCTGGAGGTCGAAACGCCAGTTCTTCACAGCGAAGCCGGCGGCGCGGCAGCCCGTCCTTTCAATACGCACTTCAACGCGTTGGATAAAGACATGGTGCTGCGCATTGCCCTGGAACTCCACCTGAAGCGCCTGATTGTCGGCGGCATGGAAAAAGTCTACGAAATCGGCCGTGTTTTCCGTAATGAGGGCGTGGATACGACGCACAACCCTGAGTTTACCATGCTTGAGAGTTACGAGGCTTATGCTGATTTTAATGATGTCATGGATTTGACGGAAGGGATTTTCCAGCATGTCGCGAAAACGGTGCTGGGCTCTGAGACCGTGGAATATGACGGTAAAGAAATCAATGTCGGCGGGAAATTTGCCCGCAAGCACATGGTTGACCTGATTAAGGAGACCTCTGGCGTAGATTTCCGGCAGGAAATGACTTTTGACGAGGCGGTGAAGCTTGCTGAGGCCCATGACATCCGGGTTGAGAAGCACTTTACTGTGGGACATATCATCAACGAATTCTTTGAGAAATACGTGGAGGAGACGCTGATTCAGCCGACATTTGTTTATGGACATCCAGTTGAGATTTCGCCGCTGGCCAAGATGAACGAGGACGACCCGCGCTTCACCGACCGTTTCGAGCTTTTCATCAACGGTAAAGAATTTGCAAATGCCTTCACAGAGCTGAATGACCCGATTGACCAGCTGGCTCGTTTTGAAGCGCAGGCTGCGGCGAAAGACCTGGGAGACGATGAAGCAACCGGCGTGGATTATGATTATGTCGAGGCTTTGGAGCACGGTATGCCGCCGACTGGCGGGCTTGGCATCGGGATTGACCGTCTGGTAATGCTGTTTACCGGCACTACTAGTATTCGCGATGTACTGCTGTTTCCGACTTTGCGGTGAAAATAGATTCGTTTCATCAAAAAAAGTGCAATTTTCAACTGAAAACTGCACTTTTTTAGTTTTTACAGGCAGAATTTCTTTTACTTTTCTGTCTTTTCTACGACATCCCGAAAAGGCTGAGTTCCAGGAAACCAATCGTGGAGCTCCGTATTTTCGTCAAATTTGTCGGCTATCTCAACATGAGCCTTAGGATACTTGTCCTCAACAACTTTTTTGTAAGGCGCCATGAATTTGGAAAGATAGATTTCCTGATTTTCTCCGTCGCTGTCTTTTAAATCTGTGAAGAGGTCGTCCAGATAAACGACTTTCCAGCCTTTATCGTCTGCGTTAATGTTGTAGGCGCCGGTGGTGCCGTAATTACCTACATTCTTGAGATAATACTTTGTCATTTTCTTTTTCCTTTCAATGTTAATCAGTTTAATTTAAATATATTGTACTACATAATGCAATAATGCAAAATAATGCAAAGAAAAAGCGACATTTTTATGTTTTTTTAATATTGGTTGTACAAGTCGTCTTGATATGTACAAAAAAGTTCAACCGCAAAAAATGTGATTGAACTTTTACTTCATATAAGCACGAAGCAGCAATTCTCCCAGGTTCACCGTCACCTCGGCCAGACATCCTTCCCAAACCACTTTTCAGAAATTTTCTGAAACTCACCGGACTCATGCATCCCAGCCAAAGTCTCATTAATCTGAGCAATCAGCGCAGTGTCATTCTTGCGCGCCCCAATCGCAAAGTCCTGATTCGGAAATTCTGTGCTGAGTGCCGCGTAATCCTTATCTAGGCCTGTCTTCTTCAAGTAATAATCCGCATAGACACCGTCTACCAGCAGCCCTTGAATCCTGTCCGCTTTCAAATCAATGAAGCCCAGGTCAAAAGTCGAGTACAGCGCGGTTTTATTGCCCTTAACGATGTCCTTCAGAATCTCCGGCTGATTATTAAAGCTGTCGTACTCGCTGGAGCCCGTCTGCAGGCCAAGCGATTTGCCCGCCATAGCCGCGGTCGAGGTAATCCCGGACGACTTCTTCACCACCAGCACCTGCTCATTTGCCATGTAGGCCTTGGAAAAGCTGACGAGCTTCTCGCGCTCAGGCGTGACGGTATAGCCGTTCCAAATCAGGTCGATATGCCCGGCCTTGAGCTCCGTCTCTTTCATCGCCCAGGTAATCGGCTGCCAGCGCACCACGATATGGCTGTGCTTGAAAACGGCGTTAGCCAGCGCCACATCAAAGCCCGTGAACTCCCCGGCCTTGTCCTTAAAACCCATCGGCACAAAGGTGTCGTCAAAACCAATCGTGATGTAGCCTTGCTTCTTTGCGACATCTAGCGTATTCTGCTCAGAAAGATTGCTGCAGGCGCCAAGGCTGAAGAGACTGAGCACTAAAATAAATAAACCTAAAATTTTCTTTTTCATGAGCGCGGATTCACTTTCAGTATATTATCGGCGATTTTCTCCGCGAAGTCCAAATCGTGCGTTACCACAATCTGCGTGATACCGGATTTCTTATTTTCGAGAATAAGTTCTGCCACCTGGTCCCTCAGCTCAGGGTCCAGTGCGCTTGTCGGCTCGTCGTAGCCGACGATTTTCGGGTCCATCATCATGGCGCGCGCCAGCGCCACCCGCTGCTTCTGCCCGCCTGACAGCGAGAAGGGATAGGCCTCGGCGTGCCCGCTCAATCCGAGATTTTCTAAGAGCTGCTGCGCCTTTTTCTCCGCTTCGGCTTTGGTCAGACCCTGTGTTTGCACCGGACTCAGCGTCAGGTTCTGCAGTACTGTCATGTGCGGAAAAAGCTGAAAGTCTTGAAAGACAAATCCCAGCGGACTGTCTATTAAATTTCCATCTTTATCCAGCGGCAATTCTTTCCCGTCAAATGTGACTGTCCCTGAGTCAATGGACTCGAGCCCTGCCAGCATGCGCAGTAATGTGGTTTTTCCGCCGCCGGACGGTCCTGCAATCGCCAGGATTTCACCATCTGCCAGGGTCATTTTGAAATCGTCAAATATGACGCGTTCTTTGAATCTTTTGTTTAAATTTCTGACATCTAACATTTTTATTTCCTCGTTTCTTTCTGTTTAGCGCTTTTCAATCTTCAACTTCATCTCGAGAGCGCGCGAGCATATTGTCAAAACTGCTATGAAAATCAGATAGAAAACACCTGCGAGCAGGAAGGGCGTGATGGTTGTGTCCCGCTGCATGGCGACGTTGGCTGCCTGCATGATGTCGAAGAGGCCGACGATGTAGACGAGGGAGGAGTCTTTGACTAGGTTGATGACTTCGTTCATGACGCTTGGCATGACGATTCGGATGACTTGCGGCAGTGTCACAAAGCGCGCGGTCTGCCAGCTGGACAAGCGCAGGACTTTGGCCGCTTCTACCTGCCCTGTCGGTACTGCTTCTATGCCGCCGCGGAAAATCTCTGCGAAGTAGGCGGCATAATTCAGGACAAATGCCAGAAGACAGGAAGCTAGACGCGACAGAGCGGGCATTCCCAGCAGCGCCGGTCCGTAATAGAAGATGATAATCTGCAGGAGCAGGGGGGTTCCGCGCATCAGCCAGACGTAAACGTACATTATCCATTTAATTACCGGCAGTCTCAGCAGAAAGCCGACCAGAATTCCCAGCGGAATTGAAATGATAATTGTGAGTGCGAAAACTTGTAAAGTTGTCCAGAAACCGCTCAGCAGCTGCGGCAATATGCTTTCAATGTAATTCATATGTTCTCCTTTGGATAGCGCCTGCCCTCACAGGTGGACCTGTATGCGGCTGAAGCCGCAACAGTCTGCTTAGCGAGCGCTCGGCCATAACTATGTTCTTGTGCATTAGCATTGTATAACTGAATCAAATACAAAAGACCGATTCATTTGAACCGGTCTTAATCCTGTTTTGAGAATCACCGGCATAAATACAACGCGAAAGTTGTACCTATGCCTTTTGGCAGATACAACTTCTATTTATGCAGATGATGATGAAGTTGAAACGTCATTGTGATTCTCCCTTCTTAATTATTAATTATTAATTGAGTTCAACACGCCTGAAGCTAGGGGAATTAGATGAATTCCTACGCTTCATAGCGGGCGTGTTTCACTTCTTAATTATTTGATTTATTATACACAAACTTTTCGTAAAATGCAAGAAAAAAAGATAAAAATTTGGTATACTGGAAAAATGAAAAACAAGAAAAACATTCAAATTTTGGTCATTAGCTTCTTAATACTTGTCATTGCGGTACTTATCGGCGTTTTTGTCAGCCAGAACGACAGTAAGGCAAATAAGAAAGCTTCAAACTCTTCCAGCAGTGCTTCTTCATCTACGAGCGCTGCAAGTGCAGACCCTACCTCGATTGACGGCAAGGTCACCGAACAGACAGCGCTTGATGCCCTGACCTTTCCTCAGCTCTCGGCCGACGTTGCCGAGGACGAAGCCGAGGTTGAAATCGATACTTCGGCCGGCAATATTACGGTTAAGCTCTTTCCAAAGCTCGCGCCTCTGGCGGTTGAAAACTTCCTGAGCCTAGCCAAAGACCAGTACTACAATAACAACGAATTCTTCCGCGTCATCAAAGACTTTATGATTCAAACCGGTGACCCGACAAATACTGGAACCGGCAGCAAGTCCGTCGTCAACGACAATAAGTCATTTGCGACTGAGACTTCCAATCAGCTCTATAATATCCGCGGTGCGTTGGCACTGGCAAATACAGGCTCGCCAGATTCCAGCGCTTCGCAGTTCTTCATTGTGCAGAATACACAGGACGCATCCAGCCAGCTTCCTGCGAATTTCCTCTATCCTGCTCAAATCAAGGAAGCCTATAAGTCAGGCGGCTACCCTAATCTTGACGGTTCCTACACTGTCTTTGGACAGGTCGTCTCCGGCATGGATGTCGTGGACAAGATTGCCAGCGGTGAGGTGACAGCCAATGATTCCGGCGAGCAGTCCAAGCCTAAAACAGCTTATTCTATCACGGCTGTTAAGGTTCTCAAGGACTGGGATTTCACTGCCAAATAACTGATTCACAAAAAAATGTGCACATCATATGGAAATGTGCACATTTTCTATTTTATTAAGTTTTTCAAGTCCGGAGGAAGTTCTGACTCCACCCGCAGCATCTGCTTCGTGAAGACATTCATGAATTCCACATAATGACAATGCAAGGCCTGGCGCTGAATCAGCGAGCAGTCGCCGCCGTACAAATCATCGCCCAAGAGCGGATAGCCCAGATAAGCCATATGCACACGAATCTGGTGCGTTCGTCCGGTATGCAGGGTCAAATCCAGCAGGGCAATCCCATTGTGGACAGAGAGCACATCAAAGCTTGTGCGCGCCGCCTTTGCCTCCAGCAGGCCGTCAAATCTGACCCGGCGCTCAATTATTGAACCCTCGGCACGGCCAATCGGCACGTCAATCTCGCCATGCGCCGGCAGTTTATCATCGTATTTGACCAGCGCATAATAACGCTTGACAAAGTCTTTCGGCCGCGCACTCAGCACTGCATGGGCAAAACTGTGCTTGGCAAAAATCATCAGACCGCTGGTATCAGTATCTAAGCGTGTGACCAAATGAACACACTGATTCTCATAATTCTGCCGCTGCAGATAAGCCGCCGCAAAATTGCACATTGAGCCCGTCGGCTTTTTCACGCCGGTAATTGACGGATAACCCGCCGGTTTATTGATTATCAGGTAATCTTCGTCTTCATAAACAATATCCAGCAGAAAGTCCTCCGGAATCAGCTCCGGATTGGCAGGCTCGGGAGGCGTATGAATCGTGACAGTATCACCGGCCGTCAGACGAAAAATCGCATTTTCCTCCCTGGAGTTGACCAAAATCTCCCCGCCGGCAAATTTGACCTTGGCGAGGAGCTTTTTAGACACACCCTGACGTTTCAGAAAATTCTTGACCTTCTGAGCGTCCACATCCGCAGTATAACTGAATTTCAAATAAGACTCATTTCTAATTTTCAACTGAGTTCAGCACGCCAGAAGCTAGGAAAATAGATAAATCGGAACCTGCCCTGCGGGCAGAACCACGATTTCCTAATTTTCTACGCTTCTTAGCGGGCGTGCTTCACATCTTAATTCTCCCCGATAAAACTGTTCCTCACGCGCGCCCAGAAAGGCGTGTGAGCACAATTGGCAAAGGAAATCGTGCGGCCGTCAAGCTTGTAACTGACCGATTTCAGGTCTTTGATGGCAATGGTCTCTCTATCAACGGTCAGCTGAAAATCATTCGCGTTCGAACGCTCAGGCGTCAGGCAGATTTTATCTTTCTTCGCCACAATCATTGACGCACCGAGCGTACGGAAAACCCGATTATTCAGACTGGCGATTTCCGCCAGCTGCATGGCCTCAACCTGAGGATGCATGACCGCACCGCCGATGGACTTATTATAGGCCGTCGAGCCGGTCGGTGTTGAGACAACAATGCCGTCACCGCGGAAACGCTCAAAGGGGAAGTCAGAAATCTTGATGTCGGCCACCATGGTCTGAGAGCCGCGGCGCAGCGTGGATTCATTCAGCGCGTGATAGACTGTTTCCTGGTTGCCGTCGTATTTGACTGAAACACGCAAAAGCGGGTACTTCACTGCGTCTGCCGGATTTTCATCTTTCAGAGCTTTGACCAGTTCGTCCAGCTGGTCTGCCAGAAAATCAGTGTAAAAGCCGAGATGACCGGTGTGCACACCAACAAAGCGAATTTCGTCAGCCCTGTCTTCATAGGCATGGAAAGCTGACAGCATCGTGCCGTCGCCACCGACAGAAATCACAATTTCCGGATTTTCCTTATCCAGCTGAAAGTCTTCTTCAATGACCAATTTGGTTGAAGTCAGACCAGGTGATATTTCGCTGGCCTCAGAATGCAGCTCGCCGGATTTTGTGAGCTTGTCCAGAAGCTGAGCCGCCACCCTTTGAGACTTGGCCGTTTCGTTGTCGTAAATCCAGATTTTCTTTACCATTTTCCGTCCTCTTCCGGCTGCTGCAGCTCGCCTTCAAACAAAAGCTGCGCTTCCTGAATTTCCTCGCGGATGCTTGACATTTCCCTGTCCAGCGCATAAGCGATTTCTGCTGTCACATTCAGGCGCTCGCGAATTTCCAGCGGAATCCGTCCCTGATATTTGTAATTGAGCGAATGCTCAATGGTCGCCCAAAAATTCATGGCCAGTGTACGAATCTGTATCTCGGCCAGAACCTCGCGATGCCCGTCAATCAAGTCAATCGGGTATTTAACAATCACATGGTAGCTGCGATAACCTGACGACTTCTGATTATTAATATAATCACGCTCTTCAATGATTTCAAAATCCGTTCTCTGCCGCAGAATATCAAGCACATCATAAATATTTTCCACGAACTGCACCATGATGCGCACGCCCGCAATATCTTCCATCTCAATAATCTGCGAAGGCTTATAACCGCGGCGCCGCGCCTTTTCCTTGATTGAATCCAGACGCTTCACCCGCCCCGTCACAAATTCAATCGGCGAATAAAGATTCTTTTTCTGATATTGCTTGCGCACACCACGAAGCTTGATTTTCAGCTCGCCCACAGTCTGCACATAGGGGTCCAAAAATTCTTCCCATGCTTTTTTATTCACGCCAATACGCTCCTTTTCAGCTTTTCCCGGCCCGACTTGCTAAATCTGACAAATTAAGCTACAATCAGTTTATATTTTAACACAAAGAAGACAAAATGCCTATACATCTTGAAATTGAATTTAAATCTCTGCTTTCTATGCCCGAATTTGAGCGCCTATCCAGACTTTTTAGTCATATTAAGCCGATTGTCCAAACTAACTTTTACTTTGACACGGAAAATCTGAAGCTGCGCGAAAACCGCCTGGCTCTGCGCATCCGCTGCTTCAGCGACGCTGCCGAGCTTACACTCAAAGTGCCCCAGAAAGTCGGAAATATTGAGCATAATATCGACCTGCCTCTTGAGACAGCTAAAAGCCTAGTAGAAGCCAGGTCACTTACCGACTGCCCGGTTGACATTTCAGAAATCAGCCGAATTATTGACAGTTACGACATCGACTTTGCTCAAATTACCTGCATCGGCTGGCTTAAGACCACGCGGCGAGAATACCAGATGCCGATAGGCCTCGCTGCGCTGGACAATAATGAGTATCTTGGAACATCTGATTACGAGCTGGAACTTGAAGTCGAGGAGGCTGAGCAGGGAAAAGAGGATTTCAACAACTTCCTTGAGAAAAACGGTATTGAATATCGCTACGCCCGTTCAAAGGTCGTCCGTTTTCTGGACACTTTGCGCTATAAAAATAGGCAGTGATTTTTCACTGCCTAAGCTGTTTTTTAGACAAACTCTGTTTTGAATTCAAAGCAGAGTCTGTTTTTTCTATCGGCGCCGATTCTTCCAGCGGCTCACCCCAAGCACAAGAAGGGCTGCAGCGAGGAGGAAAACAAGTGACAGGAGGAAACTTCCTGCCTGGAAATTTTGCCCCCGCCAGACATGGATGAAGCCGCTCGTGCTAGACATCCCCATATAGGTCATGGGCAGGAGTTTGGCGATGTGCTGAATCCAGTCCGGGAACTGCGAGACTTGGACGCCCATCATGCCGCAGAGGACCATGATGGCAAAGTAGAGGGTCATGGTGACGGCGTAGGTTGTAGAGAAGCGGCGGCAAATCATGACAATGCCGTGGGCAAAGATGAGCAGAATCCCGCCTACGAGGATGATGGCCAGTAAACTGAAGAAAATACCGCTGATTGCCGGTTTATACATATCAATGGCTGTCATGCCGATGGCGATATAGATGACAGCTGTCGCAACCAGGAAGACGCCGTTGGCAAAGAGTTTCGCCAGCAGTACGGAGCGGCCGTGCAGGCCGAAAAGTTCTAATCTTGTGGGAATGTCGTTTTCGACCTCTTGTGAATAAGTGGCCGCATAGCCGATGAACATCGTGGATAATGGCGCAATCATCATCATGGTCAGGAAAATCGAGGTGTTGATTTCCAAAACTACCATATGCGGCAGCCCCTGACTAAAGACGCGCGTAAATAAAAGCGACATGAACACTGGGAAGCAAAGCCCGAAGAGGATTGTCAGCACATTTCCGACAACATTGTGCCATTCGTATACAAATAAACGTCTATTCATGTGTTGGCACCCCGTTTTCTTTGTTTTCGTTAAATTGGGCGATGGCATTAGTAAAGAGAATTTCAATGTCAAAATTACTTCGGCGGTAATTAATATTGTTTTCTGAAAGCAGACGAACGAGCTGCAGCTCTTCTTCATTATCCTTGCAGGTCAGCGCAATCACGCCGTCTGGCGCTGTCAGCCGCTTCCATTTTGCGGTCAGCGCCTGATTTGCCTGATTGTCTTCAATGGTCAAAACGACCCGTCCACAGTACTTTTCAAAAAGGACTTGTGTTTCTCCGAAATCGACCAGCTGTCCCTGCTCTAATATGAGAAGCTTGTCTGTGAGCGCTTCTAGTTCGTCATAGTAATGCGAAACAAGGCAGATAGAGGCATCTTTGCCCTCATACCAGGCAGCAATTTTTTTCATCAATTTGGTGCGCGTCTCAAAATCAAGCCCGCTGGTGACTTCATCAAAAAAGGTCAGCGGCGCATCCTGCATCAAGATTAAAATGATTGTCAAGCGCTGCTTCTGGCCGCCTGAAAGATGCTGAAATCTTTTGTTCAGGCAGTTTTCAAACTCAAAGAATTGAATCAATTCCTGAAGTTTTTTATCCGTTTTTATCGAAGTGTTTAAAATAGCCTGAATAATATTCTTGACGGAAACAGTCTTCACATAGTGATTCTCCTGCATATGCACGGCCATTTGCTGATGACTGATGTCACTCTCGATTTTTCCCTGATAATGCGTCAGCCCCAGAATACTCTTGACCAGCGTTGATTTTCCAGCGCCATTCGAGCCGATGATGCCGATACGGTCTCCCTGGTTAATCGTGATGCTCTGGTGAATGTCAAGCGCCCGAAAATTTCCGAAATTCACCTGCAGCTCCTGAATGGTTATCATAAGGCCTACTTTCTAGTGCGTGTTAGAAAAAATGATAAGTTATTGTAACTCTTCTCACTTCATAAGTCAAGAATTTTACTTGGGATTTTTATATAAAAAAAAGCGCCGATTAACGGACGCTTCGGGCTTGCCGAGCTTTCAACTCAGCCTCAACTTCACGATTTGTCTCTGCAAAAGCAGCCCCGAAATCTTCGGCCAATTCAGAAATTCTTCCGCGCTTGACATACTTTACAAAAGACAAGCGCTTCAAAGTCGGCAGCAGCTTCTCGAATTTTTCTTCATCAACATAGAGGCAGGCGTAATTGCCCTTACTGCTCGTGTAGATAACCTCACCGTACTTATTCAAATTTTTGGCGTTTTTCATTGAGCGCAGAAAAACGTAAATCGGCCTGCGGCCCTTTATCTCAAAATCTGCAGGCACTGATTCTTCAGCATCAAACAGCTTATTCAATTTTTCGTCGTTGATGATGACCGCCTCCTCTCAGTGGTAAATTTTCGTCAATCAGAATATGTTTAGAAATCGAATAACAAAGCGTCTTCGCCAGACTTGACAATAGTTCCTGTAAATCATTTTCCGCCAGCTTCAGCTGATAAACCTTGTCATTCAGATTGATTTCACGCTGTAAATCCCTTAACTCCGGGCGAATAGACGTGAACTCAAGATTCTCCTGCAGCAAACCAACCTTGCCCTGCAAAACATCATCCGCCAAGAACTCATCACGCACCGCGCGATAATGGGCAACTTCCTCAGACCTTAACAACTCGGACACGATGTTATCGATGCAATCATCAATTTCAAATAATTCTTCGTTAATATGCAACACTCCCAATTATAGCAAATTTTCCGGATTCCGTGTTATAAATGAACGAACTATTACATGAAAAAGACGAGTACAAGTTTCCTTATACTCGTCAGAAAATTAGATATCAAACTTTTCAGAATGAAGTTCAGTTTCAAGTTCAGATTCCTGTGCAAGCAGAATCTTATCATAACGTGCCGCAAATGGCCAGTAAATCACAACTGACATTAACAGCATCAGAATTTGCCAAATCATACCTTGCCAGCCGCCTACGATTAAGCCTGAGATAATTGGCGGTGTTGTCCATGGAACATATTGCCCGTTAAATGGCGGAATAATCTGCAGCCAAATGACCAAATAAGTCAGAAATCCTGAAAGAACCGGCTGCAAAATGAATGGAATGGCCAGAATCGGATTCAAAACAATTGGCATGCCAAAGAGGATAGGTTCGTTGATATTGAAAATTGCAGGACCAATTTCCATCTTACCGATTGTCTGCATCTGAACTGATTTCGCCCGCCAAATCATGAAGATAACAAAACCGATAGTTATACCTGAACCAGTGACTGTCAAATACTGGTCCATGAAAGCTTGCGTAACAATATGGGCACCATGTGCTAAATCAAGCGTATGTGCTTTATACAATGCAAGATTATCTGCATTATTTGCAAGAAGCAACGGTCCCATAATACCGCCAACGATTGTCGCACCATGTACACCGAACCACCAGATGAATACTGGTAAAAAGGCTATAACGAACACTCCGGCAGGACCGTCCACAACATGCTGCAGCGGCGTCTGTATCATTTTATAAACCCACTCAATAAATGTCGTGTTGAGGCCTATCGTGAAGATTCCGTGAACTATACCTGCAAGTGTAATTACAATGCCTGCAGGAATCAAAGCAGTAAATGAAGCTGAGACATTCTCTGGCACCTGCTCCGGCATCTTAATTGTAATATTGCGGCGCATTAAAATCGTATAAATCCAGCCTACCAAAAGCCCTACAATGATTGAGAGAATCATGCCTTTGCCGCCCATCCACTGACGGTCAATAATACCTGTCACCTGATAAGCAGTTGAAGTCTTGGAAGGGTCAGCGATGCTTGTAACAGATTTCAACGTATCCGGCTGAAGCAAAATGTGGCAAATAACTGCCGTCAGGCCAGCAGGTGCAGCCTCATAGCCCTCAGCTTTGACCCATGCATAAGCAACGCCGAACACAGCCAGCAGCGCCATGATACCAAACGAGGCATTGTTGATTTGTAAGAACAGCGGACCAAGCTTGATTTTATTCAAGTAATCCTGAATAGGCTGATATGGAAACTGCCCCAGAATCAGGAAAATAGACCCGATAATGATAAATGGAATGGGATAAATCATCCCATTCTTAATAGCCGTAACAGCCTTTGTATTCAAGAATTTCATCATCGGCGGCATAACATGTGTCATGATGAAACCTTGTTTTTTCTCTGCTTCCATTTTTTTCTCCTAAATTTAAAATTTATATTTTTTATTAATAATGACTTTCTTCCTGCATAACGAGAGTAAATCTGCAGGAACTTTCTAATTGCCCATCAGCTTTTCAGCCTGAGCGAGAACTTTATCGCCTCTCATCATGCCGTAATCATGCATGTTGATGACATCAAGCGGCACACCAGCTTCATCAGCTGTCTTTTTCAGCTCGGCTTTCAGATAAGCAACCTGAGGACCAAGCAGGAGAACATCCGGCTTTGGCGTTACATTCAGCAGCCTCTGCGCCACAGATGTCGCATTAGCGGAAATTTCGTAATCCTTTCCTTGCAGCTTCGCAGCATCCATCATTCTCTTGGCCAAAAGTGAAGTTGACATTCCGCCAGCGCAAGCAAGTGCAATGATTTTATCTGCCATAATTTTTCCTTTCTGTTTTTAACTATTTGAATTACAAATTTATAATAGCGCTTTCCCTTCTTTTTTACAAGATAATTTTTAACTAAAAAAATTTGTTCCATAAAAAATAACAAATATTTTATCTAAATAATCCCCGCGATTGAATTAAGGGAAAAGAAAAAACCGAATTAACATTCGATTTTGACTGTAGTGATAGCGAAAAACAGACTTTATAAAATAATTGAGTTATTGGAAATCTGGTGCGTTCGATAAGCCAGCAGCTCCAGCAAAGCAAGCGCTGGAATCTGTGTAGTTAATTTCACGTCACCTTTTGGCGTTGCATATTCATTGAGAACATTGTAGGACAAATCAATGTCGGCCATCTTTGAAAGGGGAGATTTTTCGTTATTGGAAATAGTGATAAGAAAAGCTCCCGAGCGTTTAACAGCCATCGTTTCCTGGACAACTTCCAAAGTTTCTCCAGATACAGATAGAACAATGGCCACAGTATCTGCAAACTCATTTACGCCGACAGGCCGGAACATATCGCTGAACGCGAAAGCAGAAATTCCCAAATTACTGAAATAGCGCGCACCATATTGACAAAGGGCATCGGAAGTACCAAGTCCAAGAAAAACTGTGTATTTAGAGTTCGCAATCGCAGTCGCGGCTTGATTGACCTTCTTCTGACTTGCAGGTTCAGCCAGCTGTTTCCAGAATAAATCTAACGAAACTCTGGATTTATAACTTTCATCAACTTTGCTGAATTCAGCCTCTTTGGATTTAAGGTAATATTTCAAATCAGCCCAGCCTTTGAAGCCAAGCTTAGAAGCAAGACGCACAATAACCGTGGTGGAGGTATGAATGGTATCTGCAAACTCACGAATAGTCATGTTCTGGACTTTTTCCGGCTCGCAGTTGATGTAGTCAAAGGCCAGCATTTCTAAGTCATTGAGTTTTTTAACAGAATTCGTATCAAACATTTCTCCTCCTTGAAATAGCATTCGCGCAAGCGCTCGGCTAGACCTTTCACTCTCAATTTGTGACAACTGTGAGTAGGTAACCCTAACCCAGTAAAATTCAGTATGCAAATGGGAAAGCATCGCTTCCCCATTTCAATTCTTTAATTATTTTAAATCGTTTCTCTCTAAGATTTCATCGATAAAGCCATAATCCAGCGTCTCCTTCGCATCCATCCAGTGGTCGCGCTCACAGTCCGCATGAACCTGCTCAATCGGCTTGCCCGAATTATCCGCTAAAATCTTCTCCAGGCGGTCACGCGTCTTCTTAATCGAGTCAGCAATAATCTGAATATCCGTCTGCTGCGTTCCTTGGCCCGCACCGCCCATTGGCTGGTGAATCAGGTACTCGGCGTTCGGCAGCATGAAACGTTTGCCTTTCTGACCGCTTGAGGCAATGATGGTGCCCATTGAAGCAGCCATTCCCATGACGATTGTCTGGACGTCAGACTTGATGAAGTTCATCGTGTCAACGATGGCAAGTCCCGCAGAAACAGAGCCGCCAGGTGTATTGATGTATAGATAAATATCTTTTGTATTGTCCTGCGCATCCAAAAACAGGAGCTGGGCGATAATCGCATTGGCCATGCCGTCTTCTACCTGGCCTTGAAGCATGATGATGCGGTCTTTCAGAAGCCGGCTGTAAATGTCATAGGCGCGTTCGCCGCGGCTTGATTGTTCAATAACTGTAGGGATTAATGTCATATTTATTCTCTCCTTTGGAATGGCATTCGCCCGAAGGTTCGGCCATCTTTCAAATTTGTGATAATCTATTATAACTCATTGGTCAAGAAAGGTCAAAGATTATGAATTGAGCAAAATTATTGAAACAAAATTACTGAAAATTCTGTTTCTGGTAAATATTCCTTGAAATTTACAGCGCTTCCCTGTATAATGGACGATATGGATACTTCTGTACTACTTGCATTTTTGAGCGGATTTGTTTTAGCCTGTATTCTTTTTGTTCTGGCTTTCTTTCTTTATTTCCGTTTTGATGAAAATCGTTACAAAAAAGGACTCGCTGCTGAAAAACTTCATCTTGAGATTGAAGTCCGCCGCAATCTGAACATCAAAATCATAGAGATTCTCAACCGGCCTGTGTCAGAAGCCGACCGAAATCTGGTCGACCCGCGCGAGGATGTCAAGATAGCTTTTGCGGACTACCACTTTTTAAAGAACTATACTTCTTTGCACAATCTCTACATACCTGTCTATTTCATGGACCAGTTTTTCAAAAATCTGTCCAATCATCTGGCGGTTTTTGAGGATGCAGACGATTTAAAAAACGGCGGTTACATTTTCCGCGACTCACGCCGTATCTTCGAAGACTTTTCCGTTGTCATCACCGATGAAATGGAAGCCAAGAAGAAAGAGCTTGAAACGATGAAAAATGTTTACCCGAGCATTCTGAAAAAACAATACTTTAAGATTTAATATTTACATAAAAAGCCCGTCACTAGGCTTTTTTCAATTCAATTTATCTCCATTTACGATTGTTCTCACGCTGCTTGAGCAAATAATTTTCCTCGGCTTTGAGCTCCAGCAATTTCTCGTGAGCCGAGGCATTCAACGCCAATGCAATGGCGATGGACAAAACAAATAGCGAAGAGCCGCCCTGACTCAAGAATGGAAAGGTAACGCCCGTCTCAGGAATCAAGCCGATGGCGCCCCCCACATTGACAAAAGTCTGAACCAGCAGCATCGAGCTAGTCCCAATACAAATCAGTGCATTAAACGGATGCCTTGCTCGGATTCCCACCAGCAGAATGCGCAGAATCAGGAAGAACAGGACCCCGAGCACGATAAATCCGCCGATAACACCCAGTTCCTCAACCACAATCGGGAAAACGAAGTCCGTCGAAGCATAAGGCAAATAGCCCTTTTTTTCAATTGAATTACCCAGACCAAGCCCCGTCCAGCCGCCGTTTGAAATCGCATAGTAAGAATTCGCCAGCTGCTTACCATAGTCATTGATACCCATAAAAGGGTCAATCCAAGCCTTGAAACGATTATTCTGATAAGTCAAACTGGCCAAAAACTTCGGAACGATATTTCCGCCCGTCACGCGCACAAGGATATAAAAAGCCACAAAAGCCGCCAGTAGAATTCGCGCAAAACCTGAAGCCCACCTATAAGAAATCCCGCTGGTTGCAAGCATAATCAGCGCAATCGCAATACAAATAATGGCATTTCCGAAATCCGGCATGATGATAACCGCAGCAATCAACAGAACAATCCAGCGGCGCCAGCCCGTAAACAGATTGGAAATCAGCCCCTTCTTCGGAAAAAGCTCCTTAAAATCATTCTGGGCAATTTTCTCCTGCCGATGCGTAAAAATCAGCGCCAGATACCAAATCAGAAAGACCTTCAGAAATTCCGCCGGCTGAATCGTCCCAAGTCCGCCAGGCAATGGAATCCAGCCGTGCGCCCCATTAATCGTCGGAAAAACAAAACGCGCAGTCAAAAGCAAGATTCCCTCAACAATAACAAAAACACCCAGCAGCACATTCAACTGGAAAGTCCGGATATTAATGCGGTAAATCAGCAGCATCATCACCAGAGACAACAACAAAAAAGCCGCCTGTGAAATCGTCTGCTTATAAATACTGCCGCCGCTGGTCAATTGCTCTGGGACAGTTACCGAAAAAACTACCACCAAACCAAAAATAGCCAAAATCAGATATGGCACGAGGATGGAGTAGTCTAAAAAATTGGATTTACTTATTTTTTCGGGTTGCTGCATATATAAAAAGTCCTTAAAAGCTAAGGACTATTATATCATAAATTTGAATTTTCTCCGAATCAGCGAAAATCGTTTAACGCCGAATTCAACGTTTTATTCAGTCAAACTGCGCTTGCCGAGGAACTTCCGAAAATTGACAAATGACCAAATCAGATTGACCACGATAAAGCCGGTCGTCACCACAATTGCCGCACGGAAAGAGAAAGCCCCGGCCACAGTTGAGCCGACCAGCGAACCCACAACCATACCTAGATTTGAGAAGGTCTGATTATAGGCAAAGATACGGCTGATACCTTCACGCGGCGTGATTTTGGACAACAGCGAATTAACTGACGGCATGAGCGCACCTGTGCCGAAACCAAGCAAGAAACGCAGAATTCCCAGCATCAGCGCACTGTGAATCATTGACATGGGAAGATAGACGATAAAAGTCCAGACTAAACCGATTAAAATCAGACGATGATTGCCGATTCTATCGCCAAGCTTGCCCAAAGCAGTCGAAGACATCAGCGAAGAGAATCCGACGCAAGAAACGATGACACCGGAAAAGAAGACCAGATTCGGCAGATTCGGACTCAAATAACGCACATACAGCGTCACAAAAGGCTCGATCGACTGTGTAGCAATTTGCAGAATCATGCTGGTCACAAAAAGACCATAGAGAATCTGACGATTCGGAATCTTCGCCAGAATTTCCCTGGTAGAAATCAGATTTCCCTTTTTGACCGGCTCAAAGTCCTCATGCACAAAGAAAACCGTCAACAGCGTCACAATCAGCAAAAGCAGCCCCGTGATATAGAAAACCTCGCGCATGCCCACCATCTGGGCCAAACCGCCGCCAATGAGCGGCCCAATCAGAGAACCGGCGATAGAACCCGTCGCCAGCGTACCAAGCGCATAGCCGGACTTGCTGCGAGGCACCTGACTGGCAATCATCGCCGTCGCATTTGGAATGTAACCCGAGAATAAACCGTTCAAAAGCCGAAGCAACAATAGAATCCAGACATTCGGCACAAAACCGAGTCCGCCGATTGTCAGGGTCATAATGGCCGAAGCCCGCACCATCATGAGCTTGCGGCCATGCAAGTCAGCCATGCGTCCCCAAACAGGTGCAATCAAGGCCGAAGCCAGCGTCGTCAAAGCAAAAGCCAGACCGGAATAAAAAGTTGCCTGAGTCGTAGATTTGACCCCCAGCATTTCAATATATAATGGCAAAAACGGCATGACCAGCGAGAAAGATGCACCTGTTAAGAAACATCCGAACCAAGTAATGACTAAATTCCGCTTCCAGTCCACCTTTTGTGAGACTGGCCCTTCTTGTTGCCGTGAAACTTCTTTTCTTTTACCTTTCGTAAAATTCACTTCCTTTTCTTTTCTTTTCTTTTTTCTTGTTAAATATGCCTAATAGGCAGAACTGCCTGCCACACAACACTCAAGCAAAAACGGTTGTGACCAGTTTCACAATCGTTTCAATTGCTCAAGAATCTGCAGTCTCAGGTCAGACAGCGTTGCAGAATTATCCAGTATCACATCCGCCAGCCGCAGCTTTTCGGCCATAGGCATCTGACGCGCAATACGCGCAGCCGCTTCCTCCCTGCTTAGCCCTGAACGGCTCATCAGACGCTCAATTTGCACATCTTCAGGGACAGTAACCAGCCAAATCTCATCAAACAATGATTCATAGTGCCCCTCAAATAAAAGTGGTATGTCCATGAAAAATGTCTGCTCAGAGCGCGTAATTTCGGCCGCACGACGTGTTTCCAGTTCCTGGCGAATCAACCTACCCTGTAAGTCCGACAGCTGCTTATAAGCCGAATTATCGTTAAATACAAGGTCCGCTAATTTTTTCCGGTTCAATTGTCCATCCGTCTCAAAAAAATCTGAGCCGAATTTCTTGAAAAGCGCCTGATAAAGCGTGCCGCCGGGCCTCTGCAGCTCATGCACCACAGCATCCGCGTCAATAACCACAAAGTCCAATTCACGCAAAATCGACGTTACCGCCGATTTACCAGTCGCTATCCCTCCAGTTAAACCAATGATTTTTTTCATAACTATAAGTATAGCATTTTTGGAAAAAATTAATAACTACAAACGGCCCGAAATGTCCAAAAAATTAAGACTCGAATTCTTTCAACTCAGGAAACTCTTTTTGGACAATTTCCACACAATGCGCACATAAGCTCGGAAATTCTGCTGACCGGCCAACTGTCAAATCTATTCGACGGCAGCGCTGGCAGACCTCGCCGGATGCTTTCTCGACAACGATATCCAGCCCGTCAAAGCGCATGGCGTTTTCTGGCGCTGTCAGCTCCTCAGTCCCAGCCACCTTAAACTCGGACACAATCAAGAGCAGTGCCGCATCTTCTTCAATGGCCTCCATCAGGACGCGTGTGGGCTCATCAGGATAAACAGTCACGGAGGCTTCCTGAGAGCGGCCGATGAGCTTCTCTTCTCGCGCATTTTCCAAAGCCTTCAGCACCTTATCGCGGAAGTCGCGGAAAGCCGACCAGTTGTCCATCAAATCGCCCAGTTCACCATAGTTTTCAGGCTCGGGCATCTCTGCCAAATAGACAAAGGCCTCTTCTTCGCTGTCCAGATAAGTCCAGATTTCCTCGGCTGTGTGCGGCAGAATCGGCAGCAGGAGCTTCGTCAAATCGACCAGGATTTTGTAGAAGACCGTCTGCATGCTGCGGCGGGCCAGAGACTTAGCCGGTTCAATATAAACCACGTCCTTGGCAAAGTCCAGGTAGAAGCCGGACAAATCTGTCAGGAAATTGGTCACTTCCTTGTAAACTGTCATGAAACTGTATTTGTCATAAGCCGCGCGAATCTTGCCGACCAGCTCGCTGAACTTAACCAGCGTATACTTGTCCGCACCGCCCAGCTCAGCAAACGGCACCGTATCAGCCTCAGGCGCAAAATCAAAAGTATTGGCAATCAGGAAGCGCATGGTATTGCGAATCTTCTTGTACTGCTCAGCCACCTGATTCAGAATGCCCATCGACACGCGCACATCGCCCTCATAGTCAACCGAAGCCACCCAGAGCCGCAGAATATCCGCACCTAGCTTTTTCGTCACCTCAGCCGGCAGAATCGTGTTGCCCAGCGACTTGGACATCTTGCGTCCCTGTCCGTCCAGCACAAAGCCCTGCGACAGCACCGTCTTATATGGCGCAATGCCGTTTACCGCCACAGACGTCGTGATTGAGCTGTTAAACCAGCCGCGGTACTGGTCTGAGCCCTCAAGATAGAGATCAGCCGGATAAGACAGCTCCGGACGGCTGTTGAGCACCGCATTCCAGCTTGAACCAGAGTCAAACCAGACGTCCATGATGTCATTTTCCTTGGTAAATTCACCGTTTGGCGATGACGGATGCGTAAAGCCTTCAGGCAGCAGCTCTTTGGCCTCATGTGTAAACCAGTAGCCCGAGCCGTGCACAGCAAAGAGGTCCGCCACATATTCAATCGTCTCATGCGTAATAATCGGCGTGCCGTCTTCGCCGTAGAAAATCGGCAGCGGCACACCCCAGGCACGCTGACGGCTGATGACCCAGTCGCCGCGGTCGCGCACCATATTGTACAGACGCGTCTTGCCCCACGGAATCACCCAATTCACACGCTCAACCTCATCCAAAATCTGCTGGCGGAACTTATCAATCGACGCAAACCATTGCGGCAGCGCCCGGTAAATCACAGGCTTCTTCGTGCGCCAGTCATGCGGATAACTATGGACAAAAGTCTCAAAATAGAGCAAAGCGCCGTTGTTTCGCAGCATCTCCAAGACCTCGTCCTGTACTTTGGCGTAAAATTGTCCAGCAAACCCAGGAGCTTCCTCTGTGAAATAACCCTGATCGTTGATATCTTCAACCACCGGCAGCTTGTACTTACGTGAGTAGAAATAATCATCCTCGCCATGACTTGGTGAACTGTGCACCAGGCCCGTCCCAGACTCCAGCGTCACATAATCGCCCAGCATCACCAGAGACTCCCTATCGTAGAATGGGTGCATCGCCGTCATATTTTCAAGCTCAGAACCTTTGATGGTCTGCAGAATCTCAAAATTCTCCCAGCCCAGCTTTTGAGCAGTCGTCTCCACCAAATCCTTAGCCACCAGGAACTTGCGGCCATTGACAGCCACCAGCGCATAATCATAGTCAGGGTGCACAAAAATTCCGCGGTTTGACGGCAGCGTCCAGGCCGTCGTCGTCCAAATCACAAACTCCGTGTCCTCAGGCAGCTTACCCTGAGTGTCTTTTGCCTTGAAAGCAATAAAGAGCGAGGGCGATTCCACATCCGCATACTCGATTTCCGCCTCAGCCAGCGAACTCTCCGAAGACGGCGACCAGTAAATCGGCTTCGCCCCGCGGTAGATATAACCTTTCTCCGCCATTGCGCCAAAGACGCGGATTTCCGCCGCCTCAAACTCCAGCTGCAGCGTAATATAAGGATGCTCAAAATCGCCTAATACGCCCAGCGACTTGAAATCTTTACGCTGTAAATCAACCTGCTCCATCGCATATTGACGGCAGAGCTCCAGATACTCGCCGCGCGGCATTTCCTTGCGCTTCACACCCTTTTTAGCCAGCTGCTGCTCAATCGGCAGACCGTGCGTGTCCCAGCCCGGCACATAAGGCGCACTGAAGCCAGCCATTGACTTGTAGCGCACAATGATGTCCTTAGAAATCTTATTCAGACTGTGTCCCACATGAATATTCCCGTTGGCATAGGGAGGGCCGTCGTGCAGTGTATATGCGGGTTTTCCTTCGTTTAAGCCTTGGCGCAGCTCATAGAGATGCTTCTCGTCCCAGTCTGCTTGCATAACAGGTTCTTTCGCTGGAAGGCCTGCACGCATAGGGAATGCAGTCTGGCCGAGATGTAGTGTATCTTTGATTTTCATTTTCTATTTCCTTTTTATTAACTGAGTTCAGCACGCCTGAAGCTATGAAATTAGATGAAATTGGAACCTGGCTTGCGCCAGAACCCAATTTCCCTAAATTTCTACGCTTCAAAACGGGCGTGCTTCACATCTTAATATAAAAAAGTCTTTCGCCTAAAAAGGGCGAAAGACCGCGGTACCACCTTTATCTTGGCAGAAACTGCCAAATCTCACAGCAGGTAACGTCTGCCAAGCGCTCAGACTTACTGATTTCAGCCTGAGTTCATATCAGAGGATAGAATTTTACAAGTGACTGCGGAGTTCACAGCAGCCTCCGCTCTCTTTAAGTGTTGATGAATTCTTTGTTCTGATTAATTATCGTGTTTGTCGTAACTGAAGTTGATATTACTGCCGAGGTTCATGGAAGTATCAGACTCTTCTTTCTGATTCCCTGATTTTACCTCAGGCTGTATGGGCTGTGCAGGTTGCACCGATTGAATGGGTTGTGCAGGTTGAGCAGGTTGTACAGATTGTATCGTTTGCTCGGGCTGCGCACTCAAAGCTTGGGCAAAGCTTTCCAATGTTTCTGGAGCTTTTTCACCCTCACGTACGATTTCCTCACCTTTTTCGTTAATCGGAAAAAAGTTCTGGTTCGTGTGCTCAATGATATCGCGAAGCTTTTCCTCAGTATCGCCAACGTAAATCGGCGACGGCTTCAGTGTTTCTTCCCAGTCAGTTGACTTGATATTTGCCAATTGACCTTCAATCAGCATGGTCACACGCTGATAATAGCTGCGCATACCGCGCTTCAGCTCATCTGATTCATTGACCAGGCGGCGTGCCTCATCATACGTAGACTGCAGGATTTGACGTGCCTCACGATGCGTTGCTTCAAGAATCTGGTCGCCACGCTGCGAAGCATTACGACTAATGCGCTCAGCCTCAGATTCAGCTTGGGCTTTAACATTGTCAGCCGTTTCTTGCGCCACCAAAATCGAACGGTTAAGAGACTCTTTCATATTATCAAAGTCTTTTAAACGCTCCTTCATGCTCTTAATTTCACGGTCATTGTCTTTGATTTTCTGTGTCATCTCATCGTAATCGCGGATAACAATTTCCAGAAATTCATCAACTTCCAGCCTATCGTAACCACGAAACTTAGTGGTGAAAGTTTTGTTTTGAATGTCTAAACTATTCAGCGCCATACTTACCTGCCTTTCCGACTGAGGATGCTTGAAATCTCAATCTTCATTTTATCTTTTTTGGTAACGCCAAGCAAGCGAAGGAGCTTGACACGTCCATATCCGCGAATAGAAATCATGTCGTCTTCGCTCAGTAAATAATCTGACTTGATAATTTCGCTGTAATTCACCTTTACCTGACCTGATTGTACCATATTTGCGGCCAAATTGCGAGAAATATTAAGGCTCGCGGCGATTATTTTATCAAGTCGTAAACTGGAGACAAGGATAACAGAGTTTGTAGACCCGCTCTCAACTGTCAGTGCTTCACTCAATGGAACTATTTTCAGCTTGACTGCAAGATTGCCGATTTTTTGAATGCTGCCGATGAAATGCTCAGTCAAATGTCTGCTGGCATAAAACTGAGCTCGGCCGTTACTAACCAGTATATCACCGATTTCACGGCGGTTAAGACCCGTTTCGCCCAGCAGTGTGCCTAAAATCTGGCGATGGGAAATCTGACCGAACTTGTTTGGAAATTGAATCTCAATTAAGGCTAAATCAAAATCTTTCTGCTCCAATTGATAATAATCCGGTGCCAAAATCACTTTCTGAGACTCTGCTGCCGTAGGCTGGGAGAAAAACTGTAACTCTTCAGCATTGGCCAAAGCTGCTAAAATATCGCGTTCGCGCGGATTCAAAAAATAAGTGCAGCGGAAAGTCTGCCTATCAGCAACCTGTCGAATCCAGTCGAGCCCTTTATCAATAAAATCCCGCTCAGACGGCTGATAATGCTGATAAATTTCCTCAGCCATGTCAGAAAATCAGCACTAATAAACGCTGTACAAGCATAAGAACAATAAGTCCCAAAAGAACCTGAAAATCAAAAACTCCGAAACGTGTCGGAATCTTATCAAACAGGCTCAAATAAGGCCGCACTATCCGATTTATCCAATATCCAAAGCGACTTTGTGAGAGTCCAGGCAGCCATGACATGACTGCGTAGATTACCAAAATCCACATGTAGATGCTAATCAGCTGATAAAGACCGTAAATAATATAATATAAAATCATCATTAGTTCGAAGTTAAATCAAAGTTCTCAAAACCTTGACCGCCGGAAGCTAAGAGGCTTTCTCTTGCACCATCAACGCTCACACCGGTCGGCGTTACCAGAAAAGCCTGACCGCCAATATTTTGAATATCGCCGTCAAGGATGTATGCCACGCCTGTCAGGAAGTCAATCGAACGGCGCGCCTGCTGGTCAGCCATGTTCTTGAAATTGACAATCAGAGTCACACCGGACTTGAGCTGGTTGCCCATTTCCATGATGTCTGCATAAACATGCGGCGATGTCATGGTGATGCGTGAAGTGCTGTTTGCAACAGCCGCATTTGCACGCGTTAAAACATTTGACTGCGAGGGTGAGCTCACATAAGCCGAAGTTCCCATACCAGAATTACCTCCTACAGTTCGCCTCACGGCCGATACAGATGGAGTCACGGTTGTTTGCGGCTGACTTTGTACAGGACGCGGACGCGGCTGGGTAGCCTGCGAATGAACCGGCTGCTGCGCCACTGGACGCTGCTGAACCGGCTGAGGACGAGACTGGAACTGCGGCTGAGGCTCTGGTTCAGGGCGAACCGGCTGCTCAACGACGGCTTCATCGTCATCATAGTCATAATCATCTTCGTCTTCTACAAAATAGTTACGTAGTTTATCAAACTGATCTCGTAAACCCATTGTTGCTCCTTTGTATAGCGTTCGCGACAAGCGCTCGGCTTTGATAAATAATGTTTGTGCGTCAGTTTTAAAATTACGCTGCAAACCTAATTCTTTTAAGTAAGTGCTTTTACAAGCTCAACTTTTATTCCTTCACCATCACGTCCGCTGCGTTAGCAGAAAAATAATCATGTGACAGGTTTTAGTTCTAGAAATAATAATATCATAAATCAGCAGATTTTCTCAACATTGTGATTATTTTAAGAAATCGTGTCCGATGCGAACCATCGTGGCACCCTCTTTGACTGCAATCTTATAATCACGCGACATTCCCATACTTAACTCAGTACACGGACAATTCGGCAATGCCAGACTGCTGATTCTATCTCTCAACTCACGAGTACTGCTGAAAATTCTGGACAACTCTTCATCATCTGCATCAATCGGCGCCATGGTCATTAAACCAATGATAATCAGATTCGGCAGTTCATTCAGCTGACGAGCAGTTTCCTCAAGCTGAGCTGGTTTAAAGCCATGCTTTGATTCCTCACCGGAAACATTGACTTCAATCAGGCACTTGACTGGATGCACAGCCCGCTTAGATATTTCCTGCGCGAGAGCGATAGAATCTAATGCATGAAAAGTGTCGATAGAATTAATAATCGTTTTGACCTTACGCCGCTGCAGATTACCAATCAAATGCCAGCGAATATTTGTCAAATCTGATAAATCCGCTTGCTTCTGCAGCAATAATTCTGCCCGGTTTTCCGCCAAATCCAGAAGACCAGACTCTGCAAATTCACGCGTCACGGCTGAATCACTGTATTTAGTCACAGCAATCACTTTCACTGAGTTTTCAGCACGCCCTGCATCAGATCCCGCCTGACGGACAGAATCCAAAACCCGCGCAATTGAACTTTCCAGAGACATTAGCGGTTACGCAGGAATGGCGGCGTATCCAAATCATCATCATTGGAGTTAGGGAAACCGCCGAATGTGTTGATTGAAGTATTAGGCACTGAAGTAACATTTGGCCGCGATGGTGTTTGCGGTGTTTCACGACGCATGTCCCAGTCGCCGAATGCACTTGGCTGATTGATTTGCTGTGAGAAGTCATTTCCGCCGGTCGTTCTCTGACGATTAGGCACTGTGGAATCGAACTGATTATTGCGGGCCGTGTTGTTGATGCCGGAGACGCGTGCTACTTCATCGCGCGAAACGCCTGTTGCCACAACAGTAACACGGATTTCGTCCTTCAGCGTTTCATCAATTGATGTACCAAGCAGGATGTTCACATCGTTGCCGGCTGCTGAAATCACGATTTCTGAAGCATCTTGTGCTTCTGTCAAGGTCATGTCCATGCCGCCGGTCACGTTCAAGAGCACATTTTCAGCGCCTTCAATGGTCGTCTCAAGCAATGGTGAATAAATTGCCTTACGAGTGGCTTCAAGCACACGATCTTCACCGGCAGCCGTGCCGATTCCCATCAGCGCATCGCCGCGTTTTTCCATGACAGTCTTCACATCTGCAAAGTCAAGGTTAATCATACCCGGATTTGTAATCAGGTCTGAAATACCTTGTACACCTTGACGAAGGACATTATCTGCCTCGCGCAAAGCTTCTGCCAGAGGCGTCTTCTTGTCCACGATTTCCAGCAGGTTATTGTTGGAAATAATCAGGAGTGTGTCCACGTTTTCACGCAAATCTTCAATTCCCTGAGTGGCGAAATATGAACGTTTTGAGCCTTCAAATCCGAATGGACGCGTCACAACTGCGACGGTCAGAGCGCCAAGCTCCTGAGCCACACCTGCAATCACCGGTGCAGCACCTGTACCAGTACCGCCGCCCATACCGCAAGTCACGAAGACCATATCTGCACCGCGAAGTGCTTCTGTAATCTGCTCGACAGACTCTTCAGCCGCCTTACGGCCGACTTCGGGCTTGGCACCAGCACCCAATCCGCGGGTAAGCTTCGGACCAATCTGAATCACTCGGTCAGCCTTAGACAAGCGAAGCGCTTGAACATCTGTGTTGGCCGCAATAAATTCTACGCCGGAGACGCCTTCTTCAACCATCCGGTTGATGGCATTTCCGCCGCCGCCGCCGACACCGATAACTTTTATAACCGCGCCGGTTGTACTTTCTGTGTCAAATGAAAATTCCATTTCTTCTCCTTAATGAATAGCGTTTACTGCAAGTTGACTAACTGCAGAACATTTGCTTTAAATCATGTAAATCACTTTTGAGCATTCACTTTAGTAATGAACAGCATCAAATAATCCACAATAGCTTAGAAATGAATCTAAGCTTATTTCCTGTTAGTCAAACATATTCGTGAGGAACCCACGTACGCGATCAACAAGTCCTTCCTTATCTTCTTCTGGTTCCTGAGTCTGTCTTGGACTCGGAATAACCGGCTCCGGCTCTTCGTAATAGTCTGTTTGAGCAGGGGCAGGGGCAACCGGCGCTACAGGAATCTGAGGCTGCACAATCGGCGTCTCATAAACCGGAGCTGGCGCAGGCACATCTCCCATCACCGCACGAGTGACTAAAATCTCAATGTCACTTCGGCCGCTCACATAACTTACAATTGAAATCACTTGCGCATAGGCAGGATTACGAAGTCCTACTTCTGTCGGCACATAAAGTCGGACAGGTTGTTCAAAAACACGTTGCGCCACATCCATAATGCCCGGCATTGCTGCTGCACCGCCAAATAAAACTACACCACCAGGAAAATCATCCACACGGTTCATTTCCAAATCCTGACGGATTTTTTCGAAAATCTGCGCCACGCGAGCCTCAATGATTTGTGACAAGTAATATTCACTGACCTGTTCAGGCTCTGGACGGCCGACCATATCTACCAGAAAGAATTCGTCTTGGCTGGCACGTTCAGTTGAAGCCTCGCCGTAATTCAATTTTATATCTTCGGCAGATTTAACAGATGTATTCAGAACATCGGAAATATCTTTTGTGACGTAATCGCCGCCTTCCGGCCGCCAGTTGACATAACTCAGTGTATTGTCTCTGACTGCTGCCACGGTTGTCTGGCCAGCGCCAAGGTCAATCATGACCGTACCAAATTCACGCTCCTGGTCCGTCAGCACGCGCTTGGACAATGCCAATGGCGAAACCACAATATTGCCGACTGAAAAACCGGCACGCTCAACAGAGGAAATAATGTTATGAATCAGCGTTTTAGGGCCTGTGTATAGCAGTCCTTTCATTTCAAGACGCACGCCCAGCATGCCGCGAGGGTCAGAAATCTCTGAAAAGCCGTCAACGACAAACTCTTTCGGCTCAACCGCAATGATTTCACGTTCCGGCACAAGTCCGCGCACCAGCGCATTCTGCACCACTTCAACCACATCATTATCCATGATTTCTTTGCTGCCGCCGGAAATTTGAAACATTCCCTGGCAAGGCTCAATCTGCAGCTGATTAGCAGGAATCGCTACGTTGACAGTATCAATGACGATTCCTGCCTTTTCCTGAGCGGCATTCACTGCTTTACGGATTGACATGGCTGTCTTTTCAATGTCAACAATGATCCCTTTACTTAGGCCATCTGATTTGGCATTACCATTTCCAATGATATTCATTTCGCCCGAAACATACTCGGCCACCAATACTTTGATTGTGTTGGTACCTATGTCTATTCCTGTATAAAGACCATTTTTTGCCATAAAAATGGCTCCTTCCCTTGTTTTGAAACTTTAAAACTCTGCACAAAGTTCCAAAATAAAATATACTCATAATGTATTTTACCAGAAAAAATGCAAAAAGCAAGTTTTTGTGCTAATTTTTCACTCTATTTTTTCAACATGTGGAAAACTTAATTGTGGATTTTGTGGAAATTATTGACGCTCTGTCTTAGAAACTGAGAAGATTGCAATCGTCCCAGGACCTGTATGTGCACTGATGACGGGTCCGAGCGGTCTGATGTCAACCGTTATCTCCGGCAGCGCCTTGAGAAATTCTTCTTTAGCTGTTTCAGCCAAATCTGATGAACCAGAGTAAGAAACAATGATGCGCGGATAATTTTCGTTGTCAATACCGTCAAGTGTGTTTTCAATCAATGTGCTCAGCGCCTTCTTCGTTCCGCGGGCTTTTGAGACAGAGCGCAGGTGACCCGTAGGGTCAACGTCCAGCACCGGCTTAATGTTTGCCATCGTACCGAACACGGCCGCCGCCTTAGGAATTCGTCCGCCGCGCGCGAGGAAATGAAGGTCGTCAACCATGAACCAGCTTCTGACACGTGGAATAAGAGTTTTCAACAGTTCCACAATTTCTTCCACAGTTTTTCCTTCATCACGCCATTTCACTACTTCCTCCAGCAGATAGCCCTCGCCTGAAGCGGCCGCCAAACTGTCAATCACAGTGATTTTGGCTTCTGGAAATGATTCCAGTACCGACTCGCGTGCGATGGTTGCTGATTGAAAAGTGCCAGAAAGGCCAGATGAGAAGGTCAAATAAAGTACTTCAATACCTTTTTTGGCGTACTCCAGGAACTTCTCTTCGGCCTCACCTATCCCGACTGCAGTGGTAACGGCACGCGCTCCCTTCACCATTTCGGCCAGCAGCTGGTCAGAAGTAATCCGGCTTTCTCCCACAGTTGTGAAAGTTTTCTCGCCGATGACAATACTCATATCAAACTCGACAAGCTGGTCTTTTTGGATGATTTCAACTGGTAAATCCGCCGTTGCATCCGTCATTAACTGAAAATTCATAATTTCACCCCCAATTTCTAAATCAATTTGCAGTTTTTCTGTAGATTTCATACATCAGAATGGCTGCCGCCACACTAGCATTAAGACTTTGCACATGCCCCGTCATGGGAATGGTTATCATCTCGTCTGCCTGTTTTTTCAATCCGGCAGAAATTCCTGAGCCCTCTGAGCCAATGATTAAGGCAATTTTCCCAGAAGTGTTCCAGGAGCGGTAATCTGTGCCATTCACATCCGTTCCAAATATCCAGAAACCTGCTTCTTTAAGCTTCTCCAAAGTCTGTGACAGATTTGTCACACGAACAACCGGCACATGCTGCAGAGCGCCCGTTGAAGCTTTAACTGCCGTTGGTGTAATTCCGACCGAACGATGTTTAGGAATAATGATTGCGTCTACTCCAGAGGCATCCGCAGTTCGGGCAATTGAGCCTAGGTTATGCGGGTCAGTCAACTCGTCTAAAATCAGGATTACGGCCGATTTTCTGTCTGATAAATCTGCCAGAATTTCTGCAAGTTCTGCATAAACAAATTCTGACACAAAGGCCGCAAATCCTTGGTGAACTCCATTTTCCGTCATTTTTGACAGTTGGTTTTTTGCGAGCCAGTCAATTTTGACAGACTTGCTGCGAGCCAAGGCTTTGATTTTATCTACATTTTTGCCGCGCAAATCCTCCTGGACAAAGAGTTTATTTACTTTTCCAGCCTCAAGGGCTTCAACAACGGCGTGCAGGCCATAAATCACATCAGAATTTTCATTTTTTGACATAACTTATTATAGCAAAGTTTGCCCCAGACTTCACGATTTACTCTCTTTTTCGGCTTAAAAAATCCCAGATAAGTCTATCTGAGATTTTTTCGAGCTGAATTAGAGCTGATGATGTTTCGCATTCAATACAAGCTTCATCAGATGTTTCTTGCGCTCTGAACCGCCATAGGCCAGAACCATTGCTGTACCTAGAGTTATAAATCCGGCAAGCAACATTGTCTTATTTGTGCCTTCTCCTGTTTCAGGGAGCTGCTTTTCTGAATGA
The DNA here is from genome assembly GCF_054658595.1 of Lactovum odontotermitis. Classification (NCBI taxonomy): domain Bacteria; kingdom Bacillati; phylum Bacillota; class Bacilli; order Lactobacillales; family Streptococcaceae; genus Lactovum; species Lactovum odontotermitis. The sequence continues at coordinate 48,752 of NZ_BAAGGQ010000005.1, forward strand.
CCAGATACTGGATTTTCTGGAGCTGTTTTCACTGCTGGAGAATATGAGACAGGCGTTTGAGCTGGTGTATTTGGTGCGCTTGGAGAATCTGGCGCGACAGGGCCATTTGCCGGCGACTCTGAGTTTGTCTTGCCGTACCACTTATCTTCATCACCAACAGTTTTTGAAGTATCAATAGTGCCATCAGGATTAACAGGATTTGCTGTGACAGCAGCCTCGTCTCCTTCAGTTTCTCCGGCTGGAGCTGCATCAATCTGGCCTTGGCCGTATACAGCTTCACCCGGCTGTAATACCAGCAGTACACCATCCAGATAGAAGAAGCCGTCTTCGCCAATTGTTAAAGCCGCGCCATTAAAGGTCCAAGTGATTCCTGTGACCATTTTAGAGCCCATGAGTTGGCTGTCAGAAACTTTAATATTGGCTAATGCTTGCGAGCCATTATTTGTCACCCGGAAATAAATTGTTTTGCCGGCAGAAAGGTCTTCAGACGTGCTTGTTGTATCCGCATCGCCTGTACCGATATTATTATCAGTATCGCCGTGATTTCCATCGCCCGGTTCTCCAATAGGTTTCGAGGATTTTTCTATATCAATTGACGGCTCATTGGCGACTGCTGCAACAGGGGTCACGGCAATTGTCGGTGCTGTTGGCGGTGTGTCAAGCGATACCATGCTTACGCTTGATAGGATTGGGTTTACCTTGACGTATTCACCTGTTGGGAAGTCAGCAGTCACAGTGACCTGCCCTCCCCATGTAGAAAGCGTTACCACTTCATTTCCAGTGACCACTTGCGCCTGTGTAAAGTCCGGCATATTAAAGGGGTTAAAACTAGATGCATCCCATTGGCCTGCAGTCCCTTTCAACGTTTCTGACCATTGCTTAGTATTTTTAGTGTTGTTTTCAGTGAAAAACTCTTGAAAAATGCTATTAACAATTCCTTCTACTTCCGATGTACCATCCATATAAAATCCCGTCCACCGAGCAAGCTGGACATCAATTAAAAGAATTTGATAATTAGGATTATCAGTGGCAAGAGCTTCATTCAGTTGTCCAGCAGCAGTCGAAGCAATCAAAATCATCGGTGTATAAGAACTAATAAAACCATCTGAAGCTGCCTGACTTGCGGCTGCATTAAAAGTACTACCCAAAGTATTATAACTTTCAATCGCGACCGAGAGTGAGTTCTGTAACGAAGCAAAAGATGTCGCGAGAGAGTCAAAAACAGATGGAGCAGCTTGAGCCATTGAATAATACGAATTCATCAACTCAGCAGCACTTCCATAGTTTCCAGCTGTGTAGTATGATGAAGCCATGGAAAGCGCGCCATTCTGCTGGTCATTCATACTTAAGGCGGTTGAATTCGCTACGGAGCCAAAAGATGCAGCTAAGCTGGCCGTGGACGATTGAGCAGAGGAGGCGGCTGCGTAATCTGCCGCTAGTGCAATCAGAGAACCTGTTGACATTACATCTAATGAATCTAAATAAGCTGAAGCTTCATCGGAAGCACTGGCGAGAGAGCTTCCTGTTGCAGAGTCAACAACTAAATACTCTCCCGTGATTGAAGCACTTGAATCAAGCGCCTGCAAGCTTGAGACTGCCTCAAAGTAAGAGCTCTCAGACGCTGAAACTGCTGCCATTGATGACTGTAAATCAGAGACGTATTGCGCATAAGACTGAGAAATTGCACTTAAAGAAGCTGTTTCGGCTGCTGTCAGGACGCCGCTGTTCATCTTGTCTACTAAACTTTGAGCGTTTGAAACTGCGCTGGAGAGGTTCTCCTCAGCTGAATTCATGCTTGCAACAGCATTTGAATATGAGTTATAGGCTTCTGAAGCAGCTTGTGAGGCAATAAGGATTCCACTGTTTTTTGTGTTTTCGGCAACTGTATCGCTTGCTGAGCTCAGATAGGAGCTCATTGCTGAGCTATATGAGTCAACAGCGCTGCTGTAGGAGTCCACTGTACCTGAAGCTGTGGCGCTGCCGGATGCAATGGCTGAACTTATCGTCGGGATGGACGATGAAGCACTTGATACAAAATCTGATGCCTGACTGGAAAGCTGCGAAACGAGCGACGACTGCGAAGCTACATTTGACTCTCCAGAAATCTGACTCGCTGTTTCGTTTGCGGCGCTTGCATCTGAATTGGCCGAAGAGGCCGCAGATACTGCATCTGAGGCGACATCTGCTTGAGCAACAATTGAAGGCACGGCTAATGTTGACACTACTGCCCCTCCCCCGGCAAGGACGGTTAACACAGAGGCTGAGTAAAGCCAGGACCTGCCTGATTTCCAAGCTCTAAAATTTGTTTGTTTTGTTTTCATTGGTATAATTCCTTTTCATATGCTTTTTAATAACACATTTACACAAATTATTGTAATATATTCCAGATGAAATTGCAAGAAGATTAAATGTTTATATAATTTAGCACAGCAAAATATCGTATTCTCCAAATCAAGGTAATTATTTTCGAATTATTTTTTTAGACACGCTGTCTTTTTATAGCTAATTTTCTCATATTTTGTTTAGCTGATTTTTTATTTTATATCTTATATTTCTTCACGAATGTACAAAAAAACTTAACAGAGAGTTTAGTTACTCTGCTAAGTTTTTCATTTTTTATTAGTAATCTGTTTTTATGCCAAAGCACCCATCGGGTCCCAAGGCAGCAGAACTTTCGGCTCAGCCTCATAAGCGGCCAGCTCTTCTGCACTCAGGAATTCTTTGCGCACGACAATCTGGTAGGTGAATTCGTCCATCCAGGCGTCTGAAGCCACGAAGTAGCCCTTTTTGCCCACGTCATCGCCCCAGGAATTCTCGACTTTCCATTTTTTGGACTTGCCGGAAGCTTCATCAATGTCTACGCCTGTCAGGACCATGGCGTGCGTCATGAGTGATTCTGCATAGTCAAGACGCGCAGCTTTGTCCTGAGTGAACTTGATGTCAAGCGCGGAATCGAAATCGTAGGCGTCCATTGTCAAGAGACCGTCTTTGCGGTTTGATACTTGGCCTACGTCACAGCCGAACCAGACGGTTTCGCCCTGCTGCATCTGTGCGATGGCGAGTTCTTTGAAGCGGGACATTTCCAGGTTCAGATGTTTGACGGGACGGGCACCTACTACGTTGCCGAGAAATTCGACAGTGTAGGACTTGTTGTATGGTTTGTCCGCCGTAGGCGCGTTGATAATTGAAACGTACTGGTCCAGGTCTACGTTTACGAACTGCTCGTAGAACTCTTTAGGGCTGCCGCTGAATGTCGTGAAATTTTCACCTTTTTTGTCGCGGAAGGCAAATTCAAATTGCTGCGGTGGTAAGCCGAGTGTTGCTGCAAGGAAGTTGAAAATTTCTTGAAGCAGTTTTTTACGCAGCGTTTCGACGTCCTCGGATTTTTTCATGGCTAGGCGAAGCTTTTCAGCACCCTGACGAAGAAGTTTGTCTAAGTACTGGTCGAGTTCGCGTGAGTTTGAAGAAGCCGCAGATTCAGGATAGGCAGCTTTCGGCACGGCACCGTATTTCTGAAAGAGGGCGACAATCATGTCCCATTGTCCGCCGTCGCCTTGCGGCGTGGCCAAAAGGAACTTGAGCTTGCGGTCGTCCATGTCCGGATTTGAAATCAGCATTTCGAAGAACCAGTTGGACTTCTCGTACTTGTCCCAGAAGAATGTGTAAGCTTGTGAAAGCTCGAAATCTTCCAGTTTGTAGTTGGCAATCATTTTGTGGCGCATGGTGTTGAGCGCCGCGAACATCCAGCAGCGGCCGGATTGTTTCTGGTTGGTGACTGGGTCCTTGGTCAGGTCAATGGAAAATTCTGGAATGTTGGCCGCGTGCGATGAACGGCGCTCGAGCGCATTGAGCAGGCCGTTTTTGGTCGCAGCATTCTCGACGGCACGGTATTTTGGATTGGCCGCAAAGTCGCTATAGAGCTGTTGTGTAAAATCGTCGGATAGTTTTGCCATTTTTTTATTCGAATAGATATTGGACAATTAATCTGAGTTTGTCTATTCTTCTCCTTAACTTTGTAATGCTTATATTATAACGCAATTTTCTGAAAATTTCCTGACTGAATCATCGGTTGAGTATGTTCTTCACGATTTCCTGTAAATCGGGCAGGATATCTTGTTCAAGCCACTGGTTTTCGGCCAGCTAGATGTTATTTCTCGGCGAGGGTGAAAGTCTCATTCTGCGGGTCATTTTTGAATGACTGGAATTTTTTCAAGTTTGCTCATAATTATTTCAGCGGTAAAAGTGCGTCTGACAGCACGCCGAAATCAGCGATTGACAGGGCTTCAGCTCTCACAGTCGGCGAAATTTCAGTTTGATTCAGCAGTTTTTCAATCTGCTCTTTTTTGTCCTTGCCGAAGCCTTGCATCAGGTTATTCATCAGGGTTTTGCGGCGATGGGCAAAGGCGATTTTTACCACTTTGAAGAAGAAACCTTCGTCTTTGAGTTCAATCAGCGGCTGCGGACGGCGAATCATCTTTAGAATCGCTGAATCTACATTCGGCGCGGGAACAAAGACATTGCGGGAAACGTCAAAGGCAAGCTGGGCTTCCATGTAGAGCTGGACGGCAATTGACAGGGAGCCATAGGCTTTGGTGCCGGGCTGCGCGGCAATTCGGTCGGCGACTTCTTTCTGCATCATCACGACAAAGCGCTCGAAGGGGATTTTCGACTTGATGAGGTGCATGAGAATCGGTGTGGTGATGTAATAGGGCAGGTTGGCCACGACTTTAACCGGCAGGTCAGGATTGGAAAATTTGGCCGTATAGTCGTTCATGTCGATTTTGAGTACGTCGGCGTTGACCAGCTGCAGATTGTCGTAGCTAGCCAGCGTCTCCTGCAGAATGGGAATCAGGGAATCGTCAATTTCGAAGGCCATCACCTCGGCCGCGTCTTCCAGCAGATACTGGGTGAGCGCGCCAATGCCGGGGCCGATTTCGATGACGTTCGTCTCTTTATTGATTTCGGCTGTCTGGACAATTTTGGACAAGATGTTGCCGTCTGTCAGGAAATTTTGTCCGAACTTTTTCTTGATGAAAAAGTCATGGCGGCGCAGGATGTCCTGGGTGCGGATAATATTGGCAATGCGGTCTATTTCTGTAGTCATTTTTTCTTTTGGTAATCTTTCATAATTGCGGCAACTTGATCACGTTTGATTGAAAACATATGCAGGCGCGCGAGCAATTGTTTTCCGTTGGCATAGCCGATTCTAAGCTGTTCCCCCAGGTATTCGCGGCGTCTGCGGCTTTCTGTGCCCATGATTAGGCCGAGTTTCATCAGGTCTGATTGTGTCACGTCGCTCCTGCTTGCTTTGCCGCCGCCCATCAGGTCTGACAGTGCGGTCTGCAGGCTTTCAAAACTCGCATGTTCAATGCCCAGCGAGCCTTTTCCTCTGGGGGCTGCTTCGTCACGCTTGAGGAAAGCGTGGGAGGCCTCTGGAATAGCGGTCATGATAATTTTGCGGATGCGCTCGCCCTGAAAATCCGGGTCTGTGAAGACAATCAGGCCGCGCGAGGCTTGCAGGAGCTTCAGTCGCTCGATATCCTCCGTATCAATGGCGGAGCCGCCTGTTTCATAGGTCTCCAGGTCAAAAAAACGCTTGAGATTCGCCGTGTCGTCACGACCTTCGACAACGACGATTCTGTCTATTCTTATTCTGTCAGTCAAGTTTAAAAATCCTCATGGCATTCTGATATGTCGCGTCAGCTGCAGCTTCAGCAGTGATACCGCGCAGTTCTGCTATTTTTTCGAGTGTGTAGCGGGTATATCCGGGTTGATTTTCCTTCCCCCGAAACGGAACCGGCGCCAGATAGGGTGCGTCTGTCTCAACCAAGATTCTGTCCAGCGGGAGTTTTGCGGCGGCTTCCTGCACGTCAGTCGCTTTTTTGAAGGTAACCACGCCGCTGAAGGAAATCATCATGCCCAGCTCGGCAAAACGCGCAGCGTCTTCGTAGCTACCTGAGAAGCTGTGCATGATGGCGCCAGCCTTGCTGACGCCCTCCTCGCGAATGATGTCATAGGTGTCTTCCAGCGCGTCGCGTGTGTGCACCATGAAAGGCTTGTCCATGTGCTTGGCCAGACGAATCTGCTTGCGGAAAACGTCTTCCTGCAGCCATTTCGGCGACACCATCCAGTGATAGTCCAGGCCGATTTCGCCGACTGCCAAAACCTTCGGCCGCTGCAATTCGGACAAAAGGAACTCTTCTGTCTCGCTGTCAAATTCTGCGCATTCATCCGGATGCCAGCCGATTGTCGCATAGCACTGTTCGTAGCCTTCTGCCAAATCTAGTGCCCACTTGCTGGTCTTCATATCACAGCCGACAATGTTCATCTTGGTCACGCCTAATTCGAACGCCGCTTCGATGACTTCGGCTTCACGGCCGAGGAATTCGTCCGAGTTCAAGTGTGTGTGGCTATCAAATATTTCTAACATGTGTTCATTGTACCAAAAAAGCGCTGTTGGCGCTTTAAATCACATTCTGCATCCGAACGCTTGCATTTTCCAAGACCCGCACAGCACGCGGCAGAAAAGTTCGAATTTCTTCCTCGTTATAGCCCACATGCAATCGTTTCTCGTCCATGATAATGGGACGACGCAAAACTTGCGGATTCTCTGAAATAATTTTAATTGCCCGTGACAAAGGAATGTCTTCAAGTTCTACGCCCAAAGTTTTTACAACGCGGCTGCGGGTGGAAATCAGTCCCTCCAAGCCGTCATCGCATCTCATCAGAATACGTTTCACCTCTTCTCTTGACAGAGGCTCGGCGATAATATTCCGCTCTTCAAATGCAATATGATGCCTGGCTAACCAGCTTTTCGCTTTTTTACAAGATGTACAACTTGGTGCTGTGTAAATTTCAATCATTGACCACTTCCTGAGATTTTATGTTGTTATTGTAACACATTTTTTTGCGAAATAACGAGTTTTCCAGAAAATTTTTATACTTTTTTGAAAGAAAACGTTTCCTTTGAACGTGTTTCTGCTAATGCTCAGCTCGAATTGTAAAGATGATTCCAACAAGTTATTCTTTGCGGCAGTAAAAACTGTTTTTTAGCTCTAATAAATTTTTGAGAATCAAAAACTCAGGTCTTGTGTCCTAAATCTCTTCGTTGGGTCAGATATTAGAATCTAATAATTAGACGCAACGTCCATAAACCGCTATGTGTCCTGATGAATGATGAAAACTCTGAGGCTACTATTTCACTCTCAAAAAGGTAAGCAAAAGACAACTAGAGGTCATGACAGGTACAGAGAGCTACGTACAGGCTATATGAAGCGTATTTTACTCCTGTTTGCAGAAAATGCAAAAAATGAGTTTTGTAATACTTATTTTTTGCATTTATAAAGACGCATACGTCTGACTTCTTCAGCTTGTGAATAAGCAAGACGAAAAGAACCGACAACTGGTTTAAGAAATTTTGCAAAAATTACAAAATCTGATTTTTAAGATACTCTTTAGTCTTCAATCTCCAATGGTTCAAGCTCTATTTCTTCCTGTTCTTCGACAAGTTCTATTTCTTCAGGCTCTTCTGCTTCCTCATCTTTTTCTGTCTTCTTAGCAGGTTTTTTGGCTGCTTTTTTGCCAGTTTTCTTTCCTGAAGCCGAAGCTGCCGCTGCAGCTGTCTCGGCCGCGGCTCTCTGCTCAGCTGCTGCTTCGGCAGTCGGCAGGTCGTAATGCTCACGCACGGCTTTGTCAATTTCTGCAAAGACTTCCGGATTTTCCTTCAGATATTTTCTTGCCTTCTCAGCACCCTGCGCAATTTTCTCATCCTTGTAGGCAAACCAGGCGCCTGACTTGTGGATAATATCCAAATCTGTCGCAATCGTCAGCAGTTCACCTTCACGGGAAATTCCTTCGCCGTACATGATTTCTACATTCGCAACCTTGAAAGGCGGTGCGACCTTATTTTTCACGACTTTAATCTTTGTCTCTTTACCGATTGCCTCTTTGTTGTCGCCGGTTCCGACCTCTACGCGTTTCGAGCCGCGAACATCCAGACGAACGGATGCATAGAACTTCAAAGCGCGTCCGCCAGGCGTAGTTTCCGGTGAGCCGAACATGACGCCGACTTTTTCACGCAGCTGGTTAATAAAAATGGCAATTGTCTTTGTTTTGTTGATGACAGAGGCCAGCTTACGCATAGCCTGGCTCATCATGCGGGCCTGCAGTCCGACTGTTGAATCGCCGATTTCGCCGTCAATTTCCGCACGCGGAACCAGAGCCGCAACCGAGTCAATGACCACAAGGTCTATCGCACCGGATTCAATCAGCTTCTCAGCGATTTGAAGACCCTGCTCGCCTGAATCGGGCTGTGACAAGAGCAGCTGGTCGATATCCACGCCCAGCGCCTGCGCATAGACTGGGTCCAGCGCATGCTCTGCGTCAATGAAAGCAGCGATTCCGCCCTCTTTCTGCGCCTGTGCCACAGCGTGCAGTGCAACTGTCGTTTTACCAGAACTTTCAGGGCCGAAAATCTCAATGATACGCCCCTTAGGGTAACCGCCTGCGCCTAGCGCAATGTCCAAAGCGAGCGAGCCCGAGCTCATAACCTGAACTTTCTGATTCGCCGACTCGCCCAGACGCATCAATGCGCCCTTGCCGAAGTCTTTTTCAATTGTCTCAAGTGCTTTATTCAGCGCTTTTTCTCTATCGTCACCGAATTTTTTTGAAATTTCGCTCAAATCTTTCTTTGCTTTTGCTGCCAATTTTTTCTCCTTCAGCAGAGAGCGCACGCCTGCAGGTTTTCCCCGCTAATGGCCCTCAACTGTAATTCTATTATTTTATCCGCTTGCTTATTATAACATAAAATATAACTTTTGGTTATGTTTTATAACTTTTTGTTATATTTTTCTGCTATTATTTACTCGCTTACTAATACATACGTTTTATTTTGCAAAATGTTTCAAGTTTTTGATATTTTCTTGATTTTTCGGACGTTTCACTGTTATTCGTCTTCTTTCACATAACCGAAATCAGCCAAATCAATCTTCTTGTCACGCCAGTCTTCCTTTACCTTCACCCATGTTTCCAGATAAACCTTGTCGCCCAGCATCAGTTCAATGTCGCGGCGGGCCAATGAGCCGATTTTCTTAATCATTGCGCCGCCCTTGCCCAGAATAATGCCCTTTTGCGACTTACGCTCGACAAAAATCGTGGCATGGATATGCACCTTGTCGAACTCGTCACGCTTCATTGACTCCGTCACTACGGCGATGCTGTGCGGTACTTCTTCGCGTGTCAGCATGAGAATTTTCTCGCGAATCATTTCGCTGACCAGAAAACGCTCGGGATGGTCGGTAATCTGGTCTTCCGGGAAATACTGCGGCCCTTCAACCAGCTTGTCGCTGATGGTCTGGAGCAGCGTATCGGTATTATTCCCTTGAAGCGCGGAAATCGGCACGACTTCGGCAAAATGCATCTGACTGGTATAGTCCTCGACAGTGGCATAAAGGTCATTCGGATGGACTTTGTCAATTTTGTTCAGCACCAGAATCACAGGCACTTCTGCCTTTTTCAGACGCTCGATAATCATGTTTTCGCCGGTTGAGCGAGGCTCGTCCGCCGCCACCATGAAGAGCACCACGTCACACTCGCGCAGCGTTGAATAAGCCGACTGCACCATGAAATCGCCCAGCGCATTGTGCGGCTTGTGAATTCCCGGCGTGTCAATGAAGACAACCTGTTCAGAATCCGTGGTATAGATTCCCATGATTTTATTGCGCGTTGTCTGCGGTTTGTCGCTCATGATGGCGATTTTCTGACCCATTATCTGATTCAGAAAAGTCGATTTCCCGACGTTCGGCCGGCCGATAATGGCCACAAAGCCAGATTTAAATGTTTTTTGCATGACTCTATTTTAACAGATTTCCGAACTTTTCGCTGGACTGATTTCTGAAAAATTAGTGTAAAATAGTTCAATATGAATAATTTTGATGTAATTGTAGTTGGCGCAGGACCAAGCGGCATGATGGCGGCGATTTCGGCGGCCGAGTCTGGTGCCAATGTTGCCTTGATTGACAAAAACCGGCAGGTTGGGCGTAAGCTCCTGTTAACCGGCGGCGGTCGCTGCAACGTGACCAACAGCGGGACAATTGAGGATATTTTGGACAATGTTCCAGGAAATGGACGTTTTCTCCACTCAGCATTTGCTCAGTTTGACAATCATGACATCATGGAATTCTTCAGGAAAAATGGCGTTGCGCTCAAAGAGGAAGACCACGGAAGAATGTTTCCTGTAAGCAATAGGGCCCGCACCATAGTAGATGCGCTCTTTGAGCGTTTGACAGCTGCAGGGGTTAAATTTTTCCCTGAGCAGGCAGTGACGCAGCTCTGTATCGAAAATGCGCAAATCGCGGGCCTAGAAACTACTGCTGGCCATTTTTCAGCAGAAAAAGTAATTCTGTCAACTGGCGGACGTGCCTACCCTGGGACTGGCTCGACCGGTGACGGCTATAAGCTGGCAGAATCGGCCGGTCACAGCATTACGCCGCTTTATGCAACAGAATCTGCTCTGATTTCTTCCGAGAAATTCATCGCAGACAAGAGTTTACAGGGTATTTCCTTGAAAAACATCCAATTATCTGTTCTGAATTCCAAAAACAAGGTGCTCGTTTCACACCAGCATGACTTGATTTTCACGCATTTTGGGCTGTCAGGGCCTGCCGCGCTGCGCTGTTCGAGTTTTATCAACAAAGAATTATTGAAAGGCGCAGAAAACGTCACGGTTCAGCTTGATATTTTCCCGGAGAGTCGCACTGCTGAACTTGCACAAAAAATCTTATCGTTGTCCAAAAACTCTGAAAAGAATCTGGTCAATACGCTCTCTCCCTTAATTCCTGAGCGGCTGCTGGTCTTTCTGTTCAGCAAATCCGCCCTGACGCCAGATATGCCAGGCAAGCAACTGAACCCGCGGCAGGCTGAAGATTTTGCGAAGCTGGCAAAGTCGCTGTCCATACGAATTGACAAAACTTTTCCAATCGAAAAATCTTTCGTCACTGGCGGCGGCGTGAATTTGCGCGAGGTCAATCCGAAAACTCTGGAAAGCAAACTGACGCACGGACTTTATCTGACGGGTGAGCTGCTCGACATCAACGGCTACACCGGCGGTTATAATGTCACCTGCGCCTTTGTTACCGGCTGGGTGGCGGGGTATCATTCCGCACAAGAAAATGAGTTCATCAACTGAACTCATTTTTTTATGTATTTTAACTGAGTTCACACAGCGCTAAAGCTCTGGCAATTTCTAGAAGCCTAAAGCTTCTGAAATTGTCTGCGTCCTATGGACGCTGTTGTCGACTCTCGCTACGGCGCTGAAGCGCCTAGTCGAGTCGCAGCACGCCTGAAGCTAGGAAATTAGATAAAATTGGAACCTGCCCTGCGGGCAGAACCCAATTTTCCTAAATTTCTACGCTTCAAAACGGGCGTGCTTCACATCTTGTCAATTATCGCGTGTCCGCATGACAAATCCCTGCTTGCCGTTCGGCTGCTTGATGCGAGGCGTTTTACCCTTGCCGAAATCGCGCTTATTGTTGTCACGCTTGCGCTCGACTGAGTAGCCTTTGTCATCACGACCGCGACGCCCGTCTCGGCTGTCTGAACGGCGATTGTCACGGTCTCCGTGTCGGCGGCCGTCCCGATTGCTGAAGCGGTTGTTGTCGCGGCGGTTGCCGTTTCCGCGTCCGCCTCCGCGGTTGTTTTTATTGCCGAAAGTGTGGAATCGGTCTCCGCCGTTGGCCGGCAATGGTTTCTCAGGTGCAATGTCGACTTTTTCCATTGTATCTGGGTCTTTCACGCGGTCCTGGAGCAGCAGGGCAATCAGCTCACGCGCGTCAAATTCTGCTAGAAGAGCATCGACGTCCTTGTCAAACTTGAGTAATTTTTCGCGCAAGCCGCTGTTTGTCAAGTCACGTTTCACGGCATTTTTGGCGTCGATTAGGCTGGCCTGGTAGGCTTCTTCTTTTGTCGGCGGTTTCATGCCTTTCATCTCATGCTTGGTCAGGTTTTCAATCGCGCGCAGGTAGCCCATTTCGTTGTAGGTCACAAAGGTGATGGAGACGCCTGATTTCCCGGCACGGCCGGTACGGCCGATTCTATGCACATAAGACTCTTGGTCTTGTGTAATGTCGTAGTTGTAGACGTGTGTCACGCCTGAGATGTCCAGGCCGCGGGCTGCGACGTCGGTTGCCACGAGGATTTCCAGCTGGCCGGCTTTGAAATCGCGCAGGACGGAGAGCCGCTTGTTCTGGTCGAGGTCGCCGTGAATGCCTTCGGCACGGTAGCCGCGGATTTTCAGGCCGCGTGTGATCTGGTCGACACGGCGTTTGGTACGGCCGAAAACGATGGCCAGCTCTGGCTTCTGCACGTCAATCAGGCGGCAGAGGATGTCGAATTTCTCAAACTCTTTTGTCTTGATGAAGTACTGGTCAATCTTGTCTGCCGTCATTTCAGAGGACTTCACCTTGATATGCTGCGGCTCGCGCATGAATTTCACGCCGATTTTCTTGATTTCCGGCGGCATGGTGGCTGAGAAGAGCAGGGTCTGGCGTGACTCGGCAGGTGTTTTCTGGATGATGAACTCGATGTCTTCCAGGAAGCCCATGTTCAGCATCTCATCGGCTTCGTCGAGAATCAGTGTCTGTACGCCGTCAAGCTTCAGGGCTTTGCGCTTAATCAAGTCTACCAGGCGGCCTGGTGTTCCCACCACAATTTGTGCGCCGGCTTTCAAATCGCGAATCTGACGCTCAATGGATGAACCGCCGTAAACGATACGGACTTTCAGCTTTTTTGCTTTGCCGTAACGGAAGAGTTCTTCCTGATTCTGCACGGCTAGTTCACGTGTCGGTGCAATGACCAGTGCCTGCAAACCGCCCTCAGCGTCAATCTTCTCAATCGTGGGCAGTCCGAATGCGGCTGTCTTACCGGTACCGGTCTGGGCTTGTCCGATGATGTCGTGGCCAGCCATAACCAGCGGAATTGTCTGTTCCTGGATAGGTGTCGGCGTTTCGTAGCCGATTTCAGACAGCGTGTTCAAAAGGCCCTCGGAAAGGCCAAAATCTTTAAAATTCATTGAATTCTATGTTTACAAGTCTTCAAGCATGTTTAAGACCGGTTAAATTCCAGTCAAATTAGACATTAACAAGAGACTCGTTCTCCTTATATTTTTTTGAAACAGTAAAGACTCAAAAATATAATCTCGGCAGCTTCCCGAAGGCCTGCTAACAAGGTCTTTACTTATTCCATTACAAAAGGGGAAGATGACTTCCCCCTTGAAAGTAAAATAATTATATCACAAATTAACTTGATTTTCCAGTGACGGCTTTTACCGGTATTGATTTCGGCTTGGCAGAGGCTTTGTCCTTCTTGGCATACTTGTCGAATGTTGCCTCTGAAATTCCGAAAATTCGGTCCACGAAGGCATTTGTTTTGCGTCGATAATTGATTTGTGAACTTTCAAACAGTGGAAAGAGAACCGTGATTACCTTATCTTTGCCATTGGGCCTGAATCTCGTAATGGCTACTTGCTCTAGATAAGGCGGTGCTTTCACAGTTTCTCCTTTTCCAAACTGAACTTTACTGCCGTTTACCTGTATGCTATAACGGGTAATCTTAGAGTCTTTATTTCCAAAAGAGCGTGACATGAAAAGATAGCCATCGTCTACCGCCAGTCCCTGAACCTCTGCTGGCACAGAGTAGGCAGAGTTTGCCGAAATGTGCCAGACGCCGGATTTCGTGTAGCTCTCTTTTTTTGCATTTCCGGCTGTGAGAAAATAAGTGCCGTCTTCTCCCTTTTCAAATTTCGTTTTGAAAACTTGAATCTGTCCGCCGCCTGATTTTTGGCTGAAGTAACCCACCAAGAGATTATTCTTGTGAAATTCGACGGTAGAGGCTGCTTTAATTGTATCCAAAGTCAGCTTAGCAGTATAAAAAATCGGCTCTTTCTCTTTCATGTCATATTCGTCAATGTCAGCCTGATTAATTCCCGAAAGAACAGCTTTTCCGCCGTGGGAATCGCTGACCCAAAGTATCCCCATCTGCAAGTCATAGCCGAGTCCGCCGACATGTGCCTTATTATCCAATCCAATTGTCTTGACGTATTTACCGCTACGATAATCTATCATGAAGATGACTGAGTTCAATTTATGTTCATGGTCATAAGCTGAAATGAAGATGTAGCGGTCACTGATGGTAATGCCCTGCGGCGTGTAATTTTCTGATTTTACCAGCTCATAGGCCTTGTCCGCCTTTTTCCGAAGACCATAAGAGCTGTAAATCCCTGGTAACGGCACATTACCGTCGATAGACTCTTTAATCACAGGGTAGTTTTTCATGGCTTTCGTAAACGCTGCTTCTGAGCGCAAAGGCTCGTCTGACGCCTCACCTGCAGGAACTGCGACCTTTGCGTAACTCGGGTCGATATCAGATGTAAGTCCGGGTCCAAAAACAGTCCAGAGTATAATTGCCGCGCCAGCCACGATGAGTATGCTCAAAATGGAGGTGAGCATTCTTCGCTTTCTTGTTTGAAATAATTTTTTAATGGACATTCTGTCTACTCCTGCCCATTATTTTAACAGATTCAGCTGTTTTTTTGGCAAAAAAAGCCTGGGAATTGCTTCCCAAGCCATGTTTACTCAGATTAAACGTTGAATTCTGTGTAAAGCTTGACATCCGGGTATTTGTCCACGAACCAGCGCATGGCAAAGTCGTTTTCAAACAAGAAAAGCGGGTGGTCAAAGCGGTCGCGCGCGAGGATATTGCGGGAGCTGGACATTTTTTCGTCCAGCTGCTCCGGGTCAATCCAGCGCACGGTTTTACTGCCGAGCGGCGTCATGACGATGTCGGCGTTGTATTCGCGCTCCATGCGGTCTTTGAAAACTTCAAACTGAAGTTGACCAACGGCGCCGAGCATAATTTCATTCGTTGTGTAGGTGCGGTATAACTGGATGGCACCTTCTTGGACAAGCTGTTCAATCCCCTTCTGGAATGATTTCTGCTTCATAACATTCTTGGCGGAAACACGCACGAAAAGCTCTGGTGTAAAGGTCGGCAGCGGTTCAAAAGCTGTTTTCAGCTTGCCGGTCGCAAGTGTATCGCCTACCTGGTAAGTCCCCGTATCGTAGACGCCGATAATGTCGCCTGCGACAGCATTCTGGACATTTTCTCGACTGTCGGCCATAAACTGGGTCACGTTTGATAATTTGACCTGCTTGCCTGTGCGGAGCAAATTCACGCTCATGCCGCGCTCAAATTCTCCGGAAACGATACGTACGAAGGCGATACGGTCGCGATGTTTGGGGTCCATATTGGCCTGGATTTTGAAGACAAAGCCTGAGAAATCCGGATTCATGGGATTCACTTCAGTTCCGTAGACTGTCTTGTGGCTGCCTGGCTCCGGCGCAAATTTCAGGAATGTCTCCAGGAATGTCTGGACACCAAAGCTCGTTAATGCCGAGCCAAAGAAGACGGGCGTCAATTCTCCAGCCAGCACTGCAGATTCATCAAATTCGTTGCCGGCATCTGCCAGAAGTTCTGCATCTTCAACTGCCTGCTCATAAAAAGGATTGCGCGCCAAAGGATGACTGCCCACCTCCGAGAAGGGGACAAAACGCTCGCCGTCGGCCGGCTGATAGACTTCCACGCGCTCATTATCAAAGTCATATAAGCCCTGGAAATTTTTCCCCATGCCAATCGGCCAGTTCATCGGCACTGAGCTGATTCCGAGGACCTCTTCGAGCTCTGACAGCAAATCCAGCGGCTCGCGGCCGTCGCGGTCGAGTTTGTTGATAAAGGTGAAAACGGGGATGTGGCGGTGCTTTACGACCTGAAAGAGCTTCTTCGTCTGCGCCTCGATACCTTTGGCCGAGTCGATGACCATGACCGCCGCGTCCACTGCCATCAGCGTCCGGTAAGTGTCTTCTGAGAAGTCCTCATGCCCAGGCGTATCAAGGATGTTGACGCGTTTTCCGGCATAGTCAAACTGCATCACAGACGATGTCACCGAGATGCCGCGCACTTTTTCGATATCCATCCAGTCGGACTTGGCGAAATTGCCGGTTTTACGCGCCTTGACCGTGCCCGCCTCGCGAATGGCCCCGCCGAATTTCAGCAGCTGCTCGGTAATCGTCGTTTTTCCGGCGTCGGGGTGAGAGATAATCGCGAAAGTTCGCCTAGTCTGTATTTCTTCTTGTAAATTCATAGGTTTTATTATAACAGAAAGCCGAGGGTTTTTGTATATCTTTTGTTGTAAAAGTTTGCCATAAAATGTTGTTTTATCCCTGCTTCATGACCGCTTGAGTAATGAGCTGCACGTAGGCTGTGATGCCGTCGCTGGTTAAATGGACTTCATCAGAAACAAAATACTCAGGGTGGTTGATGGACGTGTTATACCAGTCTAACACATGAAGATTCGGGTGACTCTTGGCAGCATTGGCCAGTGCTGCGTTATCTCCAGCTTCCCAGCTTCGCGGCACGCGAACATTCACCCAAAAGACAGGACGACCGGCGGCAACAGCCATGACAGAATTAATATCTGCATCGCTGATGGTGCCGTTGATTCCAAGGTCAATCAGAATAGCTTTCGCATTTGCAAGAATTCCCGGCGGTAGAGCCTGCAGAACTGCGGCTCCGGCATCTGCCTGACGCCCGACTTGTCCGTCAAGGTACATTTGCGGAAATGTCTGCTGCAGTCTGTCTGACACATCCAGCATGACCGAATCGCCTACAGCAGCCATCGGATAATCTGCCGGAACAACGGGAGAAGACTCTGTACTGCTGGGGGCGCTGGATGCACTGGTTGTACTGCTAGCCGTTGTGCTTGATGAAGAACTTGGCGTGTCCGCAGTTTCTTCTGAAGCTTTTGAGCTTTCCGGCGAAGTGCTGCTTGGCTTAGATTCTGTGCTGTCACCAGAACTGGAAGCAGAACTAGATGAAGATACAGCACTCGAGCTGCTGCTTCCTTTTGAAGTCAGCAGTTCACGATTATGCGACTCCACAGCTAACTTATTGCCGGCAATTGTCTTCTCTAGGCGTTTAATGTCTTCAGACTGGGCAGGAGACGAAACGATGATGACAAGTCCAGCAATTCCCAGCGGTATCAGCGCATAAATCGGCAGTTTCCGGACGGAGCGCAAATTTCGGGTAAAGAATTCTTTTACAGACTCCAACGAAATTTGGCCGAACGGCTTTTCTACTAAACGATAGGAAATCTCAGATAAAAGAAGTATCAGAGCCAGTTCCCAGAGCACATTGTACCAGAGAGAGCTGTTGATTCCCCAGTTTTCGACTACAGCAAAAACAGGAAGCTGCCAAAGATAGATGGCATAGGAGCGCGAGCCTAGGTATTTGAAAAATCCGTTGGACAGGAGTCGGTTCCTGCCGAAATTCAGGGTAGCAAACAGCCAAATTATCAGCGCCGCAAGCAAACTGAAGAGATACATTCCGCCGCGATAGACGAAAACTGATTTGTCCGGCAAGAGAAACATAGCAGCGAGAATTTCCAAAAAGGCAATGAGTGCAAGAAACTGGACTAATCTTCGTTTCAGTCTGACTTTTTGGCCAGATTCGGCAAAAGCCAGAGCTGCGCCTATCAGCAGTGCAAAGATTCGTGTATCCGTTCCGTAGTAAACACGAGTCGGGTCGCCTCCCGTCTTAAACATCAGCGCCATCGCAAGTCCAGAGACGAGACTGAGCAATAACAGCATGATTACCGGCAGCTTTTTCCCCTTTTTCTTAGGCAGAATGAGCATCAGCAAGGCCAGAACAACTGCAAATTGCCCCTCAATTGATAGAAAATAAACATGTTTAAAGGCATTATTTGCCGTCTGTGCAAAATTTGCAAAATAAGAAGCGCCGTCCGCAATCTGCCACCAATTATTGACGGAAAACAGGCTCGACAAGAAAGTTTCCCGCATCCCAGTCAGCATCTTCGGCTGAAATATCAGAAAAAAGAAAGCTGATACAAGAAAAACTAGAAGCATCTGAGGATAAATTCGTTTGATGCGCTTAAGGAAAAATTCTTTCCAGCGAATTTCTCTAGAAGCGCGATATTCGGCAAGGAGTGAACGCGTCAATAAAAATCCAGTCAGTACGAAAAAAATCTGAACAGCCAAATAACCGCCAGGCAAAAGCTTAGGCGTGACATGGTAGAATATAACGCCAAGCACACCAAGTGAGCGTAAAGCGTTAATTCCGTAAATGTATCTTTTGTTAGAATGGTTATCTTTTTTCATGAAGTTAAGTTAACTAGCATTTTTATGCTGTATTTACTATTTTACCAAAGAAGAAAAAGAATTCAAGTCGTCAGCTACCAAAATCCCGAAATTAATTAGAACAATTAATCGTCAGCCCAGTAAAAAAGCCGTTCTCACGGCTTTTAATTAATTTAGACAGTTGCTGTCTTTTTGTATTTTTCAGCTTCTTCTTCCGTTGAAAATACAAAGTGACCAGGCACGATTTCACGCATTTCACGAATCTGTCCGTCAGTTTCGTTTGTCGGATCATAAACAATCGGCGTACGTTGACGCTCGTAAAGCGGGTCAGGCGCAGGAATTGAGCTCAGGAGCGACTTCGTGTAGGGATGAATCGGATGGTTATAAACCGCCTCCGAAGTCCCGATTTCCAAGATTTTGCCCCAGTGCATGACACCGATACGGTCTGAAATATATTTCACCATTGACAAATCATGAGCAATGAAGAGATATGTCAATCCCTCTTGTTCCTGAATGTCCTGCATCAGATTGACAACCTGCGCTTGAATCGAAACGTCAAGGGCTGAGATTGGCTCATCGGCCACGATGAACTTCGGCTTAACGGCCAAGGCACGGGCAATACCGATACGCTGACGCTGACCGCCGGAAAATTCATGCGGATAACGCGTCATATGGTCGTCATTCAGCCCGACAAGACGGAGCAGCTCCAGTACACGGGCATCTCGCTCTTCTTTAGTTTTCGCCAGTCCATTGGCATCCAGCCCCTCGGCAATGATGTCGCGGACACGCATACGACCGTCCAGTGAGGCCTGCGGATCCTGGAAAATCATCTGCGCTTTTGAGCGAAAATCAACCAGTTCCTTGCCGCCTAATTTCTTGACATCTTCTCCATCAAAGAGAATCTGGCCTGACGCAATGTCTCGGTCATAGAGCTTCAAAATGGCACGTCCGATGGTTGTTTTGCCAGAGCCGGACTCACCTACCAGACCAAACGTTTCACCCTCGTAAATCTCAAATGAGACGTTGTTAATGGCCTTGTTGGCATTACGTTTGCCCTTATTGAAAATGAGGTTCAGATTTTTCAGTTCAATCAGTTTTTTATCAGATTTAATCATTCTGCTGCACCTCCGTTTTTCATTTCTGCCCAGCGCGCCCAGCGTTTTTTGATGTTTTCAGACGGCTCAACCTTAGGTGCGCGCTCATCCAATAACCAAGTCTTAGCTGAATGAGTTTCAGACACCTTAAAGAATGGAGGTTCCTCTTCAGAATCAATGGCCAAAGCATACTTGTTACGCGCCGCAAAAGCATCACCTTTCGGCGGATTCAGCAAATCAGGCGGTGTGCCCGGAATTGAAGCCAAGCGGTCTGAATTTGTATCCACTGTCGGCATCGAATCAAGAAGTCCCCAAGTGTAGGGATGCTGCGGATTGTAGAAAATCTCCTCAACCGTACCGAACTCCACGATTTCTCCCGCATACATGACGGCGACGCGGTTCGCAAAGCCTGCCACAACGCCAAGGTCGTGCGTGATAAAGATAATCGATGAATTGATTTTCTGCTGCAGCTCAGCCATCATGTGCATGATTTGTGCCTGAATCGTTACGTCAAGCGCCGTAGTCGGCTCATCTGCAATCAGGATATCCGGTTCAGCCGCGAGAGCGATTGCGATAACCGCACGCTGACGCATACCGCCAGACCATTGATGCGGATAATCACGGATATGAATCTCAGGGTCAGGAATTCCAACCTGTGTCATCAGCTCCAACGCACGCGCCAAAGCCTCTTTCTTGCTCATTCCCTTATGTTTTGTCAACGGCTCCGCAATCTGATTACCAATACGCATGGTCGGATCGAGCGATGTCATCGGATCCTGGAAAATCATGGAAATCTCATTGCCGCGGATATGCTGCCAGTCTTTTTCTGTCGACTTCAAAAGGTCTTTGCCTTTGAAAAGCAGCTCACCCTCAGGAATAATCGCATTTTTGGCATTAAGTCCCATCAGTGTCTTTGTCGTAACTGACTTGCCAGAGCCGGACTCGCCCACAATTGCCAGCGTTTCGCCCTCTTTCAGCGTGAAAGAAACATTGCGAATCGCCTTTACTTCACCTGCATAAGTGTGGAAATCCACATGCAGATTTTTTACTTCTAAAATATTTTCTGCCATGATTTAGTCCTCACTTGATTTAGGGTCGAAAGCGTCGCGCAAGCCATCACCGACGAAGATAAAGCAAAGCGACAAGAGCGACAAGACAACAGCTGGTTCTACGAGCTGATAATAATAGAACTGCAAAGTTGCCAGGCCGTCATTAATCATCGTACCTAGTGATGCCGTCGGCGGCTTAACACCAAGGTTAATCGCAGAAAGCACCGCCTCATACATAATCATGCTCGGAATCAGCAAGGAAACATTGACAATAATAACACCTGAGATATTCGGAATCAAATGGCGCAAAGCGATACGCCAAGTCGGCTCACCTAAAGTTTTAGCTGCCAGAATGAAATCCCGCTCCTTATAAGTCAGCACCTGGTTTCGAACCTGCCGGGCCATTCCCGTCCAGGCAAAGATACCAATCGCAATAATAATCGACCAGATACTTTGTCCCAGCAAGAGCGATAGCATCGTGATAATAACCAGGTCCGGAATCGAATTGATAATCTCAATGATACGCTGCATAATCAAATCGACCGTACCGCCCAACCATCCGGAAATCAGTCCGTAAGTTACACCAATGACCACAGCAATGACCGTTGCCGCAAAGGCGATAATCAATGAAATACGCAGACCGACCGTCAGACGTTTCGCCATTGAGCGGCCGAACTTATCCGTTCCAAAAACATAGGAAGTTTTTTCTGGAACCTTTTGGTCCTTATAAACATCAGAGCCAGTCGTTTGCCCCGGAAGTGTGAAATAACCGTTCCAGCCGGGAATATTCAGATTGCCGAGCTTCGGCGGCAAATTCCCGTAAACACCCATTTTATCCGGGTTATAGTTATTCGCATCCTCGGTCGAAATCGCTGGAATAGAAATCACCGCGTATAAAACTGTCAGACAAACAACAATCAAAGCGACGACAGAAGCTTTATTCATCTTAAAACGACGCCAAGCATCCTGAAGGAAAGTCAAAGCCGGCTTTGAAATCGCCTCATTGGCACTTGAACCTTTTGCTCCAACAAGAGTAAAATCTTTTTTTGTATTTTCCATTATTTTACCCTCCTTAAGCTAAACGCACACGCGGATCGACAATTGCCATCAAAATATCTGTAATCAGGATGAAAATCATCAGCGCTGCTGCATAAACAATGGTTGTTGCCATGATAACCGGGAAATCCTTAGCTGGGATTGAATCAACGAATTGAGAACCAATTCCTGGAATATTAAAGATTCTTTCCAGCAGCACAGAACCTGTAATGGCGCCGGCAAACATTGGCCCGAGTAAAGTTAAGAGCGGCATCAGTGAATTGCGCAAAGCATGCTTTCTTACAACCTCTCCTTCGGACAGACCTTTCGAGCGTGCCAGCAAGATGTAGTCTGAATTCATAGACTCAATCATCTCCGAGCGGACATATTTGGTCACACTAGATATGGCTCCAAAGGACAGCGCCAAGGTCGGCATGATTGACGAGGAAAATCCGTCCCAGCCGGCAATCGGCAGTACCTGCAGCGAAAAGCCGAACAGCAGAAGCAAAAGAGAACCGACAACGAAACTCGGAATTGAAGCGCCCAAGATAGCAATGAAACTAATCACGCTATCCACCCAGGTATTTTTGCGGAGGGCGGCCAGAATGCCGAGGATTATACCAATAATGGTACCCAGGATAACTGCCTGAAGGCCAAATTGCATAGAAACTGGCAAACGCTGTGCAATCATCGTCAAGACCGGCTGATTTTTATAAATAAAAGATTCACCAAAATTACCTGTCGCAATGTGGCTCAGATAAAGGAAATACTGCTCCCAAAGGGGTTTATCCAACCCATAGGTATGAGAAAGGACAGCCAGCTGGTCGGGTGAAAGTTTTGGATTTGAAAATGGCGTTCCTGGCATCAGCTGCATCATGAAAAAAGTTAAAGAAACGACAATAAATAATGTCAGAACAAACATTCCCAAGCGTTTTAATATGTATTTAAGCATATAAACTCCTCTAAATTATTCTTGGCTTATATACAACAAAGCAAGGACAGCATTGCTGCCGTCCTTACAATGTTTGCTATAAGACGCTTGTCTTTATTTTGTAACATTGGCATACTTGAAGTCACGGTCGACACCTGTTGCGTTATAGAGAACACCTTTGACATTAGGGTTGACAAGATACACCATTGAGCGGAAGTAAATCGGATTAACCTCAGCATTCTTAAAGAGTGATGCTTCTGCAGCTTTATAGTCCGCATAAAGTTTCTCAGGATCCTGAACATCGGTTGAATGCGCCGCTTCCATTGCAGCGTCATAAGCAGCATCGCTGAACTTACCGTTGTTCTGCTGGCTCGTTGTCACCATCAAATCAAGGAAGGTCGTAGGGTCTGCATAGTCGCCGCCCCAAAGCGTATTAACGATATCAAAGTTTCCATTTGATGAATCATTCAGACGCTGTTTGAATGGTACAATCTTAAGGTCCAGTGTCAAACCAGGAAGGTCCTTCTCCCATGAAGCCTTCATGAAGGTTGCGGCATCTTTTGCTGCCTGGCTGTCATCTGTCAGGAATTGAAGTGATACTGAACTCAGACCAACTTCTTTCAGACCTTCATTCCAAAGTTCTTTAGCCTTGTCTGCATCATAGCTGTAATCTTGAGCAGCATATTTAGCAAAATCTTCACCATCAGGGGTCTTAGCCATACCTGCAGGTGTAAAGCCGGTTGCAACTGAGTATGACGGATTAAGCTGGTCATTATAAGCCTGACGGTTTGTTGCAAGGTTCAATGCCTGACGAATCTTCAGATTTGCCAGAGCCTTCTGAGCATCTTCTGATGTAGCTCCCTTGCCGGACTGGTTATATTCAAGATAACAAGTTGTTGCCTCAGGAATCCTCGTCGCATTCTTATCATCCTTATTGGCCTTGTAAAGATCTGGATTAGAGACGCTTGCCAAATCCAGTTTGCCCTGCTTATAAGAGTTAAAGGCAGTATTCACTTCCTGAATTACCTGGAAATGTACCTCATTATTCACAACGCTTTTAGCATCCCAATAGTCATTATTCTTGTAGATAGAAAAAGTGGTGTTTGAACCGTTCCAGTCATTCTTGCCGGAAACGAACTTATAAGGCCCAGAGAACAAAGTCTTATCAGATGAAGTTCCGTATTGCTTACCCTGCTTCTCAACAAATTTCTCGTTCAAAGGGAAATATGTTGCCATCGCACACAAGTCTTTAAAGTATGGTGTAGGATTAGCCAAAGTGACAACCAGTGTCTTGTCGTCTTTTGCTTCAACACCCAAAGACTTCACATCTTTATTGTCGCCGGAGTTAATCTCATTAGCATTTTTAATCGGCGCCATGATGTAGCCGTACTCAGAAGCAGTCTTAGGATCTACAACACGCTGCCAAGCGAAAACAAAGTCATTGGCTGTGATAGCATCGCCATTTGACCACTTTATGCCGTCACGCAGCGTAAAAGTGTATGTCAAGCCGTCTTCTGAAACGTCAATCTTCTCTGCCAGTTCAGGCTGAGCCTTGCCGTTCTTATCAATACGCGTCAAACCTGAGTTCGTATTTCCGCTAACTTCTCCTGAATAAGTGTCTGTCGAAATAGAGGTGTCCAAAGTTTGAATAGGCGCAGTAACATAAGTGTTAAATGCACGTACACTCTTAATGCCTTTTGCTGAAGAGCCGTCAGATGACCCGCCTGATGAACATCCGGCAAGCAAGAGAACTGCTGCCCCTACAGTCGCTGCCCCCAGCGAGAGTTTTTTCCAATTTTTCATATAAGATTCCTTCCTTTTTCAGATGCATGAATTTAATTTGGTTAACAACCTTTCCGAATTGTCAGATAATTGTTATGTTTATTATTATACTTAATTTTTTCTTAAAGTCAAGGGATATACTGAAAAAATACTAAATAATTTTTTCTAAAAAAATATTTGAACAATTGTTCTGAAAATGTAGACAAACTCCATTTGCTTTTAGAAATGGAGTTTGTCTTTACTTTTTTAATTTTGTTTACATCTTTGAGCCAATATGAAACACTTGTGGTTATTTTGCAATATAAGCGTATTTCCAGTCATATTGAATCCCGGTTGCATTAGCGATAACACCTTTGTATTTCGGATTTCGAAGAACAGGTGCTGTCTGGAAATAAATCGGATCAATGCTGGCTTGATTATAAAGAGCAGCTTCTGCATCCTTGTAGTCTGCATAAAGTTTCTCCGAATCCAGAACATCTGTCGTGTGAGCTGCTTCCATTGCCTTATCGTAGGCTTCATTACTGAATTGACCTTTGTTTTGAGCATTGCCTGTTGTCATCAAATCCAGGAAAGTTGTAGGATCTGCATAGTCACCGCCCCAAAGTGTATTGACGATATCAAAGTTACCATTTGATGAATCGTTCAGACGCTGCTTAAACGGCACGGTTTTGAGATTCAGAGTCAAGCCCGGGAGGTCTTTCTCCCAAGAAGTTTTGAAGAAAGTTGCAGCGTCTTTTGATGTACTGCCATCGTCAGTAAGAAATTCTAGAGTCACTGACGAAAGACCAACTTCTTTCAATCCCTCTGTCCAGAGCTCTTTTGCTTTGTCTGCATCATAGCTGTAATCCTGAGCGGCGTATTTTGCAAAATCCTCACCTGAGGGTGTCTTTGACATCCCGGCAGGTGTGAAACTTGTTGCAACTTTGTATGCCGGAACAAGCTGATCTATATAACCTTTACGGTTGGTTGCCAGGAGAATTGCCTGGCGAATCTTCAGGTTTGCCAGGGCTTTTTGCGCCTCTGGCGAAGTGGCCCCTTTTCCTGACTGATTAAACTCAAGGTAACTAGTTACCGCATTAGGAATGTCTACACGCTTCTTATCGTTCTTGTAAATTTTATAAAGTGATGGATCTCCAATACCTCCTTGATCCAGCTTATCCTGTTTATAAAGGTTGAATGCGGTTACTGGTTCCTGCACAACTCGAACCTGCACTTCATTGTTCACAACACTGTCCGCATCCCAGTAATCCTCGTTCTTATAGATGGAGACATTATTGTTTGAACCATTCCAATCATTTTTACCGGAAATGAACTTATAAGGTCCTGAGTATACTGTCTTGTCAGATGAGGTACCATATTGTTTGCCGTACTTTTCAACCACTTTCTCATTCAGAGGAAGATAGGCTGACATTGCACACAAATCTTTAAAATAAGGTGTAGGATTATTCAAAGTGACAACGAGTGTCTTATCATCTTTTGCTTCAACAGCCAATGACTTCACATCTTTATTGTCGCCAGAGCTGATTTCATTCGCATTTTTAATCGGCGCTAAAATAAAGGCATACTCAGAAGCTGTGGCTGGGTCTACAGCACGCTGCCAAGCAAATACAAAGTCATTTGCTGTGATGGCATCGTCATTTGACCACTTCAGGCCGTCACGCAGCGTAAAAGTGTATGTCAAGCCGTCTTTTGAAACATCAATTTTTTTTGCCAGTTCAGGCTGAGCTTTGCCGTTCTTGTCAATACGGGTCAAACCCGCATTCGTATTTCCGACAATTTCTCCTGAATAAGTATCTGTCAAAATAGAGCTGTCCAAAGTTTGAATCGCGGCTGGGATAGCTGTATGAATCGCACGGGCACTTTTAATGCCATTAGACGAAGAGCCCCCCCCCCCGCTTGTTGATGAACATCCAGCAAGCAGGAGAACAGCTGCTCCTAAAGTCGCTGCTCCTAGCGAAAGTTTTTTCCAATTTTCCATAAAAATCCCTCTTTCATAAGTATAAGTCTAATAATTCTCCTAAAATAGTCAGACAATTATTGTGTTTACTATTATACTCAATTTTTTCTTAAAGTCAAGGGAATTTTTTTCACAATATCATAAATCTCATGATTTCAAAATCAAACAAACTTTTATATAAGGCTTAAGAATAATAAAATCACTTGTACCAGCTGAAAGACCATGAGAATTTTGACTGAGCAGATAAAAGTTTCACGCTTGACTTGTTTTTTCAGGTAGGGTTTGGCGAAACTTATTATCAGGGGGAGGATGACAAATATCAGCAGCATGACAGGTGAAAGGATTTTCAGGAGGACGGCGGCTGCGATGGCGAGGAAACTTAAGGCTATGGCAGTTGCCCACCAGCGGACAGCATTTTCCCGGCCGATGTAGTGTACGATGGTGAAACGGTGGTTGGACTGGTCTTCGGCGAGGTCGCAGGTGTTATTGGCTAGCATGAGGTTGGCGATGAGGAGGACGTTGGGGAGCGCGATGAGGAGGGTTTGCAGGAGGGTTGCGGCGTTCCAGCTGAAGACGGTGTAGCTGTTGATGTAAACGCAGATGAGGAAGATGAGGTAGCCCATGGTGAGGCCGGAAAGGGGCTCGCCTACTGGCAGGCTGGATAGGGGCTTGGGGCCGCCGGCATAGAAGACGCCGACTGCATAGCATATCAGGCCTAGCACGAAGACTGGCCATCCGGTCAGGGCGGCGACGATTAGGCCTAAAATCAGCGAAGTGAAGAAGAAAAATGCCAGGAGTCCTTGAATCAGCTTTATTGGAAGGTTTTCCCGGCCGATGATGTTGGTGTTTTTCTGGTAATCGGCGGTGTCGACGGCTTTGTGGTAGTCGCAGTAGTTGTCCCAGATGTCGACAAAACAGTTAAACAGGAACATGGCGATGAAATAGATGGCCAGCGGGATCGGGTTGACGCGCTGATAATGGTAGAGTGAATAGGCAAAGCCGAGGAGGAACGGGAATATGCTGGCGGTTTTGGCTTTTAGTTCGATGAGTTCTGAGAATATTTTGAAGTTCATGTTCGGTCTTTCTGGAATGGTTTGCCCAGGTATACGCCTGAGCCTGTAAAATTTGACAACAGGTTTTTCTGTGGTATAATAAACATATAAAAGGACTGGCTGTAACCAGTCCAGTGCAGCCGTTTTAAGAACGGTAGCAAAGTTATGTCAAAAAATGACCGTTACTCGCTAAAGTTGGACAGTCATTTTTTCTTGTTATTGACAAGAATCATCAAGGTTGCAAATGCAATCATAAGACTCAGTGTCTGAAAAACCGTCAAATCTGTTACCTTTCAGTTGATAAGGCGCTTGCGCCTATAATTTTCATCATAAGCACCACCTCCCATTAAGGCTACCGTCCATAAACTTCTACCCAATTATTATAACAGATAGCTGCTGAATTTGACAGTAACTTTTTCGTTATTAGGCTGATTTACCAAGAGTGTACAAAAAGTGTGCTGTCAGGGATTGGAAATACCGTTTTATGGCATTATTATGCTAAAATGAGGTAGATAGAATTGAACTGTAAAGCGTTTAATTTAGGGAAAAGCTTCATGAAAGTTGAAAGGAAACGCTCTGAAAATATGATTCCATTTTGGAAAGAATATCGTGAGATTGAACGGCTTCTGGAAGAAGTCCGGCTGCTTATGCGGTCACGTCTGCGGATAAAAAATGTTGAGTTATCAAAGGCTGTGACTGAGTTTTCAACTCATGGCGGGAAAATGGTGCGGCCGGCACTCTTTTTCTTGTTCGCTGGTTTAGGCCAGCCCGACAAATCTGCTGAAGACTTAGTTAAAATCGCTAGTTCTCTGGAATTACTGCATTTGGCCACGCTGATTCACGACGATATTATTGACGACAGTCCGACGCGCCGGAATTTCCCGACTTTGCAGAATCAGCTGGGAAAAGATACGGCAGTTTATGCGGGGGATTTCGTTTATACGGTTTATTTTGAGCTGCTGACGGAGACGATGAATGGGAGTATGCTGCTCAATCATAGTGCGAAGTCCATGAAAAAGGTTCTGATGGGCGAGTTGAAGCAGAAAGACCAGACTTTTAAGACGGATGTTGAGGTTTACAGTTATTTGACGGCCATTGCCGGGAAGACAGCTGAGCTCATCAGTTTGAGCTGTTATCAGGGGGCTTATTTCGGCAATTTGGATGTGACGCTCCAGAATTTGGCGCATCGTATCGGGCGAAATATTGGTCTGGCTTTTCAGATTTATGATGATATTCTAAATTTCTCTGTTGATTTAAATAATGAAAAACCGATTTTAACTGATGTTCAGCAGGGCGTTTTCACTCTGCCGCTACTGCTGGCGCGCGATAAAGAGCCGGAAAAGATACTGCCTTATATGGAACAGGCTGAAAATCTGAGTTTGAACGACCTTTATCGTCTGGCGGAGCTCGTCAAGTCAAGCGGCGGAATATCTGACGCTCTGGCAATTGCCGGGAGATTGACAGACAAGGCGCTGGCTGACATTGCAAAATTGCCTGATGGTGAAAATAAAAAAATCCTGGTCTTGGCAACCAGGAAATTGCTGAAACGTGCTTATTAGTAGTGCGTTTTTTCTTTTATCCTTTTTCAATTTTTTGGATTAATTCATCGGAAATGTCTAAAATATTTGAATCTGTCAATTTTTTATACCAATGGGCAGATTTTTTTAGTTTCTTAATTTGTGTGTGAACATTCAGTGAAATCAGGCCATAGCGGTTCTTGTATGAATTGCGCCAACTCCAGCAGTCAATCGCTGTCCAAGTGTGATAGCCGAAACAGTTCGCTCCCTCTGCTAGTGCTTTATGAAGCCAATAAAGATGCTCTGTCATGAATTGAATGCGGTAATCATCTTGAATTTCACCGTTTTCGTTCATGAAGCGGGCCTCATTTTCAACTCCCATGCCGTTTTCTGAAATGAACCAGGGCAGGTTTCCGTATTCGTTCTGCACGCGCGTGGCGATTTCGTAAATGGTCTCAGGGTGGATTTCCCAGCCGCGGTCAGCATTCATGCGGACGCCGCGTTTGTTGTATGGCGCGTAATATTTATCCGGACGCCAGTCCTGCGCGAGACTGTCACTTGAAAACTCCGGCTCCTGCACACGGCTTGGGTGGTAATAATTTACACCGAGCATATCAATTTTATTTTGCTTTATCAGCTCTAAATCAGCTTCTGCAGCATTCCACAGAACATTTTCTTTTTTTAAAATTTCTATCAATTGACTTGGAAATTCGCCTTTGACTGAAGCATCAAGAAAAAGGCGATTCTGCCATAAATCCGCAATTTCAGCGGCTTTTTTGTCGGCTGGACTGTCGCTTGCGGCATACACGGGCGTCAGATTCAGTATAATGCCGATTCTGCCCGCTGGATTCTGATTGATTTCACGGAATTTCGCGATTGCGGTGCTTGAGGCTAACTGTAGGTGATAAGCAACTTGGACGGCTTTTTTCCCGTCACAAATGTCCGGATAATGAAAACCCAGCAGGTAACCGCACTCCGCAACTACCATCGGCTCGTTGAAGGTAAACCAGTCACTCACGCGGTCACCGAAGAGTTCAAAGCATTTGGCGGCAAAATCGGCATAAAGGTCGACCACATGACGATTTTCCCAGCCGCCGTACTTATGAAGCAGGTCAACGGGCAGGTCAAAGTGATTCAGGTTCATCATCGGGCGAATGCCGTTTTTGAGAAATTCGTCGATGACTGCGCTGTAAAACTCGACTGCGTCCGAGTTGACTGTGCTGTGCTCGAGGTCGTCAATCAGGCGAGACCACTGGATGCTGGTGCGGACTGACTTCAGCCCGGCGGCTTTCATCAGTTTGATGTCTTCGCGGAAGTCATTGAAAAAGTTACTGGCTGTGTCTGGTCCAATGGCGTGCCAAAAACGTTCCTGGAAGCAATCGAAATCATAGTCAAAAATGTTGTCGTGCTGCTTCTTGAATCGGCCTTCTGTCTGGGGGCCGGAGGTAGCGGCTCCCCACTCAAAGTGACTCGGGAATTTAATTTCCATGTTTTTTCCTTTTTTCGAGTTTCATCAGTAATCAAAAACGAAAACCGCTCAATCAAGCGGTTTATTATAAGACTCTGTTGAATCTTACTTTTGGAGCCGGCGGGAATTGAACCCGCGTCCAAACACCTTGCATCATCAACCTCTACAACCATAGGACTTCCTGAAATTTAACGCCTGAGCCAAAAAGTCTCAAAAACGCATCCGGCGCGAGTCTCTAAATTTTCGTCAATCTGCCCGAAACGCTGCAGATTGCTTATCCGACTAAATTAGGACTTTCAGCTGCACATCGGCGATGCCGCGAAAGTCACGCAAGCTGGTGTTTAGGCAGCGAGTGCGTAAGAGTTTGTATTTTTTGCAGTTATTTTTCTGCGGCTGATTATGCTGGTGCCGCCAGCAGTTGCAGTTGGTGCGCAGGCAGTGCCTGTCGAATCCGTAACGACCCCGTCTATTACGGTAAAATTATTATAACACGCAAAAGGCCAAAGGGCAAGTCTATTTCACCGGAACTTCCACTAATTGCCTGCCTCCCGTTTCTACAGCGATTTTTCCGTTGAATTTTTCTGTCAAATCTTCCTTGAATTGTTCAATCCTGGTTTCGTCCAGAAAAATCTTAACCTCAACATTTTCCGAGAAATTTTGCTCTGAAACTGGAACAGGCAGGAAATTCGCCAAACCGTCAAAAAACTTATACTCCATGGTCAAAATCAACTCCCGCTGTTCAACAATTTCGACCAGGCCGACCTCGTCCAGCGCCTGAGCAACTGCTCCTGCATACGCCCGAATAAGTCCTCCGGCGCCGAGCTTGACACCGCCGAAGTACCTGGTTACTACAGCACAGACATCCGTAATTTCTCGCTTTTTCAGAACTTCAAGCATTGGAACACCCGCCGTTCCGCTGGGCTCTCCATCGTCACTTGTCCGCTGAATTTCTTGTTTATTACCCAAAACAAAAGCCGAACAATTGTGGTTTGCTTTGTAATGCTGCTTCTTAACCGCTGAAATAAAGTCGCGCGCTTCATCCTCAGACTTGACTCGCTTCAGCTGACAAATAAAACGCGACTTCTTAATCTCAATTTCGTGACTGCAATCCTTGGAGATTGTGATAACCATAAAAAAATTTTAACACAAACCTGTAACATTTCCAAATTTTTTTCGTATAAAACAGTATGAGGGAAAAATTATTGGGACGAATCTTAACAGAAAAAGACTTAGACGATGAAAAGGCGCCGGACGACTGTATCCAGCAAAGCGGCATGAGCGAGCTTTCTTCCGGAAAAATCCAGTGTAATCGCTGCGGGACGATTCACTTTAAGTCAGAGGTCTTACTGGAAATCGAAGCTTACTATTGTCCTGACTGTATTAATATGGGGCGCGTCAGGTCTGATGAATTACTTTATCAGCTGCCGCAGAAAAGTTTTGAGGCACGAAATGCTTTAATCTGGACGGGAGAATTGACGGCCTACCAGCAGGAAATTTCTGAGCGGTTAATAGCCGCCGCGCAAAAACGTGAGCAGATTCTCGTCCATGCCGTGACTGGAGCCGGCAAGACAGAAATGATGTATCAGGCGGTCAACGAGGTGCTGCGACGCGGCGGCATGGTCGGGATTGCGACACCGCGTATTGATGTTTGTATTGAGCTACATGGGCGTATGACGCGCGATTTTGACTTGCCGATTGCACTGCTGCATGGCGAGGGCGAGCCCTATTTCCGCACGCCGCTAGTGATTGCGACCACACACCAGCTCCTGCGCTTCCGCGAGGCCTTTGACCTGCTGATTATTGATGAGGTTGACGCCTTCCCTTTTCGTGACAATGAGATACTTTACTTTGCGGCTGAACATAGCCGAATGCCTGATTCTGCACTGATTTATCTGACTGCCACGTCGACCGGAAATCTGGATAAGCAAGTCAAATCCGGTAAACTGCAGAAAGTCGCATTGGCACGGCGTTTTCACGGGAATCCTCTGGTAGTGCCGAAAATGCTCTGGATGACAAAGTTCAAGTCTGAAATGAAAAAACAGCGGAAAACAGCATTTCCTCTGCTGATTTTTGCCCCGGAAATCGACTTTGGACAAGCTTTTGCTGAAAGTCTGCAAAAGGACTATCCCGAAGAAAGAATCGGTTTTGTCGCTTCTACTACTGAAAATCGGCTTGAGATTGTCAGACAGTTTCGCGAGCAGGAGCTGACAATTCTCGTGACGACGACCATCTTAGAACGCGGCGTGACTTTTCCGAAAGTCGATGTTTTTGTCTACAATTCCGGCCATTTTAACTTCACAAGTTCAGCCCTGGTTCAGATTGCAGGACGTGCAGGCCGAAGTCCAGAGCGGCCGACAGGTCTCGTTTATTTCTTTCATGATGGCCGAAGCAGAGATATGACCCGCGCAATTGCTGAGATAAAAGAAATGAATAAACTCGGCGGATTCGTCTGATTTGGGAGGAAAACACATGAACTGTCTCATCTGTAAACGAAGAATTCCACTCCAGCTCAAATTTTATGAGCTTTTTCTGCTGTCAAATCTGACAAACACACTCTGTGAAAAATGCGAAGAAAATTTCCATAAAATTTCTGAAAATCATTGTCCGCGCTGCTGGAAAGACGGAACAGCCGAAATTTGCCGAGACTGTCGGGATTGGGAGAGTCAGGGTATTATCGTCAGTCACCGTGCTGTTTTCCGCTACGATAACGCCATGAAAGAATACTTCTCCAGCTACAAATTCGTCGGCGACTTTCAGCTTTGTCAGATTTTTGCCCAATATTTCAGGCCAGTAAAAAACGACAAAAACTTTGTCGTTGTGCCTATTCCAATCTCTGATAAACGCATGCAGGAGCGGGGATTCAATCAGGTCACCGGTTTTCTGAATGCTGCAAAAATTCCTTATCAGAACTTGCTGGTTAAGTCAGAAGCTGTCAAGCAAAGTTCACTCAGCCGTGAGGACCGTCTCGCCAGCCAAAACAGTTTCGCAGCAGCGAGAAAAATTAAAATTCCTGAAAAAGTTCTGCTGATTGACGACATTTACACGACAGGCGCAACTTTGCAGCACGCCGCAGAAACTCTGAGCACCAGTGGTGTGAAAGAAATCAGGACATTTTCACTCTGCCGCTGACTGAAATGGAATAATCGTCAGACCGTCAAATCTGGCTTGCCACTTGGCTGCTTTTTCTTCATATTTCTGCCGGGAAATCTCTGGCGAATAGGTCGGACGAACCGTCTTGCTGAAGATATCTGCCAGGCCGTAAGGCGCATAGACTTTTATCGCCGACGATGTCCCGGTTATTCCCACGCAATGTGCCGTGGCAATCCAGTTGGCAATCGCGTCTTCACTGGATTCGTAGGGATGACTTCGCCCATTCTTGAGGTGCATGCCTGCTTCATTGTGGACGTCAAATTCAAGCTGGAACTTTGCGCTTAACTTCTTTTCCAGCGTCTCGTCAAATTTCTGGTCTATATGCTCGGCATCGAAAAATACTAAGTCAATGTCATGCAGGCCGTATCCTGCTGGTTTTCCATCCTGTGCGTTCCAGACGTTCTGGAAAATGCCGCCTGCGGCCAGATACCAATTCGGCAAGGCTAAAGTAGACACATCGTCCAAAATAGTCATCAAAAAACGATTCTGTTTGAGAATTTCAATTAATTCGTTTTCATGCTCCACGATTTATTCGAGGCCTCCCACCTGACTTGCAGAAACTTGATTATACGGCCCGGCAAAGTAGGCCTGAACAGCAGGGTCACTGTCCGCGTAAGCCGTCTTTGATTCCAGAGTCCCGCGCACAATGGCTCTATCCGGCCCGGTAAAGTTTACACAATAAATCAGTGTGACAACCGTCTTCCCCGCAACTGGGTCCAGCACACTTAAATCAGTATCCGGCACCACAAATAGGCTGTCGATTTTGTACTTGTAAACATAAGTTTCATCTGTCATGTAAATCATCATACCAGTCTGAGCGCCTGTCAACGGGCTGAAAAGATAGCTGTCGGCACCGGCAATGTAGAACACGTGATGCGAAGCTAAAGCAATATTTCCAGTTCCAATGGTTGAATTGTCACTGACTGTGCCAGCACCGTAAAGAATCTGCGTATCTCCGGCACCTTCAAAAACCGGCAGATTAATTCCTAAATCAGGGATGGCAATTTGTCCGATAACAGGTAAAGGCTGACTCGACAAGCGGTCTCCCATTGCTGCTGTATAGCTCCCGTTAGTAGCAGGCTGTTCAGAAGATGAACTTGACGAACTGCTGCTGAATACGCTGCTGGATGAACTCGAAACCATTTTAGACGTTGAGCTAACAGTTGTCTTTTTTGCTCCATTGCCAGAAGTAAGCAAGACCAGTGCAATGATTCCTGCCAGAATTGCCAGCAAAACGACAGCGATAACAATAATTTTTTTCTTTTTATTAGCCAAAAATCAAACTCCAAATCCGCGGCAGAAAGACGAAAAGTCCCACCACCACTGCAAATCCGCTGATGACAAGCACAGCGCCAGCTGCCATATCCTTAGCGCGCTTCGCCCGCATGTGAAAATTATAATCCGCCGCCAAATCAACAACATTTTCAATCGCCGAATTGACCAGTTCCATCGCAATCACCAGTGAAAGTGCCAGAAAAATCATCACCCAGTCCAGCCGGCCGATTTGAAAAACCAGCCCTGCGATAATCACCAACACAGACGCAAGCAGATGTTTACGCATGTTCGGCTCATCTTTAACCGCAGTAAAAATCCCCGTCAGCGCAAACTGCAGGCTGGTATAGAAATTAGCATTTTTCCAGCGCAAACGGTCACTTCTTTGACCTTTTTCCGTGTTAAAATCGCCCTTTTCATACACTTTGACATCATCAGATTCGAGTTCATGAAGTTCATGAGTACTGCTCTTCTGAGGTCCTGACGAATTATCTACTGAGGCCATATGCAGTTAAAATCTCCTCCTGAAGCCCGAACATTTCCGCCTCGTCCTCGGGCGTATAGTGGTCATAGCCGTTAATATGCAGAAAACCGTGCACGCAGAGCCAGCCGTATTCCCGCTCGATTGAATGCCCGTAATCTGCCGCCTGCTCAGCCGCCCGGTCAACATTGATGAACAATTCGCCGATAAAGGGGTCTAGCTCCTCAAGCAGCTCTTGCACGTCTGCCTCCTCATCATCATCAAAGTAAAAGTCAGCATCAGGCTTATATTCCAGCGAAATCACGTCTGTCGGCGCATCCGTATCGCGTAATTCCTTGTTAATTTCCCGCGAGCGCGCATTTTCAACAAAAGTAACAGACATTTCCTTAGACTTCGGCAGCTTAAGATAATCCGCCGCAAAAGCCAGCAGCTTTTCTGTCTGTTCAATAATGGCAGAACTCACATTGCCCGTTTCATCCGTTAACTCTACGTACATTATGTTCACTTTCTATTTACAAATCAACACGCCAATGCGCTCAACTCTCGTCTGCGACCTCATAAGCCCGGATAATCTCTGCCACCACTGGATGGCGCACCACATCACGCGCCGTGAAATAAACAAAATCAATGTCCGTCAAATGCGTCAGCTTTTCCCTCGCATCAATCAGACCAGATTTAGCATTCCGCGGCAAATCAATCTGTGAAATATCCCCATTAACAATCATCTTCGAGCCGAAGCCCAGACGTGTCAGAAACATCTTCATCTGCATCACAGTTGTATTCTGAGCCTCATCTAGAATCACAAAAGCGTCATCCAAAGTACGACCGCGCATATAAGCCAGCGGCGCAATTTCAATGATTCCGCGCTCCATCAGGCGCTCCGTACCAGTCTTCCCGAGAATCTGGTAAAGTGCGTCATAAATCGGCCGCAGATAAGGGTCCACTTTTTCCTGCAAATCACCCGGCAGAAAACCGAGATTCTCGCCCGCCTCAACAGCCGGCCGCGTCAGAATAATCCGCTTGACCGCGCCGTTGCGCATCGCCTGAACAGCCATGACCACAGCCAGAAAAGTCTTTCCTGTACCTGCAGGACCAATACCGAAGACAATATCATGCGTCTTGACACTGTCCACATAAGTCTTCTGGCCTAAATTTTTCACACGAATAGGTCTGCCGTCGGCATCTTTTGTCAGCATAACCTCATACAGCGCCGTAAAATTGGCCAGCTCTCCGTCCAGCACCATCTTCACAGCAATTGCCACCTCAGGCGTATGAACCGGCAGACCGCGGCTAATCAGCACCAGCAGAGCCTCCAGCACCTGCCGTGCTTCTTCCGACTGCTCACCAGTAATCTGCACTGTTTCACCACGAAAATTAATCGTGACTTTAAGTGCTGATTCCAGAAACTTAAGATATTTATCCTCAGCCCCAAACAACAGGGGTGCATCAGTTGGATTTTTTAATATAAACTCAGAACTTTTTTCTGTCAAATCAATTCTTCTCCTTGGAATAGCGTTCACCCGAGGGCTCGGCTTGTTTCACTGATTCATCATTCTTGTTCATTTTATTTTTCGTCGAGTACCAGAGCTTGCCGTTAGGATTGTACTTTTTCATCAATTCCTCGATTTTTTCCTCCGTCCAAGCATCCGCAGCTCCAACAAAATTTCCATCTTTATCACGATTTGAAATAATTTTCATGTCTTACCAGCTTTCATCTGCTAAATTCTAATCAACAAAGTCAAACTCAAATTTCTCGATGCGCACCGTGTCACCATCGCGAGCCCCGCGAGCACGCAATTCCTCATCGACACCCATTGCCCGCAGCTGCCGCGCAAACTTCATGACCGACTCATCATGGTCAAAATTGGTCATCTTAAACAGACGCTCCAATTTCTCGCCGCCCAGCACCCAGGTTGAGTCATTTTCCTGATAAACCGTGAATTCCCGTTTAGCCGCACCAGACTCATCTTCATCAAAGCCATAGTAGGCCGTCGTCTGGTCCGGCAGTTCAATCTCATAAAGCGGGAACTCCGGCGTCTTCTCCAGTAGCTCAACCGTCGCATTCAACAAGCCGGTCAAACCAGTATGCGCCAAGGCAGAAATTTCAAAAATCTGCGGTAAATCGTCCGAAAACTCACCATATTTCTCAGTCAGCTTCTCTTTGAACTCCTGCAAATGTTCGACTGAGTCAGGCTGGTCCATCTTATTAGCCACGATAATCTGCGGACGCTCCAGCAAGCGCAGATTATAGTCCTCCAGCTCCTGATTAATCGTCAGATAATCTTCCCAAGGATTACGCCCGTCTGCAGCACTCATATCAATCACATGCAGCAGGACACGCGTCCGCTCAATGTGACGCAGAAACTCAATCCCGAGCCCCGCTCCGGCGTGTGCGCCCTCTATCAGCCCAGGCATATCCGCCGCTACAAAACTCGCGCCGTAACCCACACGCACCATACCGATATTTGGTGTCAGGGTCGTAAAATGATAAGCCCCAATTTTCGGCCGTGCATTGGAAATAACCGACAGTAAAGTCGACTTCCCGACACTTGGGAAACCAATCAAACCAACATCCGCCAAAACACGCAGCTCCAGCAATAAAGTCTTCTCTTCACCAGGCTCTCCGTTTTCAGCCACCTCAGGCGCAGGATTCTTATGCGTCGCGAAACGTATATTTCCTCGACCCCCGCGTCCGCCCTTGGCGGCCAGATATTCATCCCCCTGATGACGCAAATCCGCCAGAACTTCACCCGTTTCAGCATCTTTCACCGTCGTGCCCTCCGGCACCTTCAGATAAATATCCTCCGCGCCGCGGCCGTGCATGCCTTTATTCATGCCCTTATCGCCAGGATTTCCCTTCCAGATGCGATGATAGCGAAAATCCATCAAGGTATTCAGCCCCTCATCAACAACCAGGAAAATACTGCCTCCGCGACCGCCGTCACCGCCAGCCGGGCCGCCGTCCGGTACATATTTTTCACGCCGGAAAGCCACGGCACCATCGCCGCCCTTGCCGGCTCTCACTTCAATCTTTACTGTATCTAGAAATAAACTCATACCTGCATTATACCAGAAAAGCAGGATTCCTGCATTGAAGCCATTCTCTCCAGTATTAAAAAAAGCGCCGAAGCGCCTTTCATAGTAAAGTTAAGCAAGAGCTTTCTGACGCAGGAAACGGTATGCCGTGATACCAATGTACATGCCAAGGCAAGTACCAATGATATAGATAACATAACCAGCCCAAACCAGACTGCCTTTTGTTTCAAAAGCACCAATCGCAAGAGCCACAGCCGGATTAAGAACTGCGGTTGAACCAGCAATGCCCAGACCAGCGAAGAGACCGAAGCCGACAGAGAAACCAGTTTCCCACATTGGCTTGTTGTCTGCATAGACGGCATGGCCAACGCCCAAGCCGAAGATAGCTGCGCCAATCACTTCGTAGGCTAATGTCAGCCATTCAGAGCCTTTAGCAACTGTCACATTGATAAAGCCAAGACCAATCTGATCTGCAAATCCTGACATTGTCATTCCTTGTCCTTTCACGAAAGCCCCGACTTTAGCGACACTCGCAATTGGATTCGCTGAACCTTGAGATTTAGAATAGTTCGCAGCGTAATTAAAGATAGCCTGTGCAAGACCTGCTTTCCAGATTGAATAGAAGAGACCCAATGCCACAGCCGCACCAAGTAATTGTGCAATGATATAAGCGAGAGCCTTCACCCAGCTCACTTTTTTGTTGATTGCCAGAGCCAGTGAAATCGCAGGATTCAAGTGCGCGCCTGACATTGGACCAAAGACCAGAATCAAGAGAACCAGAACAAATGCAACGGATAAGTTGCCAACGCCTGAAAGCCCTGAAAGTTTGATGACAGCACCAACAAGCAGGAAAGTACCAATAAATTCGGCTAATAATGCACTGATTTTCAGAGTTTCTTCATCAGTAGTTACGTTAACTTTTTCAACTTCAACTTCAATAGTTGAAACTGTTTCGTCATTTTTAGACATTTTTTCTCCTCTAAATAGCGTTCGCGCTCCACAGTAGTGGAAAAATTTATTGCGCTTGGCTTTATTTAATTTGAATAACTATTGAATTATAGCATATTGGAGTAAAATCTACAAACATTATAAATTATAGACAATTAAAAACAGCCCACTTCAAACTTTAAAAATGAAGAAGACTGTTTATTTTATAAATGTTCTAACGTCAATAAAACTAACAAATTACAAGTGAAAGCTGCTCACTTATTTTTTCCATTGAACCGTCTTGAAGTCATAGTTCAGACCTGTCGAATGGAAAGCAAAGCCTTTCAGCTGGGTGTTCATAAGCGCAGGCGTCGCCTGGAAGTCAATCGGGTTGATGTACGAGCCCTCAAAGAGTGCCGTCTCACAAGCCTTGTAGTCTGCATCCAATGCTGCTGGGTCGGTAACATCCGGCAGAGTTGAAGCTTTCTCGTACGCTGTATCATAGTCAGCGGATGAGAATCGGCCGTAGTTGTATGAATTGCCTGTGATAAACATATTCAGGAAGGTTGTAGGCTCAGCATAGTCACCACCCCAACCGGACAATACAACATCGAAATTGTAGTTCTTAGAGTCCTCAAGACGCTGCTTGAAAGGCACAAGCTTCAGGTCAACTGTTAAGCCAGGCAAGTTCTTCTCCCAGTTTTGCTTGAGGTATTCAGCTGTGGATTTAGAAATCGGCAAATCGCTGGCTGCTTCAAGCGACAGCGTAACTTTATCTGTGCCTAGCTCCTTAAGTCCGGCAGTCCAGGCTTTCTTTGCTGCATCAGCATCGTAGGTATAGTCCTGTTTGACATATTTTGCAAAGTCTTGTCCGTCAGCTGTCTTGCTTAAGCCCACTGGAGAGAAGCTTGTTGCAGGAGTGGAGCCGGGAGCGGCAACATCGATGACGCCTTGACGGTTTGTGGCCAAATTCAGAGCTTCACGGATATTCTGATTCTTCAAGGCTGGAACATCCACCTGGTTGTACTCCAGATAGTCTGTACGCGCCTGATTGAAAATAGTATATGCCTTGTCGTTTTTATTGGCCTTAACTAGGTCAGTCGTGTTCAAGAATGCCAAATCGATTTTATCTTGCTTAAAGAGTTCAGCAGCTGTCTGGCCGTCTGAGATGACCTGAATGTCAATGGCTTTGCTCTTTACCGATTTTGCATCGTAGTAGTTATCATTTTTGACAATGGTAAATTCTTTGTTTGAGCCGTTCCAGCCGTCTTTATCGCCAAACTTGTAAGGACCGCTGTAGACCATTTTGTCTGAGCTGGTGCCGTACTGCTTGCCGTATTTTTCAACGACGGACTGGTTTTCTGGCATGAAGATGGCCTGTGCAAACAGGAATTTCAGGTAAGGAGTCGGTGCCTCAAGTGTGACAATGAGTTTCGTGTCAGACTCAGCTTTGACACCTAGTTCACTCTTGTCCATTTTTCCGTCCATAATAGACTGGGCATTTTTAAGATTTGTCATCAAATAGGCGTACTCTGAAGCAGTTGCCGGGTCAACACCGCGCTGCCAGGAAAAGACAAAGTCCTTTGCCGTCAAAGCATCGCCGTTTGACCATTTCAAGCCGTCACGCAGCGTAATTGTATAAGTCAAGCCGTCGCTGGAAACATCAATTGTTTTGGCCAAGGCAGGTACAGCTTCACCGTCTTCATTGACACGCGCCAAGCCTTCGTTTGTGTTGCCGATGACTGTGTTTGAGTACTGGTCGGT
This sequence comes from Lactovum odontotermitis, assembly GCF_054658595.1. Taxonomy (NCBI): domain Bacteria; kingdom Bacillati; phylum Bacillota; class Bacilli; order Lactobacillales; family Streptococcaceae; genus Lactovum; species Lactovum odontotermitis. The sequence goes on from NZ_BAAGGQ010000005.1 coordinate 89,470, forward strand.
CGCAATAGACTGGTCAATCGTGTTGATATCTGCCGGGATAGCAAATTTCGGGTTACGTGAGCCGTCGCTAGAGCTGCTGCCGGATGTTGAGCCGCCAGAAGAGCAAGCTGTCAGCGTCAATGCAGCCAAGGTCGCTGCAGCGGCAGAGAGTGTTATTTTTTTCCAGTTTTTCATGTGTTTTCCCTCCTAAAATAGTTTCATGTTTGCGGTTGAAGTTTTCTGAAAATTGAGTTACATTCTCAATTATACTTAAAATTTTCTTAAAGTCAACTGAAAAGTCAGAAAAATGTAAAAAAAGTATAAAATTACGCATATTTTATTTATAGCTATGCAAAAAAGCGTTCTCATTATAAAACGAGAACGCCAAATTCGGATATTCAGTTGTTTCGCCAAATTATTCGCCAGTTAAAGTCAGGACAATTTTGGCCAGCCCCATGCTGTTAGAGCCTTTTAACAGGACCTGGTCACTGGCTTGGATTTCATTGACCAGCGCTGTCTGGAGCGCATCAAAATCAGTGAAATAATGGGCGGCAGGCAGAACTTCGGCCAAATTTGCCATCAGAGGGCCGTAGAGGTAGATTTCGTCCAGCAGCTCAGGATTTATCACTTCTGCTACGCTGGCATGCATCGCGGGCGCTTCTGGGCCTAATTCCAGCATATCTGCGAGCACAGCGATTTTACGGCCGGCGGGCTGGTTGGCTGGGATGGTCTGGAAAGTTTCCAGAATCAATTTCATGGCTGTGGGGTTTGCATTGTAGACGTCTGACAGGATGTCTGCGCCGTTAGCTGCTTTGAGCCACTGGGTGCGATTCTTCGTCAGTTCAACTTTGTCCAGAGCTTTATGTATTTCGTCTTCGGCGACATTTTCCAGTTTGCCGACGTAGGCTGCCAGCATGGCATTGGTCGCGTTAAATTTGCCTGGCACGGGAATTGTGATGGCCTGATTGAGGAAGTTTGTCTCGAAAGTCAGGTTGTCGCGGCGCTCTGTGAGTTTGGTCAGGTAAAGTTCGTCTTTGTCTGTACCGAAGCGGATGATTTTCTGATTTTCCGGGATGAATTCATTGATGATGGGGTCTGCAGGGGCAATTAGCGGGTTCTGACGCGACATGCCTGCTGTGATACCCATTTTTCCGCGGGCTATTTCACGCCGGCTGCCGAAAAACTCTAAATGGGATTCACCTATCAAAGTAATCAATGCAATCTTAGGGCGCGCCAGCTTTGACAAAAAGTCAATCTCGCCCGGTCTGTCCATGCCCATCTCCAGGACCAGCTTCTCGGTATCCGCTGGCATGGACAAAATGGTGTAGGGCAGGCCGATGTCGTTGTTGTAGTTGCCCTGGGTTTTGTAAGTCCTGTATTTGGCAGCCAGTACGGCTGCTGTCATGTCTTTCGTCGTGGTTTTGCCGTTTGAGCCGGTGATTGCGATGACATCCGGCTTCTGCTTCTCCAGATAGTATTGGGCTAGCTGCTGCAGGGCGGCTTTTGTGTCCGCAACCTGCAGGTAGGGCCATGCCGCGGGAATCTCGGAAATGACTGCGGCTGCGCCTTTTCTGAAGGCTGTGCCGATAAAGTCATGGCCGTCACGCGCACCTTTTAGCGGCAGAAAAATGTCGCCGTCGCTGATTTTGCGGCTGTCAAACTCGAGCTTTTCGAGCTTTATATCCTCAAATTTTGTAAAATCATTTGTCGCGCCAATCGCACGGCCGATTTCATGTAAAGTTAAATCCATAATAGTATTTTACCAAAAAAACAGGAACTTGCCTGTTTCTTTATGCCTTTCAGGCGTTTTAGTCCGCCAGATGCGCTTCACGCAGCTCAAAAGCAGATTTTCCAAGTTCAACCAGCTTCTCAATCAACTCCGGATAAGGCAGACCCATGTTATCCCAGAGCAGCGGATACATCGACCACTTGGTGAAGCCAGGAATTGAATTAATTTCGTTCAGATAAAGGTTGCCGTCCTTGTCCAGGAAAAAGTCGCAGCGCGCCATTCCAGCACCGTTGACAGCCTTGTAGGCCTCTACCGCATAGCTCTGAATCCTCTCAGCAAGCTCGACCGGAATCTCGGCCGGAATCGCCATTTCAATTTTGTTGTCAATGTATTTTGACCTGTAGTCATAAAAATCGACATCTTTGACAATTTCGCCCGGAAAAGCGGCCTTTACAGAATTGCCGTTTCCGAGCATCGCGCACTCGATTTCACGCGCATTGACCACACCCTGCTCAATCACGATACGCTGGTCAAACTTGAACGCTTCGTCCAAAGCCGGCGTCAGCTCACCAATATTATCCACCCGGCTGATGCCGACGCTCGAGCCCATGTTGGCGGGCTTGACAAAAACAGGGAATTTCAGCTTGGCTGCGACCTCTTCGACAATTTTCCAGTTTTCCTCACCAGCCAGTGCGGCGACGTATGGGAGCTGGGGAATGTTCAGCGCCTGGAAAACCAGTTTTGCAAGGAGTTTGTCCATTGTGCTTGAGGCCGCCAGTACATTAGGTCCTACATACGGCATGCCCAGTATTTCCAGAAATCCCTGAATTGTCCCGTCTTCACCCATAGGACCGTGCAAAATCGGCAAAACGACGGCACCCTCCTCATAAATCTCCCCTGGCAGAATGGGCGTCTCCCCTGCAAGCCTGTCGTTTGTCAACAGCTCTGACAGGTCATGGACACGGTAAAAACGGCCCTTGTCCGAGATAAAATAAGCGCTGACGGTGAATTTTTCCTTGTCAGCTGCCGCGATGACATTTTGGGCAGACAGTACAGAAACTTTTTTCTCGGCACTGCGGCCGCCATACAATATAATAAGTTTTTCCTTCAAAATTTTTTTATTAAATAGCATTCGCGCAAGCGCTCGGCCATTTCCTTTCCGATTTTATATTTCTTGTCTATTTTCAATCGCATTAATTAATGTGACTTCGTTGGCATACTCGATGTCCGAGCCGACCGCCAGACCGCGTGCCAGCCGTGTCACTCTGATGCCGGCCGGCTTAATCAATCTGGACAAATACATGGCAGTTGTCTCACCTTCGCTGGTGGCATTCGTCGCCAGAATGACTTCTTCGACCGTCTGGTCCATCAGCCGTGTGATGAGGCTCTTAATATTGATGTCGTCCGGCGTCACATTGTCAAAGACTGAAATCGTGCCGTGCAGGACATGGTAGAGGCCGTGGTATTCGCCGACCCGCTCGAAAACAGTGACATCACGGATTTCTTCGACGACGAGAATTTTAGTTTTGTCACGCGTCGGGTCTGCACAGACATCACAGATTTCGCCGCCGGCCAGATTGCCGCAAATTTTGCAGTACTGCAGCTCACGCTTGGCAGCCAGCAAGTTAGCCGCAAAATCATTGACATCCTGGTCCTGCATGCCGATAACGTGAAAAGCCAGGCGCGTTGCGGTTTTCTGACCAATCTGCGGGAGTTTCTGGAAACTTTCGATGAGTTTGGCCAATTGTTCGGGGTAGTACATTTATTTTATCACCTTCATTTCAATGGCCTTGTTGACAATCTGTGTTAAAACTGTCTGGTTAATGTGCATATCAGCGGACAAATCCGGAATCATGATGCCGACAGCGATTTGCGGATTTGGACCCGGCGCAAAGCCAATCACATTATTGACTGTCAAGCTGATGCTGCCGTCAGGTGCGAGGCTCTCAGAAGTACCGGTTTTGGCATAAATTTCTGTCTGTGCACCAGCAGCAACCTCTGCACCAGTTCGATTACCTGAAGGGCCGTAAACCACTTCTTTCATACCAAGATGTATAATATCCATCAAATCCTGCGAAATATTCACCTGATTCAGTTCTTTCGGCTTAATCTGGCTTTCTTCTTTGCCAAGGCTGCTGTCAGTGCTCGTGTAGATGCCTTCGACAATGTGCGGCGCGAGCCGCTTGCCGTTATTGGCAATTGTCTGAGCAAACTGAGCCAGCTGAAGCGGTGTATAAGTATCAAACTGGCCGAAAGATTCAAGCAGTAAATTCGCCACTGTTGTATATTTACTATCTGCTGTTGAATGGACTAGTCCCGTACTGCCTCCTGGAATATCAAGTCCTGTGGAAGTTCCAAGACCGTACTGACCAAAGGCTGAACGTATCTCATCATAGGCCTTGACACGGTTTGTGGTGCTGACCATCATGTTTGGCGTGTAATTCTGTCCCAGCATCTTCAAAGCGACCTGAACCATATAAGTATTTGAGGACATCTCAAGTGCTTCGTCCGCACGAATAGCACCAAAACCATAAGAATTCCAGTCTCGAATCGGATTTGAGCCGGCCAGCTGAATCGGCTGACTGGTAATCACTTGATTGCCTGAAATCGCACCGCTTTCCCAGCCGGCCGTCAAAGTTCCCGGCTTCACAGTGGAACCCGGAATATATTGGTTCGTCATCGGATAGAGTGAACTCGTTTTTTGCTCCCCAGTCTCCGGGTCCCTCTGAATGCCATTCATTGAAAGAATCGCACCCGTCTGAGAGTTCAGCACAACTGCATACACGCCTTTAGAATAAGGATTAGCTGACGCCGTTATCGTATTCATTGCATTCTGCAATATTCCCTGAACAGCATTCTCAAAATCCAAATCAACCGTCAGCTTGAGGTTTTTCCCCTGTGCCCCCTCTTGGGTCACGGTCTTTGACTTGATATTTCCCTTTGAATCTACCGCAATCTTCGTGATTTCACGCTTGCCCTGAAGTATACTCTCATAGCCCTGCTGGAGATAAGAAGTCCCGACACGGTCATTCATTGAATAACCCATTTTCTTATATTCTTCAATTGTAGGTAAAGTTTTATTTTCAGGATTATCAGGAAGGCCGGCCTTTGAAGTGGAAATATTACCCAACAATGGAGTAAGCAGATTATTATCGTCAATATTGTAGTCCCAGTTTGTTCCTACAGAAATTCCCGGATAATCTCCCTGCTGAGAACCAACTTTTGCCAGAATATCCGCAGGAATATCTCCTGAGACAATATTGGACGTCGCAAAAGCCTGTGTCCCGTTCATCAGCTTGTAAAGCTCTGCCGCTAACTCATCATCGCCTTGATACTGAATTTGGTCATCAGAAACCAGTTTGATGTACTGGGCATATTTTTCAGCCTCCGTCAGCCGTTTGCCGTTTTTGTCCACCAGCTTACTGGCCGGGAGCTTTGCTGCAATGCTTTTAAGATTGGCCGGGTCCGACAAATAATAATCTTTTTTGTCGTAGTCAGATAAGTCCTTAGCATCAATAAAATCACGCAGCAGCGGCACAAGTTTCACCGCATTGTTATGCATGTTTTCAGCAGTAATGCCACTCCCCCGCGTAAATGTAACCGATGGAACCGTTGACGTTGAAGCCAGCAGCTTTCCTTTAGCATCAAAAACCTGACCGCGCGGCGAACTGGTTTTGATGGTCGTATCAATCCCGTTTTCCTTGAGTTTATCCGCATAAAACTGCCGGTCAATCACCTGCATATAGTAAAGGCGGCCGATTAGAACCAGAAAAAGTGCGAAAATAACCGTGAACAAGATGTTCACGCGCAAATTAATAGAGGGCTCTTTTTTCTTCTTATCCGCCCGCTTCTGGTTTTCTCGCCGATTTTTCCTAGACATTTCTATCATTTTACCACAATTTCGACGGAATTTTTAGTAAAAGAAAATCACTTCAAACGAGTGATTTTCTAAAATTTTTAGTCAAGATAATATTCTTTTGTGAGATTCAATTTCTCATCAAATTCGAATACCAATGGCGGGAAATTTGGAATTTCAACGCCCATGATTTCATCATCGCCAAGCTTTTTGATGTGCTTAACCAGTGCGCGGATTGAGTTGCCGTGCGCACCGACAAAAACAGTTTTACCTGAAAGCAGCGCTGGAGCAATTTCATCTTCCCAGAAAGGCAGTGCGCGCTCAAGTGTCACTTTAAGGTTTTCACCATCAGGAATCAGTGAATCTTCCAAATCAGCGTAGCGACGGTCATTGTGAGCTGAATACTGGTCATCATGCGCCATCATTGGAGGCAAAGTGTCGTATGAACGGCGCCAGATCTGAACCTGGTCAGCCCCCCATTTTGCACGGGCATCATCTTTGTTCAAGCCTGTCAGGCCGCCGTAATGACGCTCATTCAGACGCCATGACTTAATCACTGGTACCCACATCTGGTCTGAGTACTCAAGTGCCAGGTCAGTCGTCTTAATGGCACGTTTCAGCACGGATGTATAAGCGATATCAAACTCAATGCCGTGTTTCTTAATCAACTTGCCGGCATCAATGGCCTGCTGTGTTCCCTTTTCGGATAAATCGACATCTGCCCAGCCTGTAAAGAGGTTGGCAAGGTTCCATTCAGACTCGCCGTGACGGGCAAATACTAATTTTGACATATATTGTCTCCTTGTTTTTGATTGAGTTCAACACGCCTGAAGCTAGGAAAATAGAAAAGCAGGCTGTTGCGGCTTCAGCCGCTTACAGATTGCTTTCCCCTTTAGGGGGTAATTTACTACGCTTCAAAGCGGGCGTGTTTCACATCTTGTTTCTTTTTTAACAATCTTAATTATAGCAAAAAACTGCCGAAATTGACAGTTTCTTGTAATCAGAATCTCTAAAAACTACTCTCCCCAGTAACGGAAGGCAATCTGCTGGCCTTGGTCAATCTTTTCCCACTGCTCAGCTTCACTTAGTTCGTTACCACCGTCGCACGAGGCAAAACCGCATTGGTGGGAAAGGAACAAGCGCTCTTTTGGAATAATCTTCGCTGCTTCATCCAACAGCTGAACAACACGCCCCTCATCGTCCAGTGTATTTGTTTTTGAAGACAGCAAGCCAAGTACAATTTCAGTATCAGGCCTGTCTTTGAAGGCGGAAAGGGCTTCTAGCGAGCCGGCACGATTGTCGTCCCATTCGAGGAAGAAACGGTCATAGTGCTGACCTCCCAGAAAAAGCTTTGCGATTTCAGCGTAGGAGCCGCCGCCCATATTACGGCTTTCATAATTCCCGCGGCAGTTGTGCGTCCAGATGGTCAACCCCAGTGAATGACCGAAATCAATGACTTCGTTGTTAATAGCGACAAATTCTTCAGCAATTCCTTTTATTTCAGGTGAGTCTATCTCTCCTGTAAAAGGAGAATTGTCATTGTCTGACGCAAAAAGTTCCCATAAACAGTCATCAAATTGTAAAATCTTACCACCAATTGCTGCAAATTCCGTGATAAATTCTTTATAAGCGTTAATAAGCCCATCTTTCAATGCTGCATTATCTGCGTAAACCTGCCCTTCGCCTGCTAATTTGTCAAATACCGCAAGTTCAGTATAAGCATGCGCCGGCGCCCAAATGCACTGCTTCAGCGTCGTTCCAGCCGGTGCAATTTCAGCAAGTCTTTTATAAACCTCAATGAAATGATGATTTTTGCCGGATAAAGGTGCTGTAATCTTAAGGCCGATGTCGCGCCGTGTTTCGTAATGCCCATGATTGTCTTTGTCACGGAAGAAATAGCCGTGTTCTGCAATAAGTCGCTCTATCCCGCTGAATCCCCACACAAAATCCAAATGCCACATTGATTTCGAATATTCACCGTCTGTAACGACTGAAAGTCCATGCTTGATTTCTTCCGCCACGACTTGCTTTGTTGCCTCAGTCTCCGCCTCTTCATAGCCTGGAAAATCTTTGTAAAAAGGATAGGTAATGTCATCGCGAGACTCGATTTGCCGCTTATAAGCAAGCAGTGCTTCAGGACGAAGCAAACTGCCTACGATTTGAAACTTGTTACTCATAAAATTCTCTCCTTTGTAAATTTATTAATTCTGAGAAATCTAATTCTATCAGGCTTTTCTGCCGTGCAGAACTAACTTAATCAAAAGGTTCCCCAAAATTTGAGTGATAAAAACGAAAATCAGAACCAGTACCAGCGCAAAGAAAGTCACATCATTCTGGCCGCGCTGATAGCCGTATTGGACGGCCATGTTGCCAAGCCCGCCGCCCCCGACAATCCCTGCCATTGCCGTCAGGCCAATCACCGAAATCGTCGTAAAGTTAAGGTCGCGCAGAATCGGCACGAGTCCTTCTTTCAGGTAGACACGGAAAATGATGCCAAGATTGCTGGTTCCCATGGCTCGCGCCGCTTCAACCACGCCAGAGTCGACTTCCATCAGGCTATTTTGGACCATGCGTGCAAAAAATGGAATTGTCCCGACCACGATAGGCACAGTCACTGCAGCCGTTCCAATCGACGTGCCCACGAGCAGTCGCGTGAAGGGAATGATGGCCACCAGCAGAATAATAAATGGAATGGCTCGGCCAATATCGACGATTTTGTCCAAAATCAGATAAATCACCCGGTTCGGCGTCAGCCCGTTTTCATTGGTTGACAGCAGAATCACGCCCAGAAGAATGCCTAGAATCCCAGCAATAATCATGGTGAAAAGCGTCATCAGAATCGTGTCAATCGTCGCCTGGCCGAAGTCCGGCCAGTACTGGGGCACATTCGGGAAAAGTCTATCAAACATTTGCGTCCTCACTTTCTTCTACCTCAGACTTGTCCACTTGACGAATCTTGACATTTTGTCCATCAAGATAATCCGAAATTTCAGCAAAATTGACTTCTTTGTCAAAGCTGACCAGCAGTGTGCCTAGAGGCGTATTTTGAATATACTCAATATTGCCGTAGAGAATTGACGCAGTCAGTCCAAAACGCTTGAAAAGCTCGATAATCACAGGCTCAGACGAACTCTCGCCTGAAAACTTCAGCTCATAGACGCTAGCCCCCGGCGCATTCACAAAGATACTGGCTTCCGCCTGGTCCACGTGCGTCGCGGTGCGGATGAAATCAATCGTCAGCGGCTGCTTCGGCGCGCTGAAAATCTCAATGGCCGAGCCGTGCTCAATCAAGCGTCCATTCTCCATCACGGCCACCTTGTTGCAGATTTCTTTGACGACTTGCATTTCATGCGTAATCAGAACAATCGTAATGCCCAGCTTGCGGTTGATTTCCCGAAGTAAATCCAGCACTGCCAAAGTTGTCTTCGGGTCCAGAGCCGACGTGGCTTCATCACAGAGCAGAATCTTCGGGTCATTCGCCAAGGCGCGCGCAACAGCCACACGCTGCTTCTGACCGCCGGAAAGCTGCTCAGGGTAGGCATCTTTTTTGTCCAGAATGCCCACTAAATCGAGCAGATTTTCGACCTTTTTCTGACGTTCGGCTTTAGACAGGCCGCTGCCGGCCAGTGGAAATTCGACATTCTGCGCAATTGTGCGTGACGCCATCAGATTAAAGTGCTGGAAAATCATGCCGATTTTTTTGCGCTCTTCCCGCAGCTGCGAGGCGCTCAAAGCGAGCAGGTTTTTGCCGTCCACCTCGACGGAGCCCGACACTGGCTTTTGCAGGAGGTTAATCACCCGCACCAGTGTCGATTTGCCCGCGCCTGAGTAGCCCACGATGCCGTAAATGTCGCCCGCTTCAACTTCCAGCGAGACATCCTTGACTGCGACCACTTCCCGCTTTTTTTGCGAAAATTGGACTGTAATGTTTTTTAAATTTATCATCTCTATCATTCTACGCTACTAATTTCTTTTTGGTGAAATGGAACTTTGCCGGATTAATCTTTTAAGTCCCAAGCTGAAGTATCACCGCCGGATTTTATAATCTCGCGGACTTTATCGGTTTGATAAGCCTTAACCAGCGTTTTGAAGTCCTTCTTGTTCTTATTCTCAGATTTCACGGCCACAAGGTTCTTGAACTCGTCACCTAGTGATGTGGCATGGTCTGTGTCGACATAAATCGCATCTTCTGGCGTTTTTTTCAGCTGCGTCTGAACGTAGTTCGTGTTAATCACGGCCGCTGTCACATCAGGCAATGCTGCCGCAATCTGCGAAGGGTCCAGCGTCTTGATTGTAAGGCCTTTTTTGTCGGCAATGTCTTTCACCGACGGAATGGCCGGAGCACCATCTTTCAATGTTACCAGACCTGCGCCAGCCAGCAGATTGACGGCACGGCCGCCGTTCGTCACATCATTCGGGATTGCGATTGTATCGCCCGACTTGATGTCTTTCACATCTTTCAGCGTGTCAGAATAGAGGCCCAGCGGCGAAATGTAGGTCCAGCCGATACTTACCAAGTCCCCTTTATTCTGCTTGTTCCAGTTGTCCAAATAGGCTTTGGTCTGGAAACCGTTCAGGTCAAGGTTTCCGTCCGCAGTGGCCGGGTTTTCCTGCGTGTAGTCCGTGAATTCCTTTATTTTTAAAGTAATGCCTTCGGATTTAACATTCTTTGCGACCAGCTGCCACTCTTGTTTTTCAAGGTCAGAGGCCACGCCGATAGTGTAGGTGCGGCTGCTTGAGCCGGATTTTGAGGACGAGCTGCAGGCTGTCAGTGTGAGCAGAGCCACGCCTGCAACGACTAATGTAAGTAATGATGATTTTTTCATGATGTTGATTCTCCTTTGGGATTAAGTTCGTTAATAAAGTTCGTTTGGGATTTACAAATACAGATAAATAAAATAAGCCCGCTTCTAAAATATCTAAAAATATTTCAGAAACGGGCTTTGATATTTATTCAAAGTCGTGGTACCATTCTGTTTCACATTTTATCTTTTCTTACCATCTTGTAAAGAAAAAACGCCTCAGCAACATCAGAGTGCACTTCTAAATGTTGAGTTCGTTAACGTGAACAACTCCGGATAAAACTAACGATTTAACGTTCATCCTACCTAATCTCAGGCCATTTTCGTGTTCTTTGCCAGTCCTGCTTTCACTCAACGCAGGCTCCCTCTGCTGGCGACCGTCCACTACTTTCCCGATCAGCTTATTTCAGTATTTGTAAATCTTGGAATAAGTCTAACTTAATTTTTTCTATTTGTCAAGTAAAAAGATTATTTTTCTGAAAATTTTGATTTTGCGCAAGTTCTTTGCATCCTCAGCAAGAATAAGTTATAATAAACCTACACAATGGGTGCTGCGGATAGCCGCAGCTGAGAGAGTCCATCTGACCGGATCGCGGTAATGCGCGCGTCGGGATGTGAAGGCGGTTTTTGCGTCGCCTCAGCTCAAACAAACCCTCCTTTTGTGTATAGAAGGAGATTTTTTACATGACAAATTCTAAGATTCTGCCACTGGCGGAAACGGCTGTTTTCGTGGCTGTTGCGCTGATTCTGAGTATTGTTTCTATCAATTATGCCCAGACTTTTTATATTGAGCTGACGGTGATTCCGCTGCTCTTGCTGGCGATTCGGCGCGGACTTGCCTGGGGACTCATTGCCGGCTTGCTTTATGGGCTGCTGGCGATTGTTCTGGGGGAGGTCACGCCGCTTTCGGCGGCTCAAGCTTTCCTGGAATATGTGGTTGCCCCTGTTTCTCTTGGACTCGGCGGAATTTTCAATACGAAGTCAACGTTAAAGTTCACAAAAATACTCTACGCCACGCTTCTTGGTATTTCTGCAAAGTATTTTTTCCACTTTATCGCAGGAATTGTTTTTTGGTCTCAATATGCATGGAAAGGCTGGTCAGCCTGGATTTATTCGCTTTTTGTGAATACTGTGTCCGGTATTCTGACTGCGGCGGCAGCACTTATTATCCTAGGTCTGATTTACAAGGCCGCTCCGCGTATTTTCCAAACCAAAAAATAAAAATTTGAGTGTTCTTGTCACTCACACTCCCTCATTGACTTATTGTCTGCTATAATTAAAGCATGTCCAAAAAAGAAAAGCTGAAAAAGACGCTGGTCGAGCAGATTCTTGACAAGGCGAAAATTCCTTATGAAAGCTTGGCTTTCAATGCGCTTGAGGAACCTGACAATTTGCCTGATGGTCTGGTCAAATCCGATGTTTACAAGACTTTAGCCTTAACTGGCGATAAAACTGGGCCTCTGATTGGGATTCTGCCGATTACAGCTCACCTGGCTGAGAAAAAACTGGCCGCTGTCTCCGGCAACAAGAAGGTCAGCATGATTCCGCAGAAGGACTTGCAGAGAACTACCGGTTACGTACATGGCGCTAACAATCCGGTCGGCATTCACCAGACGAAGGCTTTTCCCATTTTCTTTGAGCAGGCCGCAGAAAATCGGGATTTCATTGTGGTCTCAGCCGGCGAAGTCGGCCGTTCCGTAAAAGTTAACCCGAAACGGCTGGCCGAATTTGTGGCTGCCAGCTTTACAGACCTGTCAGAATAATGATATAATTAACTATGAGTATATTTACGAAGCTTCTTATCCTGTTCTTCCCGATTATCGTTTTCGTCATTCTGAAGCTCATTTTTCGTCTGCTCAAATTGAAGCGCTATACCAAAATCAAGGTGATTGATGTTTGCCTGATTTTTCTGATTTTCGGACTTGAAGGCTTCACAAAAAACGCCACAGGTTTTTCGATTCTGCCGTATTACCTGATGCTGATTTCCGGAATCGGCCTGGTGCTGCTGCTTCTTGACCTTTTCTACTACAAAGAATTCCGATTCGCGGTTTTCTTCCGGCATTTCTGGCGGATTCTCTCACTGGTCACGACTGTGATGTATATCTGCCTGATTGTCGCGTCGCTGTTCTTAAGCTAAAAGAGCTGACTATTCATTTTTCAGCTCTTTTACTAATTTTGCAAATTCTTCAGTGGACAGAGTGATGCCTTTGCCCATTTTTTGATGGTCGGGGGACCATGCGCGCAGGTCATATTTCGGCTCAGCACCGTTCCATGAGACCCGGTTAAGCTCTTTTGTCCAGCCTGAGGCAGTGCTTGAGAGCTCGATTAAGTGCTCTACGATTTCAAATTTCAGATTTTCAGCCATTCTTCTCTTTTTCCCTCTTAATATATAATACGTAAAAATTTACCAAACGTATCAAAAAAAATTCATTAATACTCTAATTTCTTAATTTCAATGCCGGTAAACTGTTTGACTGCGTCAATGGCATGGTGATAACGCGATAAGTAGCCGTGTTCGTCACGGTGGTCGCCATCATCGCTCAGTAAAACAACGCGGTCCATCAGCCCGAATTCTGCCAGCGAGTGCATCAGTTCTTTCTGAAACTCGTTACGGCTGGCTTCCCATTCCATATTGCGGAAACCGTCATCGACATACTCGGTAATCGGCGGTATCACGAGAATCAGGTCCATATGCTCGTCGGCAATCGTCTTCTGGAAAAGCGGCTCGAGCTGTTCAAATTCTTCCTTGGGCAGGTACAATTTCGCATAGACCCGCGTGACAATGGCATCTGTGTCCAGAAATACAACGCCCTGGTTAGATGGCGAATTAACTTCGCGCGAATTGGCGTCGTACTGGCCGGTAATCAGGCGGGCGTAATCGTCCATACGGAGTTCATCGTCGTCAATGTTTGATTTTTCCTCGTATTCACGCGCATACTCAAGTGAAAAGGGCGCGTTGATGGAGCGGGCCAGCCAGCGCACGAGCGTCGACTTGCCGGTTGATGCCGAGCCCATGACAGTCACAACTTTCGAGAAATGGCGGCGGAAAACACGGTTGATATCGTTCCAGTGCAGCATCGGATTTTCACGAATCTGCGTCGCGGAAATCTGGATGTCGTGGCGGTCGGCAATTTCAACCGCATAGCTGTTCCCGTCGTCCGCGGGAAAGCGCTTGGACAGCTCGGCTATATACTCTTCCTCGCCGACGTAAAAAGTGACTTCCAGCTTCTCTTCCACCGTATTCTCGCGAATCAAGTCAAAAAGCATGTCCGCCCATTGATTCCAGCCGTCCGGCATAGCTGGAATATTTTCTTCGTCCAGCATGGCGACTTTGATGGTCGGCTCGTCATTATAGGCTTCTCGTAGATAGCGGAAGCGCTTAGACAGCGGCAGACCAATCTTCGCGCCCCGGTCGTGATTCGTGCCGGAAGCAATCAGCAGGACGCCGTCATTCAGCGCCGCGCACTTGTAGACCTGCTGCTGGTGCCCGACATGCAGCGGTGCAAAAGTCCCGAAATAGACGCCAATCTTGCGCCCCTTCAACTTCGATTTGGAAATGTTGTTGGTCATCATTTTAACTACCCTTTAAGCCCGAACCGTCACAGCCTGGCCGTTTTCTTTATAATTGAGCTCAACACGCCAGAAGCTAGGAAATTAGATGAAATTAGAACCTGCCTTACGGCAGAACCCAATTTCCCTAAATTTCTACGCTTCTTAACGGGCGTGTTTCACATCTTGAACATATAAATTAATCAAACCCTCTTCGTTTTTACGAATCATGTCACCTGGCTGAACTTCTTCGCTCAGACTGATGAGCAGCAGCTCCATCGGGTTAGGTGCGCGGTCAATCGCTTCACCTGTGGAGGCCAGCCGGAGATTCTCAACTTTCGTCTGAGAATGTCTGAAGCCAGGCCCGTAGAACTCAATCACGTCGCCTTCGCGGATGACATTGCGCTGACGAATGACTGCTTCCTGCTTGGCCGCATCATAAGACACCACTTCGCCGACAAACTTATACTCAGGAATTTTGCGCCGCGCGCCGAACAACTGCTTGTTCTCGTCAGGGATGCCATAATAAAAGCCGGTGTCTAACTCGCGTTGGGCTACTTTCCAGAGTTCATCAACTAAACTCTGCTTTATCTCTTCAAATTTGGCCGGACTCTCCAAATAAGCATTTACCGCCGCCTTATAAACCATTGTCACCGTTGAAACGTAGTGAATCGATTTCATCCGCCCCTCGATTTTCAGCGAATTGACGCCGTTTTCAATCATGTCCGGAATGTGCTCAATCATGCTCATATCCACCGCCGACATGGAGAAAGGCTCGGGCACTTCACCCTGAACCGACTCGTGCTCACGGCCGAAAGGCATGTCATAGAGGTCGTAACGCCAGCGGCAGGACTGGCTGCAGCCGCCGCGGTTGGCATCGCGCAGGCTCATATAGTTTGAGAGAACGCAACGCCCGGAGTAGCTGATGCACATGGCACCGTGCACAAAGGCCTCGATTTCAATATCTGTATGCTTGCGAATCTCCGCCAGCTCGTCCATTGAGACTTCACGCGCCAGAACCACTCGTTCAAGCCCGAGCTTTTTCCAGAATTCGAGTGTCTCGTAGTTGGTGGCTGAAGCCTGTGTTGACAGGTGAATCGCGAGACCTGGCGCTTCTGCCGCGCAAATCGCAATGAGGGCAGGGTCAGAAACAATCACCGCGTGAACGCCGATGTCGCGCAGCTGGCGGAACCAAGCGCCTGCGCCCTGCTCATTGCCCTCGTGTGTTACCATATTGGCCGCGACGTAAAGCTTTCCGCCGTGAGCTTCAGCATAAGCAACGCCTTCGGCCATTTCCTCAAAGCTGAAATTTCCAGCCCTTGAGCGCAAACCATAGGCCTGTCCGCCGATGAAAACAGCATCTGCACCGTAATCAAAAGCTACTTTGAGTTTTTCTAGAGTTCCTGCGGGTGCAAGCACCTCAGGACGCTGGTATTTTTTAGACATTATAGATTTTTCTCCAATAATTTCAATTTCTATTACAAAATCTAGAATTATTAGGAACTATTTTCAAGATAGAACCAGAATTCTTTTATTTTGAAAAGGTCGTGAAGACCAAAACTTTTTATTAATATTTGGGCTGTAATAATTGCCGAATTTCTCAAAACAGAGGGCTTTCATGACTGCATCATTTAATCTTCGCCGGGTCCAAATCATAGAAGCCATGAGATAAGGTACGCCCCGCCGGATGGAAGCTCCGCACCATCTCATCAAGCTGAAAAGCCTTATCCGGCGTGAATTCACCAGCTTCAATCAGCTCACGCGCCTGCACAAAAATCCGAACAATCTCAACAAAATTTTCACCGCGAGTGAAAATCCCGTCCAGCTTCCAGTTCTCGTAGCCCATCGCCGTCAGCTCGCCTAGTTCCGTCATCATGTCCAGGTCATCGTTGGCAAAAATGTGCGTGCCGTGGCTGTCTTCGAAGATGCTGAAGTGTGACTCCGCGTCGTTGGGCTCGGCCAGAAAATGATTGCTGGCCTGGTCTTTGCCCTCTTCCTTCGCGACCTTGGCAAAATTGTAGAAATTCTGGAGGAGCGGGCGTTTCGACTGGTGAATGACAGTAGCCCCATAAACCAGGATTTCTCCTGGAATTTGCAGCCCCTTCGCCATCTCTTCTAACTCAACTTTCGGCAATTCACGTGCGAGAACCGCAGCCGCTGCCCCTTGTTCAGCCCAGAAATTGACCTGACGCGAGCTCGTAACCAGCACCGAAGCATCATAAATCCAGGGCAGCTGGTAGCCGTCACGCTGCAGGACATAAATCACGCCGGCATCGCCCACCGTAATCTGGTCGGCCTTAATCTCCTGGAGAAAGTCCAGATAAGGCTTGATAATCGCCATCTTCTCAACGTGCATCAGCGCATTTACCGCCACTGTGACCGTTTTTCCGGCCGCATGCGCCATTTCCGTGACGAGACGGATTTGTTCATGCGACAAGGCCGTGGGCAGGCGCAGTCCAAAAGTCTCATCGCCGACATATATTGTGTCTGCCCCCGCTTCAATCAGGGCCTTCGCCTGTTCCACGGATTCTGCAGTTGCTGTAATATTTATATTTCTGTCATTCATAACTTTATTATTATACCACACCGACGAGCACGGCGTGTGTTTCTTTTTCGGATAATTTTCTGAAAAAACTTGTAACAAGTCCGAAAAAATTACGTATTAATTAGTAAGAGGGTAAAAAGCTCTTGTGTTCAAATCGCTCCGCGTGCGCACAGCCTCGCCACATTCTATACGAAGGGGGGACTTGCAGCTATGACGATTGTCCGCCCCTCTGCGAAAGGTTGCTTGTGATATTACTGGACGTAGTTCAGGTCATACTCACGCTGATTTCAGTTTTACTGCAAATCGTTGAGTTAATTCGCAAACATAAAAAGCACTAGTTAACTAGTGCCCCCTTCGCGCAGAGGATATTTAACACGCCGTGTGTAGGACCCACACGGTTTTTTATGTGCTCCCTCTATGATTATTTTACCACATCTGCCTAGAAAATCAAGTTGAGAGCTTTTTCATCAAGTTTGCAAAACACGTGATTTTGTGTTACAATTATAAAACTTATGGAAGCGAGAGAGTATGAATATTCTGAAAGTGAGATGCCTGCCTATCAAAACATTGACAATGGGCGTCCGCTGGCGCAGCAGTATGTGCCTTTGACTCAGGAAAATAAGCGTAATGCGGCTCAGACTCGGAGAAGTCAGCGGCGGGAGCTTAGTTTCTTCCTGCATGTGGCTTCTTACTCTGTTCTTTTTTCTCTGCTTTATCCGATTTTCCAGGCGGTTACGCCGTTTATCATTGCTTTCCCTGCGGCGCTGCTTCTGCCGATTGGTATCATTCTCGGCTCGAAGGTTCTTTTTAGAAAGTTTGTATTAAATTAGAAAGTTTGTATTAAAAAAATAGCTCGTGTGAAGCTATTTTTTTTGCCCTTTCAGGCGGTAGCTAGGGTAAATCCAGCCCAGCAGGTAAGCAATCGGCAGGAGCAGCAGAATTTGCCAGCTTATCCAGAAGGATGGAACCATACAAATCAGCTGAATGAGTGTGAAAAGTACAACGATTTTCTGCAGGAGATGCTTGAGTGCCTGGAGTTTTGCGTCTTCTGTCACGGGATAAATTTTTGCCATGGTCTGATATTCAAAGCTTTTCTGAAGTGACAGAAGCTGGAAAATGAGCAGGTAGTCAATAATGGCCACTATCACGACAACTGCCCAGATATTGTGCACAAAAATAATCAGAATGAGTGACAAAATCAGCAGTCTCAGGCTCAGAGTAAAATATTCTCCCGAGCGCAGAAAGGTGCGCAGGTAGAGGAAACTGAAGGCAGATTCGCCATTTTTCGGCAGCAGGAAATCCAGGTACTTGCGGCGTCTGGCGCGGGATTCGATGCCTTTGACATTGGTGAAAAGCGCGTAGATTTTCAGAATGCTGGTCTGGCGGATTTCTTCATAATGAATCAATGCTTCCCAGTCCAAATTGCCAGCCGGCAGAAAACTTCTTAATCTGAGGATGAAGCTGGCAAATTTTATTACAAGTAAAATGACAAACCAGAGTACCAGCATGAGCGCGTTGAATTTGACGGCGGGGCTTGCAATGACGGTCAACGCAAGGATGATGACGGCCGGGAAAAGCATTGAGCGCAGGCGCGCAGTGTATAATTCTTTTTTCAGAGCTTCTTCTTTTGCCAGTAAGAATGTACTGTCGGGAGCCTCCATGAAACTGGCAACTTTTCCCGGAACTAACGCGACGACGCTCACTACGACAACGATTAACGCGCGAAACTGCCAGTTCAGCGTATTATGCTGCAGGAACTGGGCGTACTGGACAGATAAGGTCGCAAGCATAATCAGGAGAAAGAGCATGAAGTGGTCGTTGAAGACGTAGCGCAGGTATTTCAGGTTCTGCGTGTAATATTTCCGGCGGCGTTTTGCGAAAATTTCTTTCATTTCGCCTCCGTCGCCGTTTTTGTCAGGTGCAGATAGATGTCGTCAAGCGTCGCGTCTGTCAGGCCGAACTTGTCGCGCAAGGCGGGGACATCTCCCTCAGCTGCGACCTGCCCGGCATTGAGCACGACGAATTTGTCGCAGAATTTCTCGGCCGTCGACAAAATATGAGTCGACATCAGGATTGAGGCACCCTGCTCTTTCATGTGAATCATCAGGTCGGTCAAATCGGACACAGCCAGCGGGTCCAGGCCCATAAAAGGCTCGTCGATGATATAAAGGCTCGGCTCAGTCAAAAAGGCGCAGATAATCATGACTTTCTGCTTCATGCCTTTAGAGAAATTAATCGGGAACCAGTCCAGCTTGTCGGCCAGGCGGAAAGTCGCAAGCAGCGGCTTGGCGCGCTCCAGCGCAACCGCCTTATCCACGTCGTAAGCCAGCGCTGTCAGCTCAATGTGCTCCTGCAGCGTCAGCTCCTCATAGAGGCTCGGCGTCTCCGGAATAAAGCCGATTTTCTTTCGGAAAGCTGTTTTGTCCGATTTAATCGTTAGTCCGTCGATTGAAATTTCACCGCTGAAAGGCGTCAAGAGGCCGATGATTTCCTTGATGGTGGTTGATTTTCCGGCACCGTTCAGACCAATCATACCGACAATCTGGCCGTCCGTGATTTCAAAATTGACATCTTTCAGGACAGGATTGCCGAAATAACCGCCTGTCAGATTTTTTACCTGTAAAGTCATCGATGAAAACTCCATTTTCGTTTCTGTGTTCAGAAAATTTGTTATAATGATTATATCATATTGAAAGGGCGTAGCCGTCAGCGAACTATGAAAACAGGCTACTGAGGTAAACTTTTATGCCAGACTGTATTTTTTGTAAAATTATTGCGGGGGAAATTCCCTCAGTCAAGATTTACGAAGACGATGATGTGCTCGCAATTCTAGATATTTCCCAGGCGACAAAGGGCCACACACTGGTCATTCCAAAACAGCACTACGAGAATCTCCTGTCAATGACAGGAGACCAGGCTGCGCAGCTCTTCAGCAAAATACCAGAGCTTGGAAAGCTCCTCGTCAAGAAATTAGGTGCCGAGGGGATGAACATCGTCGCGAACTGCGGAGAAATCGCCGGACAGTCCGTCATGCACACGCATATTCACCTGGTGCCCCGCACAGAAAATGACGGCGGGCCGGATTTCGTGCACACGCCGACACATGACTACGACCTGGACGCTGTCGCAAAGGAGATATTAGAATAATGGGACTTATCAGCGAAATCACCGACAGCTTCTCTGAGCTGAAAGGCAATATTTCTGATGTGCAGGAAAAACTGACTATTGTTCAGGACGAGGCCGAAAAGGCCCAGAAAGTCGGCCTGCAAATTCAGCGCAAAGTTGAAGAATTTCAATTCAGCGCGCAGGGAAATATTGACAAAATTAACGAAATTGCCTCAAAATACGCACAGCCGGAGTCGGCAGACAAAGCTCAGACAAAATAAAAAAATCGCATGAACCCAGTTTTCATAAAAATTGAGTTCATACGATTTTTATTTATTCATTTTTCGGCTTAACATAGGCCAGGAAGCTGATTAAGCAGACAACCACTGCATAAATGGTAATTTCAATCTTATTTGTCGCAATGACGCCGATTAGAATGGCGATGAGAACGACCAGAGTCACATAAGAAATGACTTTCACCCAAGGCTTGACAAGCTCCGGATTCCTGCGGTAAAGCACCAGCGCTGCAAGCAGGAAGACAATCCAGACAACAATCAGCAGATAAGAAATCGCAGAAGACATGTATTCAAAGAGCCCGCCTTTAATCACCGTTGACAATATTGCCCCGAAGATGAGAACACAGGCGCTGAAAGCATTGGCCCGCACTGGAACCTGATTCTTCGATAACTTTGCAAAAAACTTGCCGACCGGATTTTGCGCACCGCGGGAACGCGCATAAAGCGAACGAATTGTCCCGAAATACATTGAATTCAGCACGCTGAACAGCGCCAGAATCATAATTGCCAAGACAAAGTTAGAGACAAAGGGCAGATGGAACTTCTCAAAAATCGCAACCACAGGGCCGCCCGGCAGGCTTCCTACCTTGTTCCAGGGATAAACCGTCACAAAGATGAAGACTGGAATAATGTAGACCAGAGACAACTGAATAATCATTGAGCGGACCGCCTTGGGAATGGTTTCCTTCGGATTGTCCGTCTCAGCCACTGACAGCGCCAGCAGCTCCATGCCGCCGAAAGAAAAGATGACAATCAGCATGGCATTGAAAATACCTTTAAAACCGTTGGGCGCAAAGCCGCCGTGTGACGTCAGATTACTCAGATAAGCCGGCTTTCCTACAATCAGGATAAGCCCGAGTACCATCAGAATCACCAGGACGCCGACTTTAATGGCGGACATCCAGAAGCCCGTTTCCGCAAAGAATTTGACAGAGAAAAGGTTGATGACAAAAGCCGCAGCCGCAATCAGAACATAGACCACCCAAGTCGGCAGATTCGGCCACCAGACCTGCAGAAACTGAGCAATGGGTGCAGCGACCGCAATCAGCACCGACAGTGCCAGCAGCCAGTAAACCCAGTCAATGAAATTTCCGATTCGATGACCAAGCAGCGGTTCAACCAGCCCCGACATCCCGGTTGATTTTACCTTTTGTAGAAGGACAATCTGCCCGACACCGTACATAATGACAAAGAGCAAAAGCCCTGATAAAATATAAGTTAAGAGTACTGCTGGCCCTGCCATATTGATGGCCGAACCGGCACCAGCGAAAAGTCCTGCGCCGACGGCGCCGCCCAGCGACAACATGACCAGATGCCGCGACTTCATTGAAGCTTTTAATTCCTTATTTTCATTTTCCATGAATTTTCCTGTTTTTTCTGTAAAAAGTGCAAAAGATGCAGAGAGCAAAAGACGACAATTAGTTTGAATGAATCAGTATCTAAATTGGCCCTGAGGCCAGTAATATAATACTCTAATTTGTCTGCAAACTTTGCTTAAAGTTTGAAGTGATTTGTTCATTTTTGCCTCCTTTTGTCTCACGTCCGAGTAAACAGGTCTTCCACATGCTCGAATTCGTATTTATAAATTTACTTGATATGTGTCTCTTCAAGTAATTTTTTTATTTTACACTAAATATTACTGAATGTCAAGAATTAGGTGAATTTTTCAAAAAACTCATAAAACAAAGTGCTCTGACGATAATATTTTCAGCTATTTTTATACCTTTCTTATTTTCACACAGACAAATACAAAAAATCGGACAACTCGCGCCGTCCGATTTTCGCAAATGAATATTTGAATGAATCTGCCTTAGAATGAAGATGGGTCAATCTTGACACCAGGACCCATTGTCGTTGTAACAGTCACTGAAGTCATGTAAGTGCCCTTTGAAGCAGCCGGTTTAGCCGCAACCATCACATTGTTGAAGGCCTTCAAGTTCTCAACCAGTTTGTCTGCGTCAAACGAAACTTTACCAATCGGCACAGCCACGATACCAGCCTTGTCCGCACGATAAGTAATCTTACCGCCCTTAGACTCCTCAACAGCCTTCGTCACGTCCATTGTAACCGTACCTGTCTTAGGGTTCGGCATCAAGTTACGAGGGCCGAGCACACGTCCCAGACGTCCTACGACAGCCATCATATCAGGCGTTGCGATAACAACGTCGAAATCAAGCCAGCCGCCGTTAATCTTGGCAACCAAGTCATCACTGCCGACAAAATCAGCGCCTGCAGCTTCAGCTTCCTGAGCCTTCGCGCCCTGTGCAAAAACAAGGACACGAGAAGTCTTACCAGTTCCGTTAGGCAAAACCATTGCCCCGCGAATCTGCTGGTCTGACTGCTTCACGTCAATATTGAGGTTGTAGGCAACTTCTACCGTTGCGTCAAACTTCACGAAACTAGCTTCCTTCGCCAGCTTGACCGCTTCTTCTACATTGTATAACTTTGCTGTGTCGATTTTCTCAAGCGCAGCACGCATTTGTTTGCTTTTCTTAGCCATTTGTTTTCTCCTTGTGGTAATAGCGATTGACCTTCGTCAATCTTCCATAATATTTAAAGATTACAGGAATCTTTAGTCCGAAATTGTGATTCCCATTGACTTTGCAGTACCTTCGATGATACGCATTGCTGCTTCCAGAGATGCAGCATTCAAGTCAGGCATTTTCTTCTCGGCAACTTCTTGAAGCTGAGCCTTTGTGATGCTCGCAACTTTCACCTTATTCGGCGTACCAGAAGCTTTCTGAATCTTCGCTGCCTGTTTCAGGAGTGCTGAAGCCGGCGGCTGTTTTGTGATGAAAGTCCAAGACTTGTCGTCATAAACACTGATAACAACTGGAATAATCATTCCGCCCATGTCTGCTGTCTGAGCATTAAAGGCCTTCGTGAATTCCATGATGTTGATACCTGCCTGTCCAAGAGCCGGACCGACTGGTGGAGCTGGTGTCGCTTTACCAGCAGGGATTTGAAGTTTTACGAGTTTTTCAACTTGTTTAGCCACGATTTTTTCCTTTTGAATAGCTTCTGCCTATTTTTTCAAGCATTCGCCATTCCCTTTCTTTAATTTTTGCAGCTCGAGCATCTTCTCTCAAAGGAAACTCTTTGCTGCGCAAGCTTTCGTGATGTGGTCATAGCGGTCTTATTCGTTCAAGCCTTTCAGCTTGCCCATGGCCTGCCACACGAATTGTCCGCAAATTTGCGTACTCGTATAGTCTACCAGAAAAGGCCGGCAGTGTCAAATTTCGGCTACTAGTAGAAAAATTTATGGTACAAAATTTATGGTACAATATGAGAACTATCACGCCCTGCTATTCTTATTTTGATTGGTTGAACTATGAAACTTTTATTTCTTATATCAGGTTTTCTATTTGTCGGGCTCGCTTCGGTGGGAGTCGTCATTCCGGGGATTCCTACGACGCCTTTTCTCCTCTTGGCGGTCTTCTGCTTCGCGCGTTCGTCAAAGCGGTTCGAAGATTGGCTGAAAGGCACCAAGCTGTATAAAAATTATGCAGCAGATTTTGTTAACGAGCGCACGATGACAAAGAAACAGAAGACTCGGATTCTGCTGATTTCTAATGCGATGATGCTTTTTGCAATCATCATTGTGCCGCCGGTCTGGGTCAAAATTGTCATTTTTCTGGCCTTGTTGACGCAGCTTTATGTCTTTTTATTCAAAATACCGACTAAAAAATAGTCGGTATTAGTATATTTTGAGGTAATTTTCAAGAATCTGGACAAATCTCTCGATATTGGCAATTTCTATGTACTCGTTGGCCTGATGGGCTTGCTCGATACTGCCTGGGCCGAAGATGACGGTGGGAATGCCCGCAGTCTCAAAGAAGCCCGAATCGTTGGAGCTGGCACTGGCTACGAGGGCTTTGACCTGTGTAATTTCTGAAAGTTTCTGGATAAATGGTAGCTCTGGATTGACAAGAGTCGAGGGGACTGGATTTGCCACATATCTCCAAGTAAAAGCGTATTCTTCTGCTAATTTTTGGATAAAAGTGTCGAAACTGTCATCCAGCTGGGGTGTTGTCCTCAGGTCAATTGTCAAGTCAACGCGGCTGGCTGTTTTGTTAGGGGCCTTGGGATTTCCGGCATTGACTGCCGTCGGCACGAGTGTGGGCTGTCCAAGCACAGAATTGCTATATTTCTTGAGATTTTTGACAATAATAGGAAGATTGCCTAAAAAATTTTCTAGTTTGAACAGAGCACTTTTGTCAAAATTATCCTGCAGGGAGCCGTGTCCGGATTCGCCTTGGAAGTTGAAGCTCATAAAGCGGTTGCCGCGCTGGCCGATTTCGATTTGCTCAAGGTTTGAGGGCTCGGAAATGATGCAGGCCGCGGACTGGTAGGAGCTGTTGATTTCAAACCAGCGGACAAAATCGGCTGAGCCTTGGCCGTCCAGCTCTTCGTTGGCGGTTGCCACGACCCAGAGGTCATAATCCAGCTCTTTGTCCAGAAACTGGCGGGCAACTGTCAGATTTGAAGCGATGCCTGACAGCATGTCACTGGCGCCAAGGCCGATCAGACGGCCTTTTTCTGTATCTTCGACTGCCTGATAGGGCGAATAGTCCCAGGTATTTTTGTCTCCCGGCACGACGGTATCAATATGGCCGGACAGAATCAGTGCCCGCTCGGACGATTTCCCTTGAATTCTGGCAGTGACAAAGCGGGTGTCCCGGTGGACAAACTTGAAGCCCTGCGCGCGCAGCCAGTTTTTCAGGAAAAATAGAATTTCTGTCTCATGGCCCGATGTTGAGGGAATGGTGATGAGCTGCTTTGCCAGTTCAACTGCTGCTTCAGCTCCTTTGGAATCTATCATCTTTGAACTTTCTTAATCATTATTCTATCACAGCAGATACTGCCGGCTGGCCGTGCTGCATAATGCAGACAGTCAGTCAGGCAAAGCTGCAGCAGCGGGTCTGCAATTTGATGCGTCTGCAGATTTTCTGAGGCCGTCACTTCCTGGAAGCCCAGGGCTTCTGCGACTCCTATTGATTTTTCATTGCAGAAAATCACTGCATCGGCTTTTTCAGAATGGGCATAGCCGACAAGGAGCGCCGTCAGAAATTTGGCCAGTCCGTGATTTCTGTATAAATAATTGCCCTGCTCATTTTTGCTGTCACTGGTATACATGGTTCCAATCTCACTGTTGCGGGCGGTCAGAATGGCTGGTACCGCAGGTCTGGAGCTCATCTCCACCCGGTCGCGGCCGCAGAAAGCAATGAGCTCTCTTTCGTGGTTGGTCACGATAATCATCGTCTCTTTAACCAGAATGTCGCCCGGCGTCTTGGGCAAAATGCGATATTCACGAATCTGCGTGATTTGCGAAATAATATGCGCATAGTGGTCACGCAGAGGCTTATCTTCAATTTGGCGGAGCTCCCAGACATGCCAGTGCTTCGCCTGAAATTCAGACATTTTTCGGAGGAGAAAATCACGGTATTCGGCTGGAAAGCGCGTCAAATCGCCTGATTTCAGTTGTTCTAAGACAGATAAATTTGCCATAGGAACCTCCTTAATAAATAATGCTTATTATTGCATATTTATTCAAAGAATGCAACTATTAAAGCGGACAAGTTTGCCAGAAACAGAACTGTCTCACGAAACTTGGTAATCCTGCCATATTTCATCAAACAGCTGTAATGGAAATCTAAAGGGCGCATGGGTCTCCAGATAGCTGGAAATCTCGTCAAAATCCGTGGATTGGCGCGGAAAAGTGCTGTCTCTGAAAACCAGATTTGCCAGCCTTGTAATGTCATCGTTTTCCGAGGGACTTCTGAATTTCATTAAATATTGATAAAACGTCATACCTTTGTCTTTCTATTTTTCTGTCCAGTGCTTTAAAATAAATTCTCGGCGGCCGGCGATTTCTTCGGCATAGTCCTCCGGATGCTTTTTATAGAAGCCCTGATGATAGGCTTCGGCAGGCCAGAAAACTTTAGCTGGTTCAATGCTGGTTATAATTTTTGACCCGGCGAAAATATCTGATTCTTGGAGTCTTTGTTTACTGGCTTCTGCGATTTCCCGCTGCTTTTCTGTTGTATAAAAAATCACTGGGCGGTAGTTGTCGCCTCGGTCTTCAAACTGTCCAAAGGCGTCAGTCGGGTCGGTCGTCTGCCAATAAAGTTCAACGAGCGCTTCATATGACACTTTTTTATTGTCAAAAATAATCTCAACCGCCTCGGTGTGGCCGGTAATATGCGCTTTGACCTGCTCATAGGTCGGGTGAGCAAAGTCACCGCCTGTGTAGCCGCTTGTTACTGTTAAAATGCCGTCCTGCTCTTCAAAGGGTTCAACCATGCACCAGAAGCAGCCGCCCGCGAATATTGCTTTTTCTTTTGCCATTTTCTTTCCTTCTCGTAAAATTTATTTGATTATAGCATAGAAAAAGGTCAGATGATAGCTTGGAGTATTTTTAGACAAAAAAAGACAAAACGGGAGACATTTGCCCCCGTTCTGTCGCAAATCAAGATTAGCCAGTCATAAAATGATGGACTTAATTAATCTCAACTTCATTTAATTTGCTTTTATACTTCAATACCTTGTGCTCCAATGGAGTTGGCCAGAAACTTGATGTGCCGAAAATCTTAGACTCGACAAAGGGTTCTTCTGAAGTGAAGCTGTCGCCGATTTCATTGGCCTGCACCATCTTTATCACTTTGACGATACAGATGATGAGCAATACGGCCACGCAGGCAAGGAAGACGACAGATAAAACTCCTTGAATCATAGAGTTTCTGATGGTCGCTTGTGCATTGGTCAGCAGCAGACCGGTTAATTTTCCGGAAGCAACCTTGGCTTTGGCGGCATTATAAGCTGCAAAGTAGCCGATATTCACATCCGGACTGAAGATTTTCTGCCAGGAAGCGGTGAAGGTTACTGCAACATCCCAAACCAGCGGAATTGCCGGAATCCAGATATACTTCATAAAGCCTTTGCGCACGACCATGACTGCGACAACTGCGAGCGCAACCGCAGCAATCAGCTGATTTGAGATACCGAAGAGCGGATACATAATCTTGATTCCGCCGTTCGGGTCGGACACGCCCATGAGGAGTAAAGCGCCCCAAACGCCCACGATAACTGCAGTAGTGACAATCTTGCTAGGCAGCCAATCATCATCGCCCCAGCGGCTTTTACGCTTGAAACTCTTTAAAGCATCATTAAGCAGATACCTTGTAGACTTCGTCGCTGCAGAAACGGCTGACAGAATAAACAAAGCTTCAAACATGACGGCAAAATGGTACCAGAAGCCCATCATACCTCTTCCGCCGATAATCGGTACCTTTTTCAGGATATTAGACATTGAGACGGCCAAGGTCGGCGCACCACCCGTACGTGAGACAATTGACTTCTCGCCCACGTCTTTGGCAACTTCTTTCAGTGCTGCTTCTCCGGTCGTTCCTTCCCACTCAATCTTTAATGGTGAACCGTCCGGCATCATTGCCACGTGAGGAATTGCTTCAGCCGCAATCGCCTCAGGCGACTCGGATTTCTGATAACTCATGCCGGACAGCTTTTCAAGGCTGGCTTCCGGCGTATTCATTGAGTAATAAATACCAGGGTTAAGCGAAATTGCTGCTACAAGCGCCATAATTGCCACAAATGACTCAAACAGCATTCCGCCGTAACCAATCATACGTGTCTGTGACTCTTTGGCAATCAAGTGCGGCGTTGTTCCCGAGCTCATCATGACATGAAAGCCCGACAAGGCACCGCAGGCAATCGTGACAAATAAGAATGGGAAAAGCGAACCGGCAAAAGCAGGACCATCCGTATTATGTGCAAAGTTTGTAAGTGCTGGAATTGTCACATCCGGGCGAATTCCGACAACGGCGACTGCCAAGATGAAAATCGTTCCAATCTTCATAAACATGGACAAATAGTCGCGCGGCGTCAGCAAAATCCATGCCGGGATAATGGCCGCAATGAAAGTATAAATCATCACCCACCAGACCAGAGACGTCTGAGAAAGCATGAAGATATGCGCAAATGAAGACTCAGACACCCAGCGCCCGCCGAAGATAGCCAGAATCAGCAGCACAAAGCCGATGAACGAAATTTCATTGACTCGGCCTGGACGAATCCATTTAAGATAAATTCCCATGAACAAGGCAATAGGAATTGTCATCCCGATGGAGAAAACTGCCCAGGCAGAATTAGCCATTGCAGTGATACAGATTAAAGCTAGAACAGCAAGGACAATCATTGTCATGATAAAGACGATGAAACTCGTTAAAGCGCCTGCAAAAGGGCCGATTTCGTCTTTGGCCATTGCACCGATAGATTTTGCCCGGCGACGATGTGAAAACCAGAGGACAAGCATATCTTGAACACCACCGGCAAAAATAACACCAAAAATAATCCAAATCGTACCAGGCAAGTAACCCATCTGTGCAGCCAGAACTGGACCTACAAGCGGACCTGCTCCTGCTATTGATGCAAAATGGTGACCAAACAAAACGACACGATTGGTCGGGTCAAATTCTTTTCCGTCATTATGCGCCTCAGAAGGTGTCGCACGCAAATCATCCGGCTGCATGATTTTTCGCTGAATGTAGAGCGCATAAAAACGATAAGCAATCAAATAAGAGCAGACAGCCGCAACCACGAACCAGATGGCATTCAGGTTTTCGCCTTTCGCAACCGCGATGAGAGACCAGGCCAAAGCGCCGAGTAAAGCGACTGCAACCCAAATAACAACTGTTAATAATTTCGGTTTCGGCAAATGCTGCTTCCAATCTTTCATCGTCGCCTGAAAGTTTGCCTGTCGCAAGTCTCGGATGCCGACAATCTTGCCCTCCTTATTTCTAAGAAGAAAAAGCTCTTCTTCTTTGGTAAACTCGTTTTCATTTCCGGAATTTCTTGAGTTTTGTTGTTCCATGAAAATCTCCTTACTTTTAAAGTATTTAAGGTAACAGAAATTGTGCCGTTGAGAACAATTAACTTTCTAAATCATACCTCTCACTATTTTGTTACCGTTCTCATGCTACTACTTTTTGTTCATTTATTCACGTTTCAAGACTGAAAATAGGCAAACTGTGAATTTCTGTCCTAAAAAAATTGAAAAATGTCCATATTATTTGGACATTTTTTTGAAAGTGTATAGGAAATATTTAGCGAAAACTTAGATTTTCATGAAAGCCTGCTCTAAATCGGCCGTTAAATCTTTAATGTCTTCAATTCCGACCGACAGACGAATCAGGCCGTCCTTGATACCAGCTGCTTCGCGCGTTTCTTTGGGAATGCTGGCATGTGTCATGACAGCCGGCACTTCAACCAGCGACTCGACGCCGCCGAGTGACTCGCCCAGCGTGAAAATTTCCAGGCTCTCGACAAACTCTTTGACTTTGGCATCGGTCGCGTCTTTCAGCTCGAAGGAAATCATGCCGCCGAAGCCTGACATCTGCTTAGCTGCGATTTCGTGACCAGGATGCGAGGCAAGACCTGGATAATAGACCTTTGCCACCTTGTCGGAGTTGACCAGATAATCTGCAAGAGCCGCAGCATTGGCCGCATGGGCTTCCATGCGCAGGGCCAGAGTTTTGATGCCGCGCTGCAGCAGCCAGCTGTCGTCGGGTCCAAGCACGCCGCCGATGGAATTCTGATTAAAATAAATCTGCTCGGCCAAATCTTGCGAATTTGTCGTGACAAGGCCGGACACGACGTCGGAGTGCCCGCCGAGATACTTGGTGCCGGAGTGCATCACGATATCTGCGCCCAAGGCCAGGGGCTGCTGGAAATAAGGGCTGGCAAAGGTGTTGTCGACGAGCGTCAGCAAGCCATGCGACTTGGCAATTTCTGACACGGCCTTAATATCAATAATCTTGAGCAATGGATTTGAGGGTGTTTCCAGGTACACGGCTTTTGTGCTGGGCTGGAGAGCTTTCTCCAGATTAGACGGAACCGTCAGGTCAACCAGGTCGTAGGTCAGGCCGAATTTTTCCATGACTTTTGTCATCAGGCGAAATGTGCCGCCGTAGAGGTCGTCCGTGAAAACGATGTGGTCCCCGGCAGAAAAGGTCGCGAGAACCGCATGGATGCCTGCGAGACCTGTGGCGAAGGCAAATCCGCGCACGCCGCCCTCAAGCTCGGCAATCAGCTTTTCCAACGCTTCGCGCGTAGGGTTGCCCGAGCGCCCGTATTCGTAGGCGACTTGCCCGCCTAGCGTTTTCTGTTTGAAAGTTGAGGCGCGGTAGATTGGCACGGAGACAGCGCCTGTTGCTGCATCGCTGCTCACGCCGCCGTGGATTAATTTGGTTTTAAAATTGGTCATTTAGTCTCCTTGTTCAGTCTCTTTTAACAGTTGTGTGCCGTCAGCATCCTGCTTGATTTTACCTGCTTTCATCAGGCCGCCGAGCGCTTTTTTGAACTGACCTTTGGAAATGCCGAAGGTGGATTTGATGTCTTCCGGCGACGATTTGTCGTTGTAAAACATGTAGCCGCCGACGTTTTCGAGATAAGCCAGAACCATCTGGCCGTCGGCGTCCAGCATTTCAAAGGCACGAGGTTTCATGGACAGGTTGAGTGTTTTGTTTCTGGCGTTGAAGCCGACGACACGCGCCTGCATTTCCTGGCCGATTCGGACCTGTCCCAGCGTTTCTGTGGGATGAATAAAGCCCAGCATGTTATTGTCCGGCAGGTACACGAAATTACCTGTTTCCTTGATTCTGTACACAATCGCTCGAAGTGTCTCGTTCTGCATGTTGTCATAGGCTTTGCCGGCTAATGCCTGGAAGTCTTCTGCCCAGGCCAAATGCGCCCAGAGGCGGTCTTTGGCGTCCACTGTCAGTTTGACATAGAGCTGGTCGTCTTTCTTGGGCCACTGATTTTTGTCCAGCGGCAGGTCGTCCATTGAGACCACGACATCCTTGTCCGGCAGTCCGGTTGCGACGAAAACACCAAGGTCGCGCCGCACGTCTGCCACACGTCCCCAGCCGTATGTCTCAAGCGTGACGCTCTGCGGAGCCGTCGTCAATCGCAGCCTGTCTGATTTGTCAGAATAGACGAAGCCGGAAACGACATCGCCGATAAAATGGTGTCCTTCCGATTTTGCCAGAGCCAGCGTCAGCCCATGCGACTGGACAAAATAAAATTCTTCGTTTGAATCTGAAATTAAAGCCGAAAGCGACTTTGCGAGATATTTATTCATGTCATGATTATAACATACTGGTAACGCAACACTTGACTAAAACTACTTGCTGTATGCGTCAAGTCTACGGTTGTAAAAACCACCTGCTTCATTCACTAGCAGGTGGTTAAGTTGTTTTTTAAAATAAAACTTTAAGCGTGCCATTCGACTAGGTGCTTTAGCGCCATAGCGAGAGTGGACAGCAGCACCCGCAGGGGGCAGACAATTTCAGAAGCTTCAGCTTTTAAAAATTGCTAGAGCTTCAGCTCTCAGTGCCACTCGACTAGGTGCTTTAGCACCGTAGCGAGAGTGGACAGCAGCACCCGCAGGGGGCAGACAATTTCAGAAGCTTCAGCTTCTAGAAATTGCTAGAGCTTTAGCTCTCAGTAAGGACTTCCTGCTTCAACCATGATGAGCTGTGCAGTGGCTGTAGACACCTGACTGCCGAAACGCGCCTGCAGGGCTTCTTTGCTCAATGTTTCCTTAGTTGTCCAGACGATTTCGTTCCAGTCGCCTGTCACGCCATTTGGAAATGTTGGGACTTGGAAGCTGACATTGTCACCATCAACGACAAACTGTGCAGAATTCTTTTCGTCTTTCAGTCCTTGCCCAGCGGAGGCATTGTCGGAGTTAAACTTGCCGGAGCCGTTTTCTCCGCCGTTAATAAAGGTGAATGTCTGATGGCCTGAGCTGTCCGTGAAATACTGGACGCTGTACTTGCCCTGGCTGTTCTGAATCCAGGCTGCCATCAGGTTGACGAGGTCAGCCTGTGAAAGATTCGCAGCTGCTGATGAGCTGGCTGTTTTCGAGCTGGAGCTTGTTGTGCTGGAGCTTGAGCTTGAGCTTGAAGTCGATGACGACGTGCTCGCAGAGGATTTAACGGCTGAAGAGGCCTTGGTTGAGCTGGAACTACTGCTTTCTGCACTGGTTTTATCATTTTTGCAGCCTGCAAGGACCAGTAATGGAAAAGTTAAGACGAGCCCAGCTATCAGTAGGCGAGATTTTTTTAGAGTTTTATTAGAACGATGTTTTGTTTTCATATTATTTTTTTTATTCCTTTCATTGAATTAGACACATTTTACAGTTTTGTCTTTTTCGTGTCAATTATTTAGACTCGTAAAATGTCTGAAACTTAAAGACAACTAAAATAATTTTATGAGCACTCTAGAAAGTGCAGCAAAAAAGCGGCCGTGCCGCTGTTTTCAGATTACAAATATTCACCCTTTGCCACGAAGTAAGTCCCGCGAATTGCTCCGCCAATCTTGCTTTTCATCGTGGCGAACTTAAAGCCGTTCTCCGGGAAAATTTCCGGTATCTCCATGCCCTCGGACAGCTTGAAGCCAACCGCCCGGCGCCGTTTATCCGTGAGATTGTAGGCGGCATTCGCATCCATGCCGCTGGCAAAAATCACCCAGGCAAAATGCGCTTGGCCGTAGTCTTTGTAGCCGAACTTCTTGGAATCAACAACGTCGGCCACATCATACTCGCCCACAAAAATCGGTCGCTGATCGTCAAAATTCAGAGCGCGCTCGGCAAAAATACTCGAGAGCCAGGGATAAATCTCAGGCTTTTCCTCCAAAGTATAGAGCGTCATCTCAGTTTTGAAATGCTCATTCAGATACTTCGCCTCGCTTGCGACCAGATTGGCCAGATTCTGCCGCACTTCAGCATCTGCCGCCGCAAAATGCTTTACAAGCTCAGGAATATTTTTGTAATCGACTGTAAACATCATACTTCCAGCAATTCTTTCTCTTTTTCCTTGGCCACAGCGTCCACATTCTTGACCGCGTCATCAGTGGCTTTCTGGATGTCCTTCTCGAAAGATTTCAGCTCATCTTCAGAGATTTCGCCATTTTTCTGCTGTTTTTTGGCGGCATCAATGGCATCGCGACGGCTATTGCGGATAGCTACTTTAGCTTCCTCAATGAACTTGCCCATGTACTTGACAAGCTCCTTGCGTCGCTCCTCTGTCAGCATGGGTATCACCAGACGGATGGTCTGCCCGTCGTTAGCCGGTGTAATCCCTAGGTCCGACTCATTAATGGCGCGCTCAATCTCTTTCAGAGAACCCTTGTCAAATGGAGAAATCGACAGGACACGCGCCTCAGGAATCGTAATGG
This sequence comes from Lactovum odontotermitis, assembly GCF_054658595.1. NCBI lineage: Bacteria > Bacillati > Bacillota > Bacilli > Lactobacillales > Streptococcaceae > Lactovum > Lactovum odontotermitis. Next base: position 122,585 of record NZ_BAAGGQ010000005.1, read on the forward strand.
AAGACAGCTGTTTCAAGGGCGTCGGCACACCATAATAGTCCACATTGATACGGTCCAGAAGACTCGCATTTGCACGTCCTGCGCGCACTTGTCCAAGATTACGCTGCAGATTCTGGACAGAGGCAGCCATTTTTTCTTTTGCAGTTTCAATTAGTTCGTTTGACATTTTATTTCCTTTGATAATATTTATTAGACGCTGAGTCTAGTGTTACTCGACGGTTGTCCCGATATTTTCACCCAGAACGACACGTTTGATGTTGCCCATTTCGTTCATGTTGAAGACGACGAGCGGGATGTGATTGTCCATTGACATGGTCGAAGCGGTGGTGTCCATGACGCTCAGACCTTTGATAATCACGTCCATGTGGGTCAGGTGCTCGAATTTGACCGCATCTTCTACAATGTTCGGATCCGCACTGTAGACACCGTCTACACCGTTTTTAGCCATTAAGATGACATCGGCATTAATTTCGGCTGCGCGTAAAGCCGAGGTTGTATCGGTTGAAAAATAAGGAGAGCCCGTGCCGCCGGCAAAAATAACAATTCTGCCTTTTTCTAGATGCCGTTCTGCACGGCGCCGAATGTAAGGCTCAGCTACTGCTTTCATCTCGATAGCCGTCATGACACGGGTGTCAACACCGATTCCTTCCAGAGCAGACTGCATGAAGAGGCCATTTTGAATCGTCGCAAGCATGCCCATGTAATCCGCCTGCGCCCGCTCCATGCCTGCTTTCTCGCCGGTAATCCCGCGCCAGATGTTGCCGCCGCCGCAGACAATCGCGATTTGCGTGCCGAGGTCATGGACGTCCTTGATTTCTTTCGCGATTTTGATTGCGGTTTCCGGGTCGAAGCCGAAGCCTTTTTCGCCGGCTAGGGCTTCGCCTGAGAGTTTGAGTAAGATGCGTTTATATTTAAGTTCTACCATTTTAAACCTATCTAATCTGTTTTGTCTATTTTATCATAAAAAAGCTTTCCTGTGGATGGTTTTTTCTGGGAATCAATGCAAACTATCAGGACGAGAGTACTTCTATCCAGTTTTCCCGGCTGCTCATCAGGCGGTCAACAATGACCTGCTTCTTTTTCTCGTCCACGTCATAGAATGCAATGTAATTTCCCAGGACAAGCCCGCGGTAATCCAGTGCGCCAGGAACTTTTCTCCCTGTCCTCTCTGCAACCTTAAAGCCGCCAGTCGGAAATACTTCGAGGTTTTTCAGCCCCAACAGAATGTTCTGAACGGTATTCAAGGCTGCCTGCTCGGAGAAAAAGTGCGTACGAATGTACTCGTAAATTTCAGCCAGGTCCTGCTCGAAAATGTCGGTTGTTTTGACTTTAAAGGCCATATTTGCTCATGACCTCGCTCAGCGGTTTTGTTTTTCCTGCCAGGGCTGATTTGCGCCCGATATTAATCTCGGCATACAGGCTGTCAATGATTTTTTTCCGGCGGGCTTCTTTTTCACTGATTAGCTCCGCAGGGACTGAGTGCTCTTCTACGATTTTTGTGAGGACGGAGTTCATAATCGTTGTCATGTCAAAGTTCTCGTCATTGACGATTTTGCGCGCTTCTGCCAGCAGGTCTGAATTCGTCCTGAAGTTGAACTGGGTGTTCTTTTCTGTGTATGAGACCATGTTATCTCCTTTTGCTAGGTCTGTATATTTTTGTATATCATTTCTTGAAATTATTTTACCATTTTTGAATGAAGTTTTCAATACTTACGATGCCCTCAGTACAAAAAACTGCCCAATCGGGCAGAGAATTTATCGAATTTTTTGTTGTCCTTCAATTTTCCTAGGAAACAATCGTGAGTGTTTTGAATATTTAATTAATATAGTATATTCAGTAAAAAGTCTCAATATAACCAATCTCACGAGCCGCTTCAGCAAAGTCGTCGACCTGTGAGATTCCGGTCTCTGAGAGCAGATAAGTGACATCGCAGAAGTGCTCGATTTCCTTTAGGTTGTGCGAAGTCAGAATCACGATTTTCTGCTTAGATATCTCCTGCACGACCTCGTAAACCTTTGATTTCACGGCCACATCAAGACCGCTGAAAAGCTCGTCAATAATCAAAACGTCAGAGCTGACCGAGAAGGACAGGATGGTCGCGAAAAGCTGCTTCATGCCTAGAGAGTACTTGCCGATTCTTTTATCTGCGAATTTCCCGGCGGAAAATAGGCGTGAATACTTGATGGCTCTGGCTTTTTCTTTTTTGCTCAGGATCGAGTAATAGTCACTTGCTTTCAAGTTTTCATCAAAGACGTCAACGCTGGGCAGATAGGCAACCCTCCTCGTTTCAATTCTTCCGCCGGAAGCGCCTGTCTCACCTGCCAGAATTGAAAACAGTGTGCTCTTTCCGATGCCGTTACGTCCTATCAGGCCATAAAGGCCTTTGGCCTTTAATTCGAAGGAAAAAGGAGCAATATCGGGCAGTTTTAAATTTATTATCTTCAACATAGTCATAGTCATAGCCTCCGGACTCTATATTTTTTCATGAGAAAGCTTGAGAATAGGAAGCAAATGGCGCTCAGCGCTGCCAGATAGACGATGCCGACCACTAGGGAGCTTTTACCGAAGAGGTAGGCCGGATGGCAGAGGAGTTCTCTCGGGTCAAGGTAGCTCATCGGCACGAAGCGGCGCACAGCCTGCATGTAGTCTTTCTGCTCAATGAGCGACCAGCCGACGATGAAAACGGCGATGATGCCGACGACGACGAGGCTTTTTTTGAATAAGACCGAGAATAGGGCGCCGAGGGCGGATAGGAAGATGAGAATCAGGAAGAGGTAGCTTAAACTGATCAGGATGATTTGTCCGTTTGGGATGGCCATGTTGTCGACTCTCCAGGGAACCATTGGGCTACCTGCGCCTTTGAAGTTTTTCAGGTAGCCGGGATAGTTTAGCGAACCGAATCCGTTCTTGATACCGACCGAAATGATGTCCACTGCGCTGATTAGCAGAATACTTGCAAAAGTTACAAGCAGCGCGGCGCTTACTTTCTGAAACAAAGTACGCTGTCTAGAAATCTTTGCGAAATCGTAGAAAAGGAATTCTTTGCTTTCAAAGTGGGTGGAAATCTGGACGGAGATAAGCACGGCGAAAATCAATAGGTACATACTCGTGAACATGCTGACAAGAGGAGTGTTAATAAACGTTCCAAATGCATGCACCTGAGAACCTGGCTCTAATTCGAAATCAAGTCGCCGTTTCTTTATCAGATTGTAATAGTCAATTTGATGTTGATGAAACTTCTTCTGTTCTTCTAGCTGCTTATCTTTCTCATCATATTTCAGATATTGATGATTCAATTTATTCTGTATTTCAAAATAGCTGTTGAACTGGTTTGATTCTAGCGCCTTGACTTGTCGCTTATAATCCTTGACTCGTTCCTCTGTCTCAACTCTCAAATCTTCTGGATATGATGAATCCTGAAGCTTCTCCTCGGCTTTTGAAATACCATATTTGATTCCCCCAATCTTCTCCAGCTTATAGGGCCCCGTGTTGAGCGAAGAATTTAGGCGAACAAAATGAGTCACTACCAATAACAGACCTAGCATTACTAAAATCACTAAATTCTTTTTGCTGAGAAAAAACTTTTTGATTTCAAAATTCAGCATTACGCACTCCTTTCACAGAATTCATGCGCATAAACTCTTTTTGCTCATGCGCATGAAACCCAGCAAAAACAAGCTAATTAGAATGTTCTGTAGTTCCACTTCCAGTATTCAGTCTCAAGATTGCCATAACTATCATGTGAATGGTAAACCGGTAGTTCTTCATAGCCATGAGAACAGCGCAACTCTTTGTAATAAGTGTTATCTTTTTGAGTAACCCCTTTCCAAGTTTCCTTGTAGCGATAATCTTTCACCTGTCCCACCCAAACACGAGTCTCTGGTGCATCTGCGCTTGCAGTGAGCTGAGCAGCTGTTGTTCCAACAGCACCTAGGCACACCAGTGCCACTAGGATTTTGTTCTTTAGGTTCATCTTCATGATGATTGTCCTTTCTTCCGATTTTCCGGAACTTTTTATCCGCATAAGTTTCCTGAAATCAGGAACTTACGGAAACATCCTGCCTCCTACCAAAATAAACTTCGCGAAAGCTCATTTTCTCATGAATCTATAGATTCCTCTTAATCTTTTAATATACACCCGCTTTTCTCTAGCGAAAAGCTATCCACCCAAAACCATATAGAATAATACCAACATAAACATAGAAGCATATGCTAGAAAAGGCTTGTAATTTTTCATGTCTCCCTTTCTCCCCGATTCAGTAATTTCTATGGTAAATTCCCATGAAACTGTGTTGCACTCTTTCCCTTAAAATTATTGTAT
>NZ_BAAGGQ010000006.1:0-123115 GCF_054658595.1 Lactovum odontotermitis
CTTAATATATAATACGTATTTTTTTGCAAGATGTTTCAAAAAATTTTAGTCAAATTTTCGATATTTGTCTCAAAACAGCAATCCTTGAAAATACTTTCTAGGTCAAAGGATTACTTCCAGAAAAGCGGATGTTGGTGGTATTTCTTCTCCAACATCCGCTTTTCTCTAGAGAAAAGTCTAAAAACTAATAATTTGATAAAGTAAAACAAGAACTATGAAGGAACTCATCAAACGCAACATTTTAAATTTTCTCATCATTTTTTCCTTTTCTTATTTATTTGATAATATGTTATAATAAAAGAATGATAATTGCAACTGTCATACTGCTTGATGGGCACAATTTCTGGAATTATTCTACATATTTTCTAGTATACAGAAAGAAAATACTAATTATGAGACAATTTGACAATAATTTTACAAAAATTAATCATGTCATGAGTACTGTTTTTAAAAAATTGCGGTCAACTCGCAATTACACACTTGAAGATGCTGCTGATGAGGGAATTTCAATTTCTCAGCTTTCCAGTTTTGAACAGGGGAAAACGAGGTTATCAGCTCCAGCCTTATTTACTGCACTTCAAAATATTAATGTGAATACCTATGAATTTCAATATGCTTGCAATAAAAGACTTGAGCAAAAAGACATCCTGCTATTCAATACGGAAGTTACAAACGCCTACATGGATGACAGTGTTCCAAAACTCAAAATTCTTTTGAAATCTGTCCAAGATGAAATAAAATTGCACCCTAACAAAAAGAAGTTTAAATTTGATAAAATACGGGTTGAAGCTACTCTTTATTCTCCTGACTCTGACTACGAACCCGCGGAGGAAGATATCGCTTTTACCAAAAATTATTTAGTGAACCTCAGCAGCTGGGGTAATGAGGATATTCGACTTTTTAGTCAATGCCTTCCATTTTTTGATGTCAATGTGATAATTAACTTGACTGGGAAAATGACTGATTTGGTGAAGGTATCTCCTCAGCTTCACTACACACAACACGTCTTTATACAGACATTATTAAACATTGTCGACCGCTTTATAGAGTTGAGAGCTTTTGACAAAGCGCGCCATTATATTAATTATTTAGAAGATTATAAAATCCATGAGTACTACATGTATGAAAAACTGACTCTCATTTACAACAGAGCAAAGCTCAACTATCTTGAAGACGGTGACGATGAGTCTCTCAATACCATGAAACACTGTAAAGAGGTGATGGATTTCTGTGGTTGTCTTAAAACTGGACTCTTGATGGAAAATGAGATGGAAGAGTCGTTGGAGGAAAGAGGAGTTAAGGGAGTTGAAAAGCACGGTTCGCAATGAATCGTGCTTTTGAAATGAGCAGGTTTTATTTTTAAATTCTTCGAAGGTTCCGTAAGGCTGCGACGTTGAGCAGGTAGAGAAGGATAACAATTGCGAGCAGGACTGTCAGGTCTAGTCTTATCGAAGCGAGTCCAAGGCCTTGTTTTATCACTTTCTGGAGGGCGTCGACGCCGTAGTAGAGGGGCATGATGTGAGCGAGCCACTGCAGGGGGCGCGACATGGTGTCTATGCTGATGATTCCCGAAAAAAGAAACTGCGGGACGATGGCAATGGGGACGAATTGGATGAATTGGAATTCGCTTTTGGCCAAAGCTGAGAGCAGGAGACCGATGAGGAGCGCAATTAGGGCGATGAGAAGGTTAATTACAATCACCCAGGCAAAGTTCCCGAGGACGTTCATTTGCAGGACAAAGCGGGCCCAGAGGACGATGAGAATGGTCTGTGCAACTGCAAGCAGGCCGTAAGCCAGCGTGTAGCCGCTGATGATTTCGCTGCGCCTGACGGGGCTGATGAGCATGCGGACCAGTGTGCCGCTGCTGCGCTCATTGACCAGGGAGATGCCGGAAATGAGAAAGACGAAGAAAAAGACGAAGAAGCTGACAAGGACCGGCGCGAGGTTGTCAAATGGGCTGAGCTTGGAGTTTCCATAGAGATAACGGGTCTTAATTCTAAGACTAGAACCGCTGGAAATATCAAGAGACGCAAGTTTCCCAGCCAATGAGGAATCGCTTTGTAATGCTTTTCTGAGCGTGCTCTTGATGGATTGCTGAACCTTGCTTTGGGCCGCTTCTGCTTGTGTTTTCTGCAGCAGTGCCGTGATGATGCTGCCCACGTGCTGTGTGCTTCCCGTGTCCTTATTGGAGAAAGTCAGATGAACTGCCTTATCGCGAATGTCCAGGATTGCTGTCAGGTTTTTGCTATTCATTGTCTGACGGCTGCTGTTCTTGACTTTGACAAGTTTTAGCTCTTCAGAGCTTTTCAGTGCTGTCGTTAAGCTTGTGCTGCCGGGTTCGCTGACAAGACCGATGCGGTAGGTCTGGCCAGACGGGATTTGCAGCAGCAGGTACAGCAGACTGAGGATGACCAGCGGGGCGACAAAAAGCAGGACGAGACTGCGTTTATCGCTGCGCCGCTGGAGGAGGATTCGTTTGAAAATGGCTCGAGTTCTCAATTTGCTGCCTCCACTTGAATTTCTCCGGCTTTCAGCTCTTGACCGGCTTTGATAAACGCATCTTCGATGCTTTGGACGGCGTATTTTTTCTTAATCTCGCTGGGACTTCCCTGCGCAACGAAGCGACCGTCTCGCAGCAGCAAGACCTTGTCACACTTTTCAGCCTCATCCATGACATGCGTCGTGATAAGAATTGACTTATCCTGAGTCGCCTGTAAACGCAGTTCTTTCCATATCTCCCGGCGAAGTTCCGGGTCAATGCCGACGGTCGGCTCGTCCAGCAGAATCAGCGGTGCATCGGTCTGCAGAGCAATGGCCAGTGACAGCCTTCGTTTCATGCCTCCGGAATAATTGCTGAGCGTTTTATTCAGGTGCTCGGTAAGATTGACAGTTTCCGCAGCTTTGTCTAATCTGCTTTTCAATTCTTCCTTGGGAATACCTTGCAGGGCGCCGAAAAATTCCAGGTTCTGACGACCGGTTAATTCGGTGAAAAGTGCGTCTGACTGCGCCATGAAGCCTATTTTTGTCAAAATTTCGCGATTGGGAATCTGCTTATCAAAAATGGTCACTTTACCTGTGTCTGTCTTGACCATGCCGAGCAAGGCATTGATAAAAGTTGATTTTCCGGCACCTGAGGGACCGATTAATCCGACAATTTCGCCTGATTGCAGGTTTAAAGACAAGTTATCTAGAATTGTCGTTTTATCAGACTTCTTGCGTCCAAAACTGACGGTCAGATTTTGGACAGAAACTGCTGTTTTCATCTTTATCTCCTATAATTGAATTCGGTGTGACGACTTCACATTCTTCGTGGGATGGTAATATATGACTGAGATTTTCACGGCCTGAGGCTTTTCTGCAGGAAGTCAGTCACCACAGTGATTTCTGTTTCTAGGTCGGGCGCTTGAGAATCCAGCAGCATTCTCCCGAAATAACCCGCCATTGTGCTCAGAACAAGCTGGAAAATCATGTCATTCGGCAGGTTCACCATTTTTCCTTCGTTTTTGAATTTTGTAAAAACTGGAAAGATAAATTCTGCCAGATTTGTCATGAACACGGACTTGACGTATTCTTTCAGTTTTTCATCAAATAGCAGCTGTCCGACCATCAGCTTAAGGACTTGTGCATTGTCGCGGATAAATGTCAGACGGTCATGCACGATTTGTCTAATAAAATCTTCGAAATTTTGATTTTTTGGAGACGAAACAATCGTTTCTGTCAAAAATTCATCTTTAACGGACTGTATGGTTTGAAAAAGCGGCGTTAAAACAGCCGCCAGCAAAGCTTCTTTGTTAGGGAATTTTTTGTAGACAAGGCCGGTTGAAACGCCTGCCCGCTCGGCAATCTGCTGGGTGGACGTTGCCTCAAATCCCTGCTCTGAAAACAGGTCCAGCGAGGCTTGCAGGATTTGCTTCTGCTTGTCGGTTAGGTCTGGGATTTGCGCGAGCTGCTGCTGGTATAGGGTGGAAATTTTTTGTTCTGTCATGCTTTTTGTATTTTTCTGTTTGTTTAATTTTTTGAGTGAGTGAGCGTTCACTTACTATGGTTAGTATAAAATAAAATCCTCACAATTGCAAGGATTATGTTATTTACTCTTTGCAGATAGTTTAAAACTAATCCAAAATTTTGAAACAAATTCCACCTTTCTACGTATAAATAGATAAGGGGAGATAAGCCCCTATCTTAGTAAAATACATAGAATGGGAAATATGGTTAAGAAAACAGCAAAAGAAATAATCCACGCCAAGGGAGTGGATATTGCAATTTATACCAACAACTTCCAAGATGAGTTTTTGTCATTGACGGATATTGCAAAGTATAAGAGCGACTCGCCTGCAGATCTTGTCAAGAACTGGCTGCGCCAAAAGGACGTGATTCAATTTTTAGGATTGTGGGAAAAACTCCATAATGAGAGTTTTAAACTGGTCGAATTCGACCAGTTTAAAAACAACGCAGGTTTGAATTCTTTCACTTTGTCTCCAAAGAAATGGATTGAGAAAACCAATGCCATAGGTATGGTCTCTAAATCAGGACGCTACGGCGGAACCTTTGCACACAGCGATATCGCCTTTGAATTTGCCTCATGGATTTCAGCTGAATTCAAGCTCTATATCATCAAAGACTATCAGCGTTTAAAGCAAGATGAGAATAGCCGCCTTTCCTTAAACTGGACACTTCATCGAGAAATATCAAAACTCAACTACAAAATCCACACAGAGGCAATCAAGAAACATATCACTCCAAAATTACTTACTCCAAAGCAGATTTCTTTTACTTACGCTGATGAAGCTGACGTGCTCAATGTCTCTATATTCGGATTAACTGCTAAAGAATGGCGGAGAGCCAATCCGTCTGCCAAAGGCAACATTAGGGACGAAGCAACACTTAACCAGCTGTTAGTTTTAGCAAACATGGAAAGTTATAATGCCGCTCTAATCGAGCAAAATAAAACACAATCTGAACGCCTGCAACTGCTTAATACGCTGGCAATCCGGCAACTCGAAACAATTGAGCAAATCAGTACTGATACAATTAAAGGACTTGAAAATCCAGTTAAATGATTTTCTCTGCTTCCTTTTTTAAGCACATGACTTCGGTATCGCTCAGAACTCGATATTCTCCGAGTTTCAGGTTTTCGTCCAGCTTCAAATCGCCCATGCGCAGTCTCTTCAGGTAGAGAACGTACATATCCACGGCCTCAAACATGCGTTTTACCTGGTGAAATTTCCCCTCGTGAATGATAACGCGGATGTCGCTGGCTGTGCCGAGCTGCGTGTCTGAGTTTTCATAGATTTTGTCAATGAAAAGCTCGGCAGGACGTGCGCTTTCTCCGTTTTTCAGGGTGAGGCCTGCAGCAAACGCCGCCGCAGTCTCCGCGGTCACGCGCCCGTCAATGTGCGCGAAGTATTCTTTTTCGACGTGTTTTTTCGGCTGGGTCAGGTCATGTCCCAGTGCACCGTCATTGGTCAGGATTAGTAGGCCTTCCGTGTTTTTGTCCAGGCGGCCGACGGGGAAAATGTCTGCGCGAAAGTCTTTTTCGTCTAATAATTCTAAGACAGTTTTATCGAGTTTATCCTTGGTTGCTGAGACGAAACCTGCTGGTTTGTTCAGCATGTAATAGTAGAATTCCTGGTACTGCAGGACTTGGCCGTCATATCGGACTTCTGCGGAGTTTTTGTCGACTTGGAATTTTCCGTCCTGGATGATTTCGTTTCTGACAGTGATTTTTTTCTTTTTTAGGAGGATTTTCACTTCAGAGCGCGAGCCTAGGCCGCAGGCTGCTAGAAATTTGTCTAATCTCATGTTTTCTATTTTATCAAAAACTGGGCATTTTTCCAGCTAAAAATCGCAAGATTTGCTTTGACTTTTGCTGGTGAAATTAATATAATTAACCAAAAAGGAGATTTTTATGGCTCAATTTAAAGTTGCTCTCTACTCAGACGGGGCGGTGCTTCCGGACATGGTCGCGATGAAGGAGAAGGGCTATGTGACCGGTTTCACGACGAATCCTTCGCTGATGAAGGCGGCGGGCGTGACGGACTATATCGGGTTTGCCAAGGAGGCGCTGGCTGCGCTTCCGGGTATGCCGATTTCTTTCGAGGTTTTCGCGGACAATTTGCCGGACATGGAGAAAGAGGCTGTGAAAATTGCCTCTCTGGGAGAAAATGTCTATGTCAAGATTCCGATTATGACGACCGATGAGACGTCAACTCTCCCGCTTATCAAGACGCTGTCAGCTAAAGGTCTCAAGCTCAATATCACGGCTTTAATGACTGAAGAGCAGGTCGCCGGCGCTGTTGAGGCTTTGGCGCCTGGCACTGATAATCTGATTTCGATTTTTGTCGGGCGGATTGCTGATGTGGGGCGTGACCCGATTCCGCTGGTGAAGCGGACGGTTGAGCTTTGTAAGTCTAAGCCTGGCACTAAGTCGCTCTGGGCTTCGACGCGCGAGTTCTACAATATTCTCCAGGCGGATGAATATGGGATTGATGTGATTACGGTACCGCCGACGGTGCTTGAGAAGTTTAAGAATTTCGGCCGGAGTTCTTATGATTTGTCGCATGATACGGTGCTGGCTTTTAAGAAGGATATTGATAGTTTGGGGTTGTCGATTCTGTGAAAGTCCAAGTCTTGGATAAATGCTATTTCCATTCGGCTTATCGTTAGCAGAAGGAAGCAATCTAGCTTAAACAAAGAAAAGCTGTCACATTTTCGGCAGCTTTTCTTTTTGGTTATATTTCGTTGTGCATTAGGAAGTCCCAGATTTTCATGTGTTTTACACCGTCTTGTTCAAAATCTCGGTCGTCCTGCTGATGACGTATTTGGGGAAATTGTCGAGTATTTCGCGGTAAACGCCGGATTCTCGTTCTTGGGTTTCTTTTGTTTTTAGGAGATAGCTGAAAAACGATAAGATTAAATCGAGAGGGCAGACGCTGATTCTTTTCCTAAATTGCGGGAAGAGCTGATTTCTTCCATTTCATGAAGCTGAAAAGTACCGGAAAATCAAAATTAGTTCTAACTGTGTCATTTCGCTTCTCCCACTTTATAAGTCGCCCGACTTTTTCACCAGTTCCCAGACAGCTTCAAAGCGCATCTGAAAGTCTTCGTCCCATTGCGGAGCAATCATTGCGCGGTGAAAACAATGCCTCAAATCCAGTCAATATGAAGCTGTCGGATTTTATCCGTGTGAGCCTTTCTGAGATTGAGCACAATAAAAATGTTATTAATCCGGGCGCATCAAAGCTTTTACGACTGCTAGGAAAATTTGCGCCACTCGCAATCAGAAATCGTGTTTTTCAGGCAACGATTAAGACTTCTTTTGGAGAATAAAGACTTCTTGGCTTGTTTGACCTGATATTTTTCACTTTTCAGATTCTTCCGCCTTCCTGAAAATCTCCTTGGCAACAAATACTGCATTAAGCACGCGCGGAAAACCGACATAAGGCACACAGTGGATAAAAGTCTCCACAATCTCTGCCTTGGTCAATCCGACATTGAGCGATGCTTGAATATGTACACGGAGCTGATTTTCTGTTCCGCCCTGTGTTAAGAGACTTGTAATGGTAATCATTTCCCGCTGCTTCAGGTCCAGAACGCCGCGGTCATAAATCGTACCGAAAGCGAATTCCAGCATGATTGTACCCAGGTCAGGTGCGATATTCTTCAGGCTTTCGACCACTTGTGCGCCTCCGTCACCGTCAATTTCTGCGAGGTTTTTCAGTCCTTTTTCAAGTTTGTTCATTTTTATAATTTTTTCCTTTCTTGTGGTAAAATGATTATAAACTATCAAGTGCACTTGAAGGCAAGCGATAAATGACTAAAACTTATAAAATTTCTGAAATTTCACAGCTAACCGGGTTGTCTTCTGCGACTTTGCGCTATTACGAAGATATAAAACTGCTCAAACCGCAGCGGGCGGAGAATAATTACAGAGTCTTTACCGAGGACGATCTCCGTTGGATTGAGTTCATTCATCGGGCAAAAGCTACTGGGATGACGCTCGTTAAAATCGTTGAGTACTCTCGGCTTCGGGAAATGGGTGACAGCACGATTACTCAGCGAATCTCTCTTCTTTCTGAACAGGAGGTCGTTTTACGCGAAAAAATTCAGGAATTGGACGATCATCTGGGTTTTATTTCAAAAAAGAAGCAGGTTTATTTCGAGCAGTTAGAGAAACTGAAGTAAAATGATGCCAAACCAATGTATTGTCTCTAATAGTTGGTTATGATATGATAGAAGCATGTTAACACAAGAATTTGAAACAATCGCAGCTATTTCCACTCCACTGGGCGAGGGAGCGATTTCTATCGTTCGTTTATCGGGTGCAGAGGCTGTGAATATTGCTGCTCAGGTCTTCCGCGGTGGAGCGGATTTGACACAGGCGGACAGCCACACGATTCACTACGGACACATCCAAGACGGCGAGGAGCTGATTGACGAGGTCATGGTCAGCGTTTTTCGGGCGCCGAAGACTTTCACGCGCGAGGATATTGTGGAGATTAACAGCCACGGCGGAATTGCGGTGACGCAGGAGATTCTGCAGCTTCTGCTGCGCTCTGGCGCTCGGATGGCGGAGCCTGGCGAGTTTACAAAGCGGGCCTTTTTGAATGGGCGGATTGACCTGGCCCAGGCCGAGTCTGTGATGGATATTGTGCGGGCGAAGACGGATGCGGCGGCTTCTGTCGCGGTTCGGCAGCTTGACGGGAGTCTGTCCAGCCTGATTACGGGGATTCGGCAGGAAATCATCGAGACGCTGGCGCAGGTCGAGGTCAACATTGATTATCCGGAGTACGACGACGTCGAAGAGGCAACTTCTGAGCTGCTGCTGACTCGGATTGGACATTTTCGCGAGCTGTTATCGGATTTGCTGAAGACGGCGAAGCGCGGGAAAATTCTCCGAGAGGGCTTGAAAACAGCGATTATCGGCCGGCCGAATGTCGGCAAGTCCTCACTCCTGAATGCCCTGCTGCGTGAAGACAAGGCCATTGTCACGGATATTGCAGGCACCACGCGCGACACCATCAGCGAGTTTGCGAATATCGGCGGCGTGCCGCTGGAGCTGATTGACACGGCGGGGATTCGCGAGACTGCCGACAAAGTCGAGGCAATCGGGGTCGAGCGCAGTCGTAAGGCCTTGTCCGAGGCAGATTTGGTGCTGCTGATTCTTGACGCTTCTGGCGAATTAACGCCCGAGGACCGGGCTTTGCTTGAACTTTCACAGCCATCGACACGGATTTTACTGCTGAATAAAACGGATTTGCCCCAGAAACTGGATGAAACCCAGTTACCAGATGGAGCAGAGTCGATTAAGATTTCTGCACTGAAAAATGAAAATCTTCAAGCGCTTGAAGAACAAATTCATCGCATTTTCTTCTCAGGCGAGATTGAAAGCCGAGATGCAACTGTTCTGTCAAATACACGGCATATTGCGCTGGTTGAGAATGCGCTGACCTGTTTGGACGAAGCCGAGAACGCATTGGCGGCTGGGATGCCGGTAGACCTGGCTCAGGTTAATCTGCGTGAGGCTTGGGAAAAGCTGGGTGAGATTGTGGGTGACACAGCACCGGATGCCCTGATTACTCAGCTTTTCAGCCAGTTCTGCCTGGGGAAATAATTCAAATTTTGCATTTAAATCTTAGTCTAATTTATTTCGTCGCATATCAACTTTAAAAGCTAATGGGTAAATAATAGTTATGATAACGGTAAATAAGCCAGCAATCATAAAAATATAGGGACTATTATTTTTATTGAATAAAGCAGAAAATAGTAAAATCCCGATTGGCGATAGCAGCTGAGCTCCTGTATTTAGTAAATTAAACACACGGCCTTGATATTTTGGCGGGATTTCTTTTGTCATCCATACGGTCATTGGGAGATTGACGAGAGTAATTCCTACTCCGGTTAATAAATTAAATAAACCAACGATAAAAATGTAATTTAGCTTCCCCATGTTAATAGATAGTGAAAATCCTAAAAGAGCAATTAATATCCCTATAAATCCTATTCCCCTCCAGGAACTGAAAATGGGAAACTTTAAATCGTTAGTGAAAGACAAGATGATGCTTGTTAATATCATCCCTAATGAAAAAATCGATTCAGTAATTCCGTATGTTGTGTTGGAAAAATGAAGTACACTGATTTGAATAAATGGCAGCCCAACATTAATCGCACCAAATATGAAATTAACCAGCATTGAAAAGAAGAGGACAAAAACTAATAGCTTTTGATTTTTGATAAATAAAAGTCCGCTGCTGAAAAGAGTTCGTATCGATGTATTTTCTGGTTTGTCATTCTCTGATTCAGTTTCGTTGAAGTGAAAGTTTACGGATGAAATAATCCAAATTGTTAGTAACTCTAGGAAAATTTCTATAATAATCAAGTACAGTAAGGGCAGCTTGTTAAATAATAAAGCTCCCATAATCGGTGAAAAGACTAAGATGATAGCAGATATAAGCTGTTGGATGGATTTGAGCTTTTGGATATCCTTTTCTGTGACTAAATTGATGATTGAAGCGGTAAAACCAGTTGTTAAAAATTGGTCAGATATTTTTAAAAATATTAGTAATATGTAGACGGGGAAAAGATTTATTCCTTTATCATGGAATATAAATATTCCAAAGATAAACAAGGCAACTATACTAAGTAGTTGTGCGTAAATAAGTATCTTTTTTTTATTATACTTGTCAACAAATGCACCAGTAACAGGTAAAAGAATCAGCGCAACCAATGGGCCGATAACTTGAGAAATCCCAAAGTTTAATGCTGAATTAGTTTCTTTAAGAATGAGAAGACCAATTATGAAAGTGAGGACAGAGCTTCCTATGTTCCCCGTAATGATACTTGCAACTATTTTAGTCATTTGCTTTTCTGATTGTTTCATATCGTATATTTATACTTTCTTTGTGGATTAAAATGATTGACTTTTCTAATAACTCATTATATACTTCTTTCACTAATAAGTAAAGGTAAAAGTTAAATACCGTTTGCTTCTAGCAAAATATATGAAAAATAAAAACATCAATTATCTTCTCGCTTCCAGAATTTTTCAGAATTTTCAGGCTCCATGTACCTGGTGGTTTACCCGCTTTTCATTCTCCGTCTCAGCGGTTCTTTAGCCTTATCCGGTCTATTTTTCATGCTGATTATGATACCGTGGATTGTGATGTCACCGGCTGTCGGTGTATGGATAGAAAAGAAATCCAAGAAAAGAATGATTGTTCTGGCGACTGCTGCTCTACTTGATTCAGTCCGTTTTTGTGTTTGCTGATGCTAAGCCGTCTCTGATTTTACTTGGAATATTCACAGCTGGTATCAGCTTTGTTTCAAAATTGTCGGACTTGACGACAAGAATTATGTTCTCTGAGATTGTTCCGAAAAATGAATTGGAAAAATACAACGGGATAAAGAGTGTGCTGGACAACATTGCCTCTTTTGGGGCGCCTGTCATTGGTTCAGCTTTCTACGGTATATGCGGTTTTGCTGTGTTTTCAATCATCAGTAGTTCGATACATTTTATCGCATTAATATTACTTGTACGTATTAATTATACACAGACGACAGAGTCTATGCCGTCGCGAAACAGCGGCTTTTTGAGCCAATTTAAGGATGGGCTTGTCTTTTTGTGGGAAAATAAGGCGGTTTTGAGACTTTCCATTTTGGCTGCGAGCTTGAATTTCTTTGTGGCTTCGTCTGGAAATATTACAAATCCTGGTATACTTATTCAAGAATACAGCATCTCAAGTCAGCTTTTTGGCTTTGTTGAGGTTGCATTCTCTCTGGGCGTCTTATTTTCTGGGGTGTTTATTGCCAAACATTCCAAAATCAACCTGCAGAAGAATATCCCGATTTTTTTAATTGTAAATAGTGTGATTATGATTGGCCTGGGTGTGTTCTCGTTCTTGATGTTTAATTTGCTTCATTCACTTTGTCTGGCTGTGTTCTTGATTCTCCAGATTGAGCTTGGTTTTGTGACGATTTTATTCAATGTGCCGATAATGTCTTTTTATCAGAGTCATGTTCCTAATGGATTTCAGGGAAGATTTTTCGCCTTGAGTTCATTCATCGGGAGTATTGCCATCTCGGTCGGAACGAGTTATGCCGGTTTCATTTCACAAAAACTGGATGCGGATTCGGCTTATATTTTTAATTATATTTGTGTGATTGTTATTGTAGTGGTGGTGATGTTCTGTGGAAAGCCTGATGGCTTAGAGTGATGGTTTTTCAACTGTGTCAGATTTTGGCACAGTTTTGCGCAGATTGACGTTAGAAAATAATTTGCTAAAAAAACAAGTTGGAATTGCGACGATTTACCCTTAAAAAGCCCGTTATGGCCGCAGAGAGCCAAGCGCCAACAGATGAGAAAACCACATCGCGTTATCAATGTGGTTTTTGTTTTTATTAAAATTTTTCTTGTTTCTCAAGAATTTTTTTATTTCAAATTTTAGTAAGTTCATGGAAGCACCTCTAATTTAAGAACAGGGGTGTTAATGATGATTATCAAAGTGAAAATCCTTGTACATCAACTGTAAGGTGGATTTTTTGTCTTACTTGATTTTAATCAGACTTACAGCAGTATCTGGTGTTGCCTGGTAAAAAGAGACAGTTAGAAGAGTTTTGTCCTTTAGAGTCAGAACGACCGTGCCGGAAATATCGCTGCCGAATAAGCTTAGGCTATAGCGTATATTCTTTGCTTCATTATCCTTCAGAATATTGCCTTCTTCGTCCTGAGCTGTGATGGTTAAAGTCGTGGGTGAGGAAGATTCGGACATGGTATTCCATGTACCACCTGTCGTGATACGATAGTCGCCTGCAGGAATTTGCTGTCCAACGAGATACATGCCGGGCCGCCTGAAAGTCAGGCTTTTTAGTGCTTTCAGATTGCTAGGTTTTAGGACAATCTTACTAGCTTTTGACAGACGAATCGTATCCGCAGATGTCAGATAGACCTGAGTTTTTTCGCCTCCTAAATTATTCAATCCTGCAAGAGGGAAAGAATCGACTTTACCTGACCGAAGATTAAATTCATAGAAGCCGCTGGCAATTCCTAAGTCTTTAACTGTGTGATTCTTGCCGTCACCAGTCAGTTGAACTGTCCTAGCGGGAGGATTTTTAAGACTTGTGAGAAAATCGCTTGAACTACTTTTTTGACGACCAAGCAGAAAGTAACCGCCGATAATCGCCAATAAGATGATGAAAAAAATAAAAGGAGCAGTTTTTCGTAGCTTATCTTGCATAATTAAAGTCCTACTTTCTTAGCCTATTTTTTCCAAATAGACTCTCAAATCTTTAGGCGGATTTATATAAGAAATTCCAAGAATCTGCTCTTTATCCAAAGTAAAGCTTGGCTCTAACTGCTTGCTTGCACTGCGATTAACATTTTTTAGCGGCACAGAGCCTGACTCACCAAAATCCAAGCCGGCCGTAGAAATCGCAATATCAGAATTAAGCTTTGATTTTACATCAGCTTTGGGTAAGTTCTCATAAAGAAGTTTATATTTTCCAGCAGGAATCTGACTGTCAGAAAAATAAAGACCTTGGTTTAGTACCTCGTATACTTCCTTTCCGTTATAATGGACGATTTCAAGGGCTTTAAGAGCTGACTTAGTGAATTCAGCTGTTCCTGCAGCGTTTAATGTAACCACGTCCCCATCTGCTAGAAGCATATTAGAAGCAGGGTTATCCTTGCTGACTGTAACAAATATTGAGCCCAAAAAAATTTGACAATCACTATCTGTTGAGACATCATAGTAACCAGCATGAATGTCTCTACCCACTTCAAAGTTTTTCACCTCTTGTGATGTTAAAGTGGTGTCCTGCGCAGTATTGCTGATTTTTTCGGTACTTTTCGTTACAGCTTTAATCATATTGGCTTTTTTAGTTTCTTCTGCCTTATCTTGCAGCTTAGTATAAGCAAAAGCAGCAATAGCAATCACAACTATAGCAATGAAAATAAAATTGACATATTTACGCATAATCACTTACCCGTCCCTCTGCCATATAGATAATCTCATCAGCTAAAAGTTTTAAGTCTTCTTCATTATGGCTAGCAATGATGATAGTCGCACCACGTGCTTTTTCAGCTAGAAGAATTTCTCTGACCTGACTGACACCAGCCACATCAATCGCATTTGTTGGTTCATCAAGTAAAATCAAATCAGGTTTTTCAAAAATTGCTTGGGCCAGTGCCGCACGCTGCTTCATACCAAGTGAGTATCTACGCACAGGCTGTTTATCGTCTGGGTCAAGTCCCACCTTGATGATAGCCTGCCGAATGCCATCTGCAGTAGTAATTTTCTTGATTTTAGCAAGAAGAGTCAAGTTTTTAGTCAAAGAAAAATCGGGCAGGACATTAGCATTTTCAATAAGGAGACCTAAAGATGGGGGGAAATCTATATCTTTTCCTAAGACCTTATCCATAATCCTGATTTGACCGGTGTCAACTCTAATGAGACCAGCAATCGCCCGTATTAACATAGTCTTTCCAGCGCCATTTCGGCCTTTTAGACCGTAGATTTTTCCAGCATCAAAGTCAAGCGAAACTTCGGAGAGAATCATTTTTTTCTTAAGTTTTTTAGAAATATTTTCAACATGTATCATACTAAAATATCCTTTCTTTTCAATAGTAAGAGGGTGATGATGAAACTAGCAACAGCTAAACAAACCAATACCGGAATATTGGCTTGTCTGAGATTCAGACTCAGCATATTTAGAAAACCGAGGGGCAAATATAGACCGAGGTTGAGGAGAACTGCCAAACAAACCAACGCCAGTTCAATTTTGAAAAAGCACTCAATAAGAAGCATAAAATGTACCAAGAAGAAAGAAGCAAAGAGCAATTCAAAGAAGCACTGACTCTGCGATAATCCTATCAAGACAATCATAATCAAAAACTTGCAATCCAACAATATCAAACTTCTAAGCCAGTAACTGAGCCGAGACTGATAGCGAACGATTTGAGAAACTCGTCGTTCCAACTGCAGCCCCTGCCCGCTCAGCCAAAGAAATGGAGACATTTTACAAACAAAAACCATGATTTTTTGCGATAATTCAAGTATCAAAGGCTTTTTGAGCAGGAAAGGAGACTGACCTAACTGCTGGTAAAAGAGATAAAACAAAAATAAGCAGAGAAAAAAGAGAATTAGTCTAAAGTTACGGTTAATCATAGCACTCCACCCGGTCACTATAATAGAGGATTACCAATGTAAGCCCTGCGAGCAAAGCAAGATACTGAAGAATCTCCACCCCTGGTACTTGAAGTACCATTCTCCTGATAAAGACTTCAAAAATATCACTTGTAAAAGGCAGCTTCTGTCTAAAAGCAAGGCAATAAACTAAAGCGATAAACCAAAGACCAAAGTTGGCTAAAACTCGATTAAGTCTAAAAAGCTGGAGAAGCTCACTTAAAAATAAGAAAAGCAAAACCAAAAACCAGTTCATCAAAAGTACCAGAAAAACAAGAACAATCAGCCAAAGTTTTATTTCCCCTGTCAAAAACGCAATTCTAAGTACAAAATAGGAAAAAATTCCCAAACTTATAAAACCTGAAGAAACGAACTTGCGTCTAAGCGCCTTTAGAAGAATCTGCCGCTTTGACTTCTGTCGAATCAAAGTCTGAATGTTCATTTCTTCACTCAATAAATCATAAATCAGATAAAGAGGAACCCATCTTATCAGCCAGCTATTAATGTCAAATATACCGTGAGAACTAAGCTCTATACGCAAAAAATCCTCCGAATCCGTCACATAAAAACGCGTTGACAAAAGCAATAAAACAGCTAGCGCAAGGACAAGCGCAACTGTAAGCAAAGATTGTTTAAGCCTCAATCAGCTCCTCCTCTCCCGATAAATACCAGTGCATAACCAGATTAAAAGCCAGCAAAACTCCAAAAACCAAAGCGATATTGTGCCACCAATCTGAAAAAAGGACGGGTAATAAAGGATGTATACCTTTACTTGCCAAAATATTATCCTTGTAACTCACCCCCAGATAATATAGGAGAATCGACAAACTTAAGACTTGATACGACTTTCTAAAGAAACGTGCAAGTGTCATCATACTCACAGCCACAAGTCCGGAAAAAATACCCGCCAAAGTATTGTATAAGAGCCAGGCAAGTCCGCCATGCGCCATTTGCCAGACAACAAACTGCATATCCTCCTCTTTCTTGACCATTCCCACCGTATTACCAAAGGCTTCCCAAAAAGTCCTTATCATATTATTCGGTAAAAAGGGTAAAGTCAGTTTGACGAGAAGCAGATTGGTCAAGAGCGGAAAAAAGAGAACCACAAAACCAAAAATAAAAGTCGAACCATAGGTTTTTAGAATATAGCGAGAACGACCGATACGACTAATAACAAGGAGCTGCTCACCAGATTTCTGGTCTTCAATAAAGTTTTTGACAACAGCACCATAAAGATAAATTGGTAAAACAAGCAAAACAACAACCCAAGTAAGATGTCCACTAAATGAAATCCAGCCGGCAAGAAAGGTGGAGGCATAACCAGATAAAACATCCCCCCTGTTAATCTGCCGAAAGAAATCTGCAGCCATCACAGCAATCAGAAAGGCTTCTACTATCCAGAAAGAGCGGGTTGCTAAAACCCGCCCAAAGAAGTAAGAAGAAGTCACTTTTTTCAAAGTATTCATGGGCTTACCAAGTTTCCTCATCCCAGGCGCCTGAGATATTAATCTTCATATTTTCCTCCATGATTGTATTTAATTATGAAATATTTGTTCTAAGGTATTACCTGCTAGAACTGGCTTTTAGGGGGGCACTTGTGCCTCTCATCTCACTCTTCCTGAAGACGAGTGCCTACAACTTGGCGAAAGGTTACCTAGCTTCCCACTTTATAAAAGTAACTTGTTAAATAATTTGATTGACCAATGTAAATCCTTGGCTGGCTCAAATCACTCGTATCATTAGGCCCTGCGCTTGTACCTGGAGAAAGTATCATCATCGCCGCACCAGCAACTTCTCCTCTAAGTGTAAAACCGACATAACCGTCTTTTTTACTTGCCGTGTCCCACATATTCACTACAAGTCCATCATTCATGTCTTTTCCGTTCAGTATGAACTGATTACCGATTACTTCTAAGGTTCGGCTCTCACTATTTTTCCAGAGTCCCTGAATCGTTGTCAAATCCTGGTTATAAATCTGGTCCAGATTAATTTTGTTCGTTCCGATTTTAAGGGCTTTCCAGGCAATACTGCTGTATTTCCAGCCTAGATTTAACAGGTTATTCTGCTCGTTCATGTCTGTTGTATAATTGTGCGCACCTGAATCGGCGTTTGGATTATAAGCGACGAAATTTGCAACATCTCCGCCTGAGTAAAAGGCAGGTTTTCCATCGTTATCCCACTTCCAGCCCAATGAAACATTGTGCTCAGCTTCGAACTTACTCTTTGTGTAGTAATGGTCACCGCCTTTGGCGTTAGGATTGTAGATTCGATAAACCGGCTCGCCAGTTTGAGGCGCATACCAGCCGATGCCTTCAGATGTCCAGCCTGCTTTCTGAAGACTAATCAACTCATAAGCACTCGGCGTGTAGAAATGCTCGCCAGTGTTTTTATTGTAGAGGCGATAAACTGGGACTTCGTCTTTCGGTGCGCCTCGGGTGTCTGCCTGAACAGGAACGGCTGCTCCCAAAACAAATACTGAGAGTGCCAAGCTTGTCGTTAATTTTGATTTTTTCATTGTTTTTTACTTCTCCACTATCCCGCTATATATGAAATAAAAAATATTGTAAAAAGTTTTTTTATTCCATAAATACTGAAAGGTCATTGAGTCATGTCTTTTAACCGTAAAAAGCAACTCCTTCATAGCTCCAACCAGCAGCAACGAGTGAATTTTTTTCATATGCACTTGTTGTCCAGAAATGGAAACCTTGCGGATTATAAAGACGATAAACGGGGGCTCCAGAACTTGGTGCAGTCCACGATATTCCCTGATTGTTCCAGCCAGATGCAGCTAGGCTATTTGCTTCAAAGGAGCTTCCAGTGAGAAAATGTTCTCCGCTATTTGGATTGTAGAGTACATAAATTGGTGTACCACCTGAGGTTGATTTATAAAATGCAATTCCATCATATTGCCAGCCCGAATTTACAATACTCTGGGCCTCATATTGACTTGCTGTATAGTAATGGTCACCATTTCCAGGATTATACAAGCGGTAAACAGCATTGTTTACTGTAGGAACAACAGTAGCCTGAATCCTTAAAGACGGGCGTAGAACTCCCCAAAAAGTCAGACCAGAAAAACCAGCCGTTGTTCTTGAATAGGGTTGAACCGTTTTACTACCATTAACATTTTGTTCCAAATCGACAAAGGTGTTTCCAGCTCTTGCTGTTGCGACTCCAACATGCCCATAGCCTTCAAAACCTCCTGTCCAAACAACGATATCACCAGGCTCAGGCATTGTCCCAGGCAGGCTTGTAAAACCAGAATAGTCATAGTATGCATAATCGGAAGCATTCCCATAAGTCACTGGAAAACCGAGCTGTTGTGAGTAAGCTCGAGCCAAATCAACACATTGGATAGGGTCGTCAGGCGGTGCACCGTCTGTTTCAATTGATTGCCCCACTTTACTGTTCAGCCAGTCAAGTGCCTGAGAAATTGTGTATGATGAAGTAATTGTGGCTGCCCTTGTCCTTGGCTGTAAAGGACCATTTGTATGCAGCTCTCGTTCTTCTTCTGAAGAAACTTGTGGTCCGCCGTCATTTATATAACTCTCCCCCGGCTGAAGCACACCAGCAAGATAGTTAGACTGAGATTTCACCATGTCCCCTGCAGGTGCTTCAGCGAAAACTTTGGATTGTGACACATTCGTAAATAACAAAGCACTAGTGAGTATTGTTACAGACATTAATGTGAATTTAAATTTTTTCCTTTTCAAGATTTTCATTGTTTACTCTTTTCCTGTGAGAATTTCGCTCACAATCTGATTTTTGTTAATTAGGTTACGATGTCGTTATATTTTCGGATTTTCATTCATCACCATCTTTCTCGTTTGATAGACACTGTGTAGATTATTCGGTCTTTTTCTTAATGAGTTTCATGACACTCGTCAATTGAATTTATAAATTATTCCTACATTTTTATTATAACCCCGATTTTTCAAAGCGCCAAAAAAGTTCCACACAGGAACTTCATTTCAACCATTCTTTAAAATAGAGCGGAAATTTTGCATTTGTCACGTTTTCATCATAAATTCTCTGATAATATTGCGCCAGCTGTTTACTGCCTTCCCATTCAAAAACTTTAATTACTTTTTCCATTTCTTCACGGCCTTGCTTGTGTTCAGGACCATGACCAAAAAATAAATCATAATAACCTTTCGTAAAGCGATAAATCTGACGTGAACAAATATCTCTTTCGTGACAGCATTTTTCAGCCAAACTTAGTGATTCATGAGCTTCTAGTTGAGCGCTTTGCCCGTATTTGACGCAAGCTGTTGAGGCCCGGCAGGCAATTCGGCAGACGATATTACGATAACGTGAACGCTCTTGTAGTCTTTTGTGATTTTCCTGTAAATCACGAATTGTGCCGCGAATCATATTGGGCGAGAATTCTGAAATTGTATCAGATAGAACAGCAAGCTCATAAAAGGTGAAAATCTCAATGCCCATGATGAAAGTATTAATTTCCTGCGCCTCATCTTCATTCAGCCCTTTAAGTCTAGCCTTAGCCGAAAGAGCAATCATTCGCTCACCTTCTTGAGCTGCTTTGTCATGTATTGCTTTTAAAGCAACGTCATCTGATACCAAAGCTGCTCTATTAATTTCTCCAAAATACTGCTCATAATCATTATGCCAAAAGTGATTAACATATAAATCAAATTCGGATAAATCCATATGGATAACCGCCAAGGCCTTATCTATCTGGTCTAATGTAAGACTCTGTTTGCCATTTAAAAACCTTGAGAGTGTGGATTTTGCAATGCCTGTTTTTCTCTCAATCTCTGCCATTGTAATTTCTTTTGCTTTGCATAGTCGAGAAAAAGTTTCCCCGTATCTCTTATTCACTGCCATTGTTTTCCCCTCACCACGCGCCACTCACTTCACTTTTTATGCAAGCGCTTCATTTTATGCAATTTTAAAACATTTTCATTTTTTGTCAATGTGAATTTTGCAAATATTCTGTATTATCTATCCCTTTCCATTCCTTTCGGGCGTGATTCTCATATCTTATTATTTGGCAACAATATAAACTTCTTTTTCACAAGTATAGACAATCCAGCAGTCATTTTCCAAAACTTTTACAGCTTTACCATCTGTGATGTTCTGTTCCTGGGCTTGAGTAAACTCGCCTGTCTGCTCTTGAGCCTGGCTTATCGTTTCTGCCGGTTGAACATTCTGGTATAAATTCTGCATAATCTGAAGACGAATCAGCTCCTGACTGGTCTGAGTGTTTGAAAGGAAAAGTTGTGTGTAGCCGCCGTTCAAAATCGGGTAATTCTTCTGTGAATTTTTTAATGTCGCTGAGTCGGAAAAAAGGAAATCCGAAAAATAAAGTTTTACCCCTTTTAAATCAACTTTTTCTAAAGAATTTGCTAGCCCCATTGTCTGTGATTGAAGTGACTCGCGCTGATTTTCCAGAACTCCGGCATAGGTAAACGAGAATTGAAGTATAAAAAAGGATAGAAGTGCAGGAACAAATCTGTTGATGATAGTTAGCGCACGCCACTTCTCTTCTTGCTTATCAAACAACATGATGGCCAAACAGGCCAAAAAGAATGGAAGACCATAAATGTACCTGAGAGCAGGGGTCAGCTGCTGGAGAAAAAGATAGATGCCGAATGAAAGAAACGTTCCAAGAACAAAGAAAACAGCGAGATAAAGTGAACTAAAGGCTAAGTTATTGTCAGAATTAATGATTTCTTTTATGACGAAAACAACTAATAAGACTGCAAAAACTGCAATCCAAACCTTCGCACTGTTATACTTGAATGCTGACAAAAACAGGCGGACATTGGTGAACGGCTGAAGAAAAATATTCTGCGACAACATTGAATTGCTGCTGTGACCTGCGGCGACTGGAAGAACTTTCAGCTGGACAAAGTAGGCAATTGTCGGAAGAAGAAAAGATAAACCGCCCATTAAAACATTCGTTCTTAACTTTTTCCCATCAATTCTCTGTGTTAAACTCCTGTAAATTTTTATCAGAAAAATCACCAGGAAAATTCCCGAGCTCGCCTGATAAGTATTGTACATAAGGAAAAGCGCGAAAAAGGAAACCACGGCAAACTGCCGCTTCTCCCAGAATAAAAAGGGAATGATACTCATTAAGACACTTACCGCCATGAACGGAGAATCAAATTTGAAAGAGAACAAGCCCAAAGACCAGGGATTTAATCCAATCATTAAGGAGACAAAAAGTGATAAATAACCTAATTTCGATATTATTGAAACTAGTATGACACTTGACAAAGCAAGGATTAAAGCCGTCACAATAAAATTAGTCAGTCCCGTATCAACCAGATGCCGGCTTCCCTGTAAAATCCAAGCTAAGAATTCGCTCCCCCATCGTGAATAATCGTTGCCGAAAGCGGTGTAGCCCATGGCACGGCGTGAAGTATCATCCAGATAGGGATAATTTGAAAGGCCTATTGCAATGAGAGGAACCGCATAGCAGATAAAGGTGAAGGAAAAATACTTGAAAAATTCTTCCCGAGTAATATTAAAAATTTCAACCCTTCTGTTCATTTTTTCTCTCATCTTCTCTTTATTTCTTATTGACTTTCCACTAAACTAGAAAGGTCAATCACTTCATCCACACGAGTATAAATTTCCGGGTCATGCGTGGCAAAAATCAGAACATTTTTCGGATTAACAAGTCCTAGAAGAACATCTCGTATTTCAGCTCCTGTTTGCGCATCCAAAGCCCCTGTCGGTTCATCAGCTAAAATAATCGTAGCCCGTTTCAGCAGGAGCCTGGCAATTGCCACACGCTGTGCCTGACCTCCGGATAAGCCATAGATTTTCTGCGCTAGATAACCTTTCCCTAGGCCGACTCTTTTGAGTGCTTCGACTTGTTTCGAGCGGTCGCTTTCAACGACGGCCAAGTTCTTTGAAACACTGTCATCATCAATCAAGGCATAATTCTGGAAGATATAACCCAGCTGATTTCTGAAGAAATTCTTTTCCGACATGCGCCAAATGTCTTTTCCTGAAACTGAAACTGTCCCGCTTGTCGGCTTTTCAAGACGCGCCAAACTATTAAGCAGGGTTGTTTTCCCTGAACCTGATTTCCCGATTAAGGCGTAAGATTTGCCTGCTTCAAACTCCAAGTTAAGAGATTCATAAACTGTTTTCTGACCGAAACGCTTGGTTAAATTTGTTACTGTAATCATCTGTTTTTCCCTCTATTCTAGTGAATCCTTCATTACCTGAAGACGTCTTTGCTTAAGCTGTCGCTGATTAATCAAAACCACAACCAGAATTTCAAGCAGGTACAAGATTAAGATAAATCCGAAAATGGTTAGACTTCCTGTGATTAAACTGTTTAGTATTGCCACAAGAATCACACCTATTACCAAAGGGAGTAAAAGCAATAATTCTTGGCGCCTGCTGTCGCCTGAAAAAAGATACGTAATGACAAGTGATTTTGACGCGCGCTGATACTGATTTTTCAAATATTCCCATAAAACAAAGACCGAGCAGATAATCGTTGCAGCCATGACCATGAGTGCCCCCTGAAGCTGGCTGTTAACATTTTTGCCCAAGAGCGCTGCATCTGCACTCA
The DNA here is from genome assembly GCF_054658595.1 of Lactovum odontotermitis. Taxonomy (NCBI): domain Bacteria; kingdom Bacillati; phylum Bacillota; class Bacilli; order Lactobacillales; family Streptococcaceae; genus Lactovum; species Lactovum odontotermitis. The sequence goes on from NZ_BAAGGQ010000006.1 coordinate 22,741, forward strand.
CATTATCTGTACTTAAAACCTGTTCTTGAAGACCTTGAGCTTTTAGTTTGTCTATTAAAACGCTTTGGCGAATCATTGCTCTCCCGTAAGGGTCGGTGTATCCTCCAACAACCCTAAGTGGTTCAGTGGCAAAGGAGGGAAGCAAATGATAATTAATTTGCACAAAAATTCTATTTTTCATGACTTGAGTCTGAGGCAAAGCACCACCTGCCAATCCTCCTTGTATCGCCTCGTAATTTAACAAGAAAGTTTTTTGATTATCAGGAATGATGTTCACATAAAATTGTGATGAATCCATACTTACAAAAGCAAATTCTTCTGCAATGATATTATTCTCAATACTTTCCACTTTTCCTTCCAGAGATTTCGGCACATAAAGTGTGATTAGCTTATCAGCGTTTGTTTCACCATAAGAATTCTCAGGATAGAATTTTTGATTCAAAAGAACGAATCCTCTGGAAACATAAAGTGTATTAGCTGTGAATTGGCTATCGGTTTGAACATTATTAACAATTCCCTTATTTCCTTGTAAAGCCTGCTTATAACTGTTTTCCTTTTCAGCATTAAAAGCCGATGGAGAGGAATAAATGAAGTCCTCATCATCAATTGATTGATTGAAAGCAAGTTCTCTCTGAGTCTGGGCGAGCATATAATCACGGTCAATAACTCCATTTACATCTGCATGAGCACCTACACCAGTTTCAACATTTGGAATCACATAGCCTTTCACTTCCTGCCAGCTGGAGAGCTGCTGCTTATAACTCGACAGCTGGCCCGCTGTTTTCAGACTCATATTAACTGACTGAGAGAAAATCAGAATTGACAAAAGAATACCGATAAGATAAATTACAGAGCCTAAGCGGTTGACATACTGGTGTTTCAAAATATTCGAAATGTGACTCGTCTTGACAACTAAAGTAAAAAGCAAATTCGCAAGAAATGTCAATAAAAGCAAAATCAAAGCAGACAATGCAAACGTCAAAACAAATTCTTTGAAAAATACACCGCTAACAGAACCTTGTGTTAAAGAAAAAAACAAGACAATGATAAAATCCAGAGCCAGTATCATTCCCAAGTATTGAAATAAGTTTACCAAGACATAGTGTTTAAATCTCCCTAAACTTCGATAAATCATTCCCCGTTTGATGAAGCTCATTTCAACCGCGAACACTGAGATAAAGAAGATAAAAAACAAGGCCCAAATGCTCGGTGCACGTCCCCCTTGTGTCAACAGAACAAGCGGCATTATCGAAACATTAATCGTTTGAAAATCCACTTTCAAACTACCATCCGCCATCATAGACTGCACAAATTGTTTATCCTGACTACTTAAAAAATAAGTCCCAATAATTGAATGGTTCTGCAAATCTTCAAGATTTGTTTCCTCCAAACCAAACTTGGCAGTTTCAGTCACACCAGAATCAGGCACAAAAGCCTTATAAATCGTAATTTTTGACTGCTTAGCCAAATTGTTAATCTTTTCGATAGTTTCCGGCTTATTTTCACCAGTGTAAGCAGTGACATTCATTATTGCATTCGCGGGATAAGAGATAGATTGGCCGACCTCCTTCATGCTTCCAGCTAAAACAAAGCTCAAGAACAGGGTTGCCACTGCCACGATAATTATTCTTAATTTCATTGAATCAACTTTCTAAAAGCTTTCCTCTGAAGCTTTTCCAGGTGTCATAATAATAGAAATGTCTATTTAAAATACGGACTACTTTTTCTTAATTCAACAGATTTCCATTACTTAAAAATATAGATAATTCTTGACATATGCTTTCTCGGAACTACGCCAAGAATTATCCATAAATCCTTTCGCTTATACAACCCTAAAATCAAATAAGTAAAAAATCTGTAATCTTTATGTTAAGAGCTACTACACAGTCTGGACTTGTATCAGCACACCAAACAATCAGAAGTAATAGTACCAAGAATAGAATTCTTCAGTACCAAAAACAGAATCTTTAACGTGTGCATAAGCCCAGCCATAATCATTGTAAACGTCACCGGAGTCCAATCCAAAACCATTCGTTACACGTGCCATTGAACCAACTCCTGCATTCTCAACAAGGAAGTTTGAATGGTCTTCATATGGCAAATCGCCGTCTTTCCAATAGCCGTATTGCCATTGTGAAGTGAGCCCTGGGATATGATTGAACTGATTAAAGATTGTTACATCAACTGTCTTTGCTCCTGCGAATCCTGTGCCAAAGATACCCAAAGCTATAGCGCTCGTTGCTATAGCTTTGGGTATCTTTGTTTTTCCTTTTTTTCTTTATTCACAAATCAATATCAAAATGATTTGCATCTTAATCGCCCTCTACAATCAGGACTTCTGCCCTAATCTTCGCGTCCTCCTCTTTCCATTACAAGTTTGCTAGGGGGTTTATTTAATTGTCCATTTGTTATGACTTTTTGCCTCTCTTTCTGAAAGATAAATGCCTTTACCTTTCGTCATTAATCTACGTAGATTTTATAATTTAACGAGCCAACAAAATTTGTCAACTCTTTAAATTCTCTTAAAAGATACCTGTAGGATTAGGGTGCTGAGGCGAATCTTCTCAGCACCCGCTTTTCTCTATAGAGAAAACTAAAATCCACCAATCAGGTACAACACAATCACTAAAGCAAATGCGACAGTTATTGATGATTTGTACTTTTTCATACAGCCTCCTCTTGACACCTTATTAATTTTTCGTATAATAACATTATAGGTTTGTTTTACGTCTTTTGCAAGGGCTTACACGTCCGTGTATTCAAAGTAGGAAAGTTTTCTTGTTTCAGCTTTTTTGCAAGAAATCCTCCTGATGCTTAATACTATTGATTATCCCTTGTTCAAGGTAGAACACGCGTTAGAAGTATTCTTTGCATAAGAGGAGAGAAAACATGGATTTAAACGAGAATTCTGACAAAAAAATAGATAAAACATTTGGCCAAGTTTTTCATGATTTGCGCTCATGGAAAAATTTTTCCAAAACAGAAGCAGATGCAGAGGTCATGACCGACACAGCACTCACAAATTTTGAAAATGGCAAATCTATTCCTAGCTTTGACAAAGTCTATAAAATGCTGAAAAATATCAATGTCACACTTTTAGAATATGACGACGCTTATAATCGTAATAAACTAAAACAGGACATTTTACTTTATGGTACGACCATCTCAGAGGCTCTTTTAACCAAAAACGTCGAAAAACTAAAGTTTATATTGTCTGAAATTGAGCATGAAATCAAACGTTCACCGAATGTAAAGAAATACGAAATTGATAAATGGAGAATTGAAGCAACCATTAAGGAATTAGACACGAATTACGTCATGCCATCTAGTGATATCTCCTCTTTAAAGGATTACCTTATGCATCTTTCGGAATGGGGATTATACGACATTCATCTTTTCGGCCATTGCGTCAATGTTTTCATCAATGATGACGATTTTGGAGATTTGGTCACTCAAATGCTGTCCCATACGGAAGACACAGGGCAGCTTCACAATGTTGAGCACGCAGTCATTGTAACAACGCTGAACATTATTGACTCCTGCCTGTCAAGAGGAAATTTCAAATTAGCTGAAGCTTTTATTAATCATCTCAACCGTCTGAAAATTCATGATTACTATATGTTTGAAAAGTTTACGCTAAAATATGCTACGGCAAATCTTGAGTATCAAAAAGGGAAAGATTCTGCACTTGAAGTCATGAAAAAATGTTATGAAATAGCACTTTTTTGTGGCTGCACTTCTCTGGCAGATACGATTTCAAAAGAGATTCCAAAGATTCAAGAGATGGTTAAAAACGCTAAAACTCATAAGTCCGAAAATCAGCAGTAAACTCAATGCATCATGGAAATTAAAAAAGACAGAATGTTTTTTGTACAATCTGTCTTTTTCTATTTACTCACTCAAATTCCCGCAGAAACTCCGACAAACGCTCAAGCCCCGCACGCAGCGTGGCTTCGTCCGTACAATAACCAATCCGCGCATGCCCAGGCATATCAAAGCGATTCCCGGGAATAATCAGCACACCCTTTTCCTGCAGCAGTTTAACCGCAAACTCCTCAGTACGCGCCGGGTCGAGCGCTTCAAACTTGACGAAACTCACAGACACCATGTCCGGATAAATCATTGACACGAGCGGCTCATGTGCCACCCAGTCCTTCAAAATGGACAGGTTGTTCGAAACAATCTCACGCGCACGCGCCAGGACTTTATCTTTATGCTTCAAAACCAGCGCGGCAACGGCATCGTCAAAGACACCTGTACAAATCATCGTATAATCACGAATTTTGCGCAGCTCATCAGCCAGCGCATCATCAGGCGTAGCAACCCATCCGACGCGGATTCCAGGGACAGAGTAGGTTTTAGACATCGAGTTGGTCGAGATGCCCTTTTCGTACAAATCAGCAATAGGTGTGTAATCGGCATCCGGATTCAGCGGCAGATAGACTTCATCGGACAAGATATAAGCGCCGACTTCTCGGGCAATTTTCACAACTTCGTCCAAAAACGCCGTGTTCAGAATCGCACCAGTGGGCTGAGCGGCATTGTTGATACAAATCAGCTTCGTGTTCGGCCTGACCAGCGCGCGCAGCTCGTCCAGCCGCGGATACCAGCCGTCCTCCTCATAAACCTGCCAGTTGTCCACCTCAGCGCCGAGCGTCCTCGGCCAGTCATAGAGCTGCTGGTAGGTCGGCCACTCCGCAATCACATGGTCGCCAGGCCCAATCAGCCCCAAAATAGCCATGAAATTTGCACCGGTCGCGCCATTCGTCGACAAAATATTGTCAGTTTTGACACTTTTGTACAGTTTCGCGACCTCGCCCTTAAACTCCGGGGAGCCCTCAATCCAGCCGTAGGAGAAGGTTTCCTTCTTTATTTTTTCTAAAAAAGCTTCGCCGTTATCTTGTTCAAAACTGAGGATTTCGTCCAAAGTCAGCGAAGAAATAGTCGACTGAGCAATGTCAATCTGAGCAGATTTTTCCCATTTGTTCAGCCAGTCTTCACAACCAAATTGTACTAAATTCATTTATATCCTTTCACTCTCTGTATAAAAATTCCCACAAAAACAACAAAGTCCCTGTCAGAATTGACAAGGACATTTTCACAAATCAAGGCATGATGCGTGTACCAGAGCCATTCGCCAGAAAATCAGGCAAGTTCTCCAGCGAGGTGATTGTCGCAGGATGTCCGGTGCGTGACACAAATGACAGAGCCGCCTGAACCTTCGGCAGCATTGAGCCTGCTGCGAACTGGTCTTCGCTGATGTAGTCGTTCATTTCAGTCACCGTCACGATTTCGAGCTTCTTCTGCTCCGGCTTGTTGAAGTTGACATAGACATTGTCAACAGCAGTCAAAATCAGAAGGTCGTCTGCTTCGACCAGTTCTGCCAGTTTGGCAGCTGAAAAGTCTTTGTCAATCACGGCTTCCACACCCTCATAACCGTCTGCGCTCTTCACCACCGGCACGCCGCCGCCGCCTGAAACAATCGGCAGAACAGTCATGGAAGGCATCGCTGCCAGAGCTTTTGCTTCAACAAAGCGGCTTGGTTTTGGTGACGGCACGACACGGCGGTAACCGCGTCCGGCGTCTTCTACGAAAGTCCAATTCGGGTACTGCTTCTGCATCTCAGCCATGCCGGCTTCATCATAGAATGGACCGATTGGCTTGGTTGGCTTCTCAAAAGCCGGGTCATTTTTATCTACAAGCGCACGTGTCACAACGGGCAGCACAGCGACTTGTCCCATGCCGACTTTATTCAGCGCTTTAGTAAAAGCCTGCATCATCCAGTAGCCGATTTCTCCCTGAGTCATGGCAACGGCAGTGTCCAGCGGCATTGCAGGATTCTTTGCTGAATCTGCCTCCAGCTGCTGCAGGAGCAGATTTCCGACCTGCGGGCCGTTACCATGTGTGACAACTATTTCTACATTATTATCTTTAATGAGCGGAATCAGCTGCTCGGCTGTTTTTTCCAGCGCATTCTGCTGAGCCTTGGCAGTCGGATTATCCGTCAGAATTGCATTGCCGCCGAGGGCAACAACTATACGTCTAACCATTTTTAAACACCTTTCTTCTTTTTATTTGTTCTTAATTGAGTTCATCTACGCCGCTTTGCGGCTCCGAATGTCCGTTTTCTCTACTTGCTAAAGCAAGTGAGAAAAAGGCAACACGCCTGAAGCTAGTAAGCAGATTCTTAGCGCTTTAGCGCATAGAAGTCGCTTTCCCCACCGCCGTGGGGGAAATTAGATAAATCGGAACCTGCCCTGCGGGAAGAACCACGATTTCCTAAGCAGACTCTTACCGCTTTAGCGGTTTAGAGGTCGCTTTCCCCTTTAGGGGTAAATTTCTACGCTTCATAGCGGGCGTGTTTCACATCTTCTTTTATTGCTCTGTTTTTGATGACGCTGTAAATGAAGGCAATGATGCCAACAATCAGGATGGCAGTCAGCAGGTACACGACGACCATACTTGAGGCGTCAATGCCTAGGCCGCTGCGGATGTCAAAGTCACCGCCCCAGCCCATCAGTAAATCAATGTCAGCCAGTACTGCCAGCACAATAATGACAGAGGACGCCGTAATATTTCCAGTGCTGACACGTTTGCCGTTCTCAGTTTTGGCAATCATGAAGAAAGCAAAACCGATGACGTAGATAATCGTTGCTGCCCAGGTAAAAATCCAGCCTGACAACCAAAGCGCGTAAATTTGGAAAGCGCCTGCCAGCAAGCCAATCACGATATTTGCTGTTTTGTGCTCTTGAATGCCGGTTTTCATCAGATAAAAGCCGACTAGTGCGTAGCAAATCATGATAACAGCCGTGCACAGATAGACGAAAACATTGTAGGCATTGGCTGCGAAGTAGGTCATAATGATGAAGACCTGCATCAGGACAGCCGTCAGTAACAGGGCGTTGGATGGTGAGTTGTTCTTGTTCAGTTTGCCGAACCATTTCGGCAGGAGTTTCTGCTCTGCCAGCTGCGAGGTGGACTCTATCGGCAGCATGGTCCAGGACAGCCAGGCACCGAGCAGGGAAATGATGAGTCCGATGGCCATGAGCGAGCCGCCCCAGCCGCCGACCATGGCGTTCAGTATGTTAATGAGACCAGGTGTGGCAACATTCGCCAGCGTTTCCTGGTTCATAAAGCCGTAAGGCAGGATGGACAGCAAGACGTAGATGACGAGTAAACTAATTAACCCAAGGATTGTCGCTTTCCCGGCGTCGGATTTTTTCTTGGCGCGGTCTCCCATCATTGCAGCGCCCTCAATACCTACAAAGACCCATATCATGACCATCAGCGAGCTTGAGAACTGGTCCAGGAAGCCTGAACTCGTCATGGCAGAGAAACTAAATTTCGTCATGTCTGCATTCGCGGTAACATTTTCCCAGAAATGCTCGGTAAAGATGCCTGCTTTGAAGGAGATGACCGCTGCAATCACGAAAATCAGGAGGGGAATCAGCTTGGCAATCAGGACGATGGCGTTGATGACGGCGGCACTTTCAATGCCGCGGGAGACTAGCAGCGTCAGGCCCCACATGACGAGCGAAACGACGATGATGGACAAAAATGTCAAGGAGCCGTTTTTGTTGGCAAATGTTCCCGGGAAAAAGAAGTCCACCGAGGTCATCAGGAGCACGGCGAAGGCAATGTTGCCGAACCAGCCCGAGAGCCAGTAGCCCCAGCCGGAGATGAAGCCGACCAGGTCGCCGAAGCCTGCGCGCGCATAATCGGACACGCCTGATAGTTCCGGCTTGTTGACAATCAAGTGATTGAAAGACAGAACTAAAAGCAGAATGCCGATGCCGACAATTACCCATGAAACCATGACTGCGCCAGGTGTTGCGCCGCCTGCCAGGTCGTTGGCGAGGTTGAATACGCCGCCGCCGATGGCGCCTGAGACGATTAGCGCAATCAGGGCACCGAGTCCAATACCTTTTTTGTTTTCTTCCATATTTTTTTCCTTTGAATGGAAAGGCTGCCGGGTTTGACAGCCTCTTCACATCTTATTAACTGAGTTCACACAGAGCTAAAGCTCTGGCAATTTCTAGAAGCTAAAGCTTCTGAAATTGTCTGCGTCCTACGGACGCTGTTGTCGACTCTCGCTACGGCGCTGAAGCGCCTAGTCGAGTCGCATCACGCCAGAAGCTAGAAGATTAGATAAATCGGAACCTGCCTGGCGGCAGAACCGCGATTTCCTAAGCAGACTCTTACCGCTTTAGCGGTTTAGAGGTCGCTTTCCCCTTTAGGGGTAATTTTCTACGCTTCAAAGCGGGCGTGCTTCACATCTTGTTTAATCCCAGTCTTGAGGGACTGACGGGATAAAGAGATTACCTAGTGTCGCCGCCATGATGGCTTTGATAGAGTGCATGCGGTTCTCCGCCTCTTCAAATTGACGCGCATATTTTGAGCGGAAAACTTCGTCGGTCACTTCCATCTCCGTCAGGCCGTATTTCTCAAAGATTTCCTGGCCGTACTCTGTATTTGTGTCATGAAAGGCAGGCAGACAGTGCATAAATATAAGTTGACCATTTTCAGTATTGCCGGTCATTTTCAGCATGTCCATCGTGACGCGGTAAGGCGTGAGCAGCTTCACGCGCTCTTCCCAGTTGCTCTCGCCCATTGAAACCCAAACATCAGAATAGATGATGTTGGCGCCTTTTACGCCCTCTTCAATGTTGCTTGTTGCCAGCGGTTTTGCGCCTGATTTCGCTGCGAAGCCTTCGGCAATGTCCATCACTTCTTTTGTCGGGTGGAGAGAATCCGGTGCGACGATATGTACATTTACACCAAGCATAGATCCAGTCACAATCAGGCTATTGGCCATATTGTTACGACCGTCGCCAACGTAAACCAGTGTGAGACCTTTCAGATGCCCGAAATTCTCTTTGACCGTCATGAAGTCAGCAATCATCTGAGTCGGATGCCATTCATCTGTCAGGCCATTCCACACCGGCACGCCGGAGAATTTCGCCAGGTCTTCGACTTCCTGCTGTGAAAAGCCGCGGCGCTCAATCGCGTCAAACATTGAGCCGAGAACTTTTGCAGTGTCTTCTGTTGATTCTTTGATGCCCAGCTGAATATCGTCTTTACCGAGATATTCAGGATGTGCGCCCAGGTCAATTGAAGCAGTCGTGAAAGCCGCGCGCGTACGCGTTGAAGTCTTTGCAAAGAGCAGGGCAATGTTGCGGCCCTCAAGGTATTTATGCGGAATGTGATTTTTCTTCAACGCTTTAAGATGAATGCCGAAATCTACCAGGTAGTTGATTTCTGCGGGTGTGAAGTCTTTTTCCGCTAAGAAGCTGCGGCCTTGAAATACTGAATTAACTTTTGCTGTTTCCATAATTGTTGTCTGAGTATCCTTTGTTTATTTTTTTGTTTTTTTGTTTTTTTGTTTTTTTGTTTTTTTGTTTTTTTGTTTTTTTGTTTTTTAATTATACCAGATTTGCAATAATATGCAACGAATTACTATCACTTGCTAAATCTTACAAATCTTCACGCCAGAGCGGCTGTGACATGCAGCGTGCGCCGCCGCGGCCTCGAGCCAGCTCGGATGAGAGAATTTCATGCACTTTAATGCCGTGTTTTTTGAGCAAATCAACGGTCACATAGTTCCGGTCATAAGTCACGATTTCGCCAGGCGCGATGGCCAGTGTGTTTGAGCCGTCATTCCATTGCTCACGAGGTGCTGCAATAGCATCGCCGCCGCCGCATTCAATGAGGTCAAGCTCGGTCAGATTCAGCACTTTCTTCAGGGCTTTCTCAAGGTCCGTCAAATGCTCAATCACGATTTCACCGTCCTTGCCGGGTTTCAAAATGAAGGTATTAATTGAGCCGTCGCCGTGGAAAATTCCTGGGAAGACTGTGAACTGGTCATGGTTAATCATTGTAAACACCGTGTCCAAATGCATCATTGCATGATTATGCGGAATTTCAACTGCCAACACTGTGTCAAAGGTCGACAGAGGATTCTTGAACAATTCTTTCGCCAGCTGCTGAATGGACTTGCTGGAGGTACGCTGTGAAACCCCAATGGCCACGACATTCTTGCTGAGAATCAGCTCGTCGCCGCCCTCAATGCGCGTCGTGTGATTACGGCTGCGCCAGACCGGCACCTTGTCCGCATAACGCGGATGATGATTGAGCACATATTCTGTCAGAAGCGACTCCGGCTGACGTGCCGCAAATGTCATGCGGTTGACCGTCATCCCCACACCCATTGAAGCCTGCGGGTCACGCGTGAAATAGGCATTCGGCAGCGGGTCCATGTAGAAGAGAGACTCTGCATCACTTCCGGCCATGTCTGACAAGGTTTCATGCGGAATATCAACTTCACTTTTACGCACACCTGCATAGATTTTGTCCACAAAGTCCTTTGTTGTGAAAGAATTCAAATACTCTGTCAGCGCCTCGAAAGTCTTGCCGTGCTGGAAACCGTGCTCTTCCAGGTATCGTCGCGTGAAGCCGGCACGCACCAGTGTAGAAGTATCAAGCGCCTCAGCTGCGAGCTGCTCAATGTAAAGCACTTCCGTCCCCGTGTCGCGCAGCACTTGGGCAAAGAAATCATGCTCTTTCTGCGCAATTTTCAAGAACGGGATGTCATCAAAGAGTAAACGCTCCATTGAATCAGGCGTGATGTTTTCAACTTCTGCACCTGGCCGGTGAAGAAGAACTGTTTTCAATTTTCCAATCTCAGAATTGACATTAATTGCTTTTTCCATTTTGTTCGTCCTTTCTCTCTATGAACATTTTTAATATTTGGAAACGATTACATTTATAATGTATCACATTGAAAACGCTTTGTCAAGAGAAATTATTAAATTTTTGTCATTCTGGGCAAAAATGTAAAATTAAAATCAGCGAGACTAGCAAAAATACTGCTAAATCTCGCTGAAACGTTACATCTTGATTCAGTCAAATTCACTATCGGCAAAATCAAATTTCTCCAAGTAAGTCTCATATCGTCCATCCTCATCGGAAAAAATTCTCACAGCCTCCTGACGCGCCACTTCGAGAATGTTATAATCGTTGACAATATCCGCCACGGCAAACTCCGGAATACCGGACTGCCGTACGCCGAAGATTTCACCGGAGCCGCGCATTTTCAAGTCTTCTTCAGCCAGCTTGAAGCCGTCTGTCGTGTCAACCATAATCTGCATGCGCTGCCGGCCTGATTCAGACTTGGGATTGGCCACTAGAATACAGTAAGATTTCTTCTCGCCGCGCCCGACACGCCCGCGCAGCTGATGAAGCTGGGACAGGCCGAAGCGGTCTGCATCCATGATAATCATAATTGTGGCATTCGGCACGTCCACGCCGACTTCAATCACTGTGGTTGAGACCAGCAAATCAAGCTTTCCGGCTTTGAACATGGCCATACGCTCTTCTTTTTCATCGTTTTTCATTTGACCATGCAGAAGACCAATGCGCGCGTCCGATTTGAAATAGTCTGAAAGCTCTTCATAAAGTGCCACGGCGTTTTTCAGGTCAAGTGCCTCAGACTCTTCAATGAGCGGTGAAATCACGTAGACTTGCGATTTCTTCTGAAGAATCTCCGACCTCACCCATTTGAGAACCTCATTAAACTGCTGGTGCTTGACCCAGCGCGTTGTAATCGGCTTACGGCCGGCTGGGAGCTCATTGATGATTGACACGTCCATGTCGCCGAAGGCTGTGATGGCAAGCGTCCGCGGAATCGGCGTGGCAGTCATCATGAGGACATCAGGGTTCTGTCCTTTTTCACGCAGCACCTTACGCTGATTAACGCCGAAGCGGTGCTGCTCATCTGTAATGACGAGCCCTAATTTGTAAAAGTCGACGGTATCCTGAATCAGCGCATGCGTGCCCACTACCATATCGGTAAAGCCGCTCGCAAGGTCTTCCAGAATTTCACGCCGCTCGGCGGCTTTTAAACCGCTGACGAGCAGTGAAACATGCAGCTCAGGGAACATTCCCACGAGATTGTTGAAATGCTGGCGCGCCAGAATTTCTGTCGGCACCATTAGGGCTGACTGGAAGCCGGCTGTCTGCGCCGCATACATTGCCAGCTCTGCGACGACTGTTTTCCCTGAGCCGACGTCCCCCTGAAGCAGCCGATTCATGTGCGTCGGAGCTGTCATGTCTGCTAGAATTTCATGCAAAGCGCTTTGCTGGGCCTGAGTGAGTTCAAATGGCAGCTCTGCTTGCTTCGCCGCTACTTTCTCGGCATCAAACTGAACCAGTAAACCCTCTCGTCCTGATTTTTCCTGATGTTTGAGCGCTTGGAGGCGCAGCTGGAACATGAAGAGCTCTTCGAACTTGATTCGGCGCAGTGCCTGCTTGTGCTCCTGCAAATCGAGCGGGAAGTGCATAGCTCTGACTGCTTGCTGTCTCGGCATGAGCCGGTATTTTTCAATTAATTCTTCGGGCAGATTTTCCGGCAGCAGAGCCAGTGCGCCGCTGTCAAACGCTGTCTGAATCAGCTTCACCAGGCTTGTCTGCTTGATGCCCTGCATGACATGATAAATCGGCTGAAAGTCCGCATCTGTTGTCGCTTCGCCATTTTCGCCCTCGACCGTTGAAAGAATTTTCATGCCGAGCAGCTGCTGTCTTTTAGCTTCCCATTTGCCATACAGTGCCACGGTCTGGCCGACTTCGACTTTGTCTTTCAAATAGGGCTGATTGAAAAATGAGACGCCGAAAATCACATCGCCTTGCTTGGCCTTAAAAGTCAAGCGTGAGCGATGCGCACCGAAATATCCTAAATTAGCCGGCGTCACGATTTCAGCCACAACGGTTGCTTTTTCACTGTCCAGCAAATCCATTACCTGCCGGCCTGCCACGTCTTCGTAGCGAAATGGAAAATAAAGCAGTAAATCCTGCACGGTTGAAATCCCCAATTTCCGGTAATTCTCGAAGGACTTGGGGCCGACGCCTTTCATGTATTGTATCGAATCTGTCAGTTGCATTATTTTAATTATAGCAGAAAGTTGGCTTATGGGTTTTAAACAATCCGCTCAGATTTCCGCATCTCCTGCAAATACTCGCCTAGACGCGTCATCGCAGTCTCAATCACCTCCATTGAAGCGGCATAAGAAATCCGCACATATCCTTTACCGTACTGACCGAAGGCGTCTCCGGGAATAAAGGCAACCCGCTTTTTCATGGCGAAGTCATAAAGAAATTCAAAGGAATTCTGGTTATAGGCTTCAGGAATTTTGGCGAAAAGGTAAAAAGCGCCAGAGGGCCCAATGATTTCAAAACCGAAGCCGGTCATTTTTTCGAGCAGATAATCACGGCGTTTGCGATATTGTACAAGCATCGCTTGAATGTCATTTTCCCCATTGACAAGTGCTTCTACTCCTGCCCATTGAGATTGAGTTGAGGCCGATGTAACCAAGTACTGATGCGTTTTTTCGACTTGGTCAATCAGATTTTTCCGGGCAAAAACGAAGCCCAAGCGCCAGCCGGTCATCGCATGTGATTTGGACAAGCCGTTCAATACAAAGGTCTGCTCGGGCAAAAATTCAGCAATGGACGTATGCGGCTGATTTGTATAATTTATCTCAGAATAAACTTCGTCAGAGAGGACAAAAATGTCCCGGTTTTTGAGTATTTCAGCAAGTGCCTGGAGCTGTTCCCGCGTATAAACAATCCCTGTCGGGTTGCCTGGCGAGTTAAGAATCAGCGCCTTGACATTTTCAGACTCACTCAGTACAGCCGACAGTTTTTCAGGATTCAGGACAAACTGTTCAGAACTCGTGTCAATCTCAACGACCTCGCCTCCGGCAATATTGACGACCGGTGCATATCCAGGATAAGCCGGCGCCGGAATAAGTACTTTGTCCCCCGGATTTAACACAGACAGCAGGCAAGCAGCAATTCCTTCACTCACACCAACGGTTGTCAGGATTTCTGTTTCTGGAGAGTAATGCAGCTTATATTTTTCTGCCAACATCCGGCTAGCTGCCTGGCGCAATTGCGGTAAACCGCGCAGTCCTGTATAATGACTCTGATTTGCATTAATCGCGGCGATTGCCGCCTGTTTGATGTGCTCTGGAGTGGCAAAATCCGGCTCTCCCAGGGTGAGCTTGAGGATATCAGGAATTTGTGAGATTTTTTGCTCAAACTGCCGAATCAGCGAGACGGTAATTTTTGAGAGCTGCCGGTTAAATTTATGTGATAAATCCATGATTTTTTCTTCTTATTCATTAATAATAAATTTTTATCTTCATTTTAACATATTTTAGTTTACAAAGTAAAAAAATTGTAGTAAAATAAGTAAAATTTAGATAACTAATAATTAACTACAATTAGAGGTAGCAATGCAAATGAGTATGACTTGTTAGGAGGCATCCGCTGAGCAGGTCTGAAAGGTAACCATTGCCGAACGATAAAAAAGAGGCATCTTATTATCGTGGGAACATAGGAAAAACCTATGTTACTCGGACTCTTGTCTGGCGCTAATTATCGGGGGCTCATTGTGTTCCGCCGATAAATCATCAACAGCGCTTATTCCTGCAATGAGCGCTGTTTTGTTCATTGTCAAACGTTATTCGAAAGGTTGATTAATGGAACTGGAAATTGCGAATGTCAAAGTCAGCGACTTACTGAAAAGATATCCGACGCCGCTCTACGTCTACAATCAGGAAGTCATTGAAGAAAATCTTCAAGTCTTTAGAGAGAATTTTCAGTCTGAAAAATTTGCGACAAAGATTTTATATGCCTCAAAAGCTTTTCAGGCCGTGGCTTTGCTGAATCTCATAGCAGATGCTGGTCTGGGGCTGGATGTCGTCAGCCAGGGCGAGCTTTATGCGGCTTCCAAGTCTCGCATGCCGCTTGAAAATATTTATTTTCACGGGAATAATAAGTCGCCTGAGGAGCTGCTTTTTGCCATACTGAATGTCAAAATCAGCCATATTGTCGTTGACAATAAGATGGAGCTGGAAGTTGTCTCCGAGCTTGCAAGTTTAGTAAAACGTCCGCTTCAAATCCTGCTGCGTCTGAATGTCGGGATTGAAGCCCATACGCACCAGTATGTCATCACAAGCCATGTGGATTCAAAATTCGGCATGGGCATTGAGAGTCAGGAGCTGAAAGACTGTCTGAAGATGATTGAAACACATCCCTTCCTTGTTTTGGAGGGCCTCCACTCTCATATCGGTTCTCAGATTTTTGAGCTGACGGCCTGGTTTGCTGCTATTGAGAAATTAACAGATTTTCTGCATGATTTGAGCGAACAGAGCGAACAGGATGAGCCTTTGGCTTTAAATATCGGCGGCGGTTTTGGGGTTCGTTATACACAGGAGGATAAGCCTTTGCCGATTGACCAAGTGCTGCGGCAGCTGATTCATCATGTGGAGAAATGCATGGCTGAGAAAAATGTCCGTTTGAAAGCGCTGATGATTGAGCCTGGACGAAGTCTCGTGGCCGAGGCAGGCTTGACCCTCTACAAAATCGGCTACCAGAAGGTCACGCCGAATAAAAACTATCTCTTCGTGGACGGCGGGATGGGCGATAATATCCGTCCTAGTCTTTATCAGGCAAAGTATGACTGCGACCTGGCACTGCGTCTCGGCGAGAGAAAAACGGAGCGTTTCAGTATTGCTGGTAAATACTGCGAGTCGGCTGATATTCTGATTGAAAATGCGGAATTGCCCAAGCCTGAAAGGGGTGACATTCTGGTGGTCTATGGGACTGGGGCCTACGGCTACTCGATGGCCAGCAACTACAACCGGAACGTGATTCCTGGGGTTGTTTTCCTGAAAGACGGCAAAATCACGGAAGTGGTCAAGCGGCAAACTCTTGAACAGCTGCTGGAAAATGAGGTTTATTGAACGTGAAGATAAATATTCGAAAATATAATGGCTGCGGCAATGATTTTGTGATTTTACCCTTTTATGAAGCGCTTGACTACAGTCAACTCGCTCAGCAGCTTTGCAATCGATTTGATACGGACGGTTTGATTGCAGTCAAAGAGACATTGAGCGAAGAGTCGCTCGAGATGATTTTTTACAACCGTGACGGCTCCAGAGCGCCGATGTGCGGCAACGGCATTCGCTGTTTTGCCCAATATGTGCGCGATTTGGGGATAATCTCCGCTCAGACGGTCAAATTTCCCGTGAAAACACTGGCCGGAGTTATGAAAGTTGAGATTTTACACGAGGCGCCTTGTCTCGTCCGCGTTGACATGGGAACAGCCCGTATCGCCGACGGCTCAACGAAGATGGCTGTCAAGGACAGCGGGCATCACCGGCTTGACATCGCAGGCCTGACTGTTGATATTTATACACTTTTTATGGGAACTATCCACACAGTGGTCTTCGTTGACAATGCCGCCGACATGCTGAATTCTGGGCTCGGAGAACAAATCTGCAACTATCCTTTATTTCTTGAGAAAACCAATGTTAATTTTGTCCAGCTCATTGACCGCGAGAATCTGTCTGTTCGAACTTTTGAGCGCGGAGTCGGCTGGACACTGGCCTGCGGTACGGGATGCTGCGCCAGCGCTGTGATTGCTCAAAAACTGCAGCTCGCCGATAACACGCTGCATGTCCATCTTGATCGGGGAGAACTCCTGATTGAAAACAGAGAGAATGAAATTTTCATGACAGGTTCTTCGGAATTTGAATTTGAAAGCGAGGTTATCGTTAATGACTAAAACATCTGTTAAAATGCCCATTAAAGGCTCCATCGCCGCACTGGTCACTCCCTTTCACAACGACGGCAGCATCAATTTTGAAAAACTGGCTGAGCTGGTCGAATTTCACATTGAGCATCAGACAGCTGCCATTTCAATTTTAGGAACAACAGGGGAAAGCCCAACAATTGATTTTGACGAACAGAAACAAATTGTCAAAAAAGTCATCCAACTGGCAAATGGGCGTATTCACGTGAACGTCGGCGCAGGAAGCAATGACACGCGAAAAGCCTGCCTGCTGGCACAGACATTCACCGAGCTAGGCGCGGACAGCCTGCTTGTCATAACCCCCTACTACAATAAAAGCAATGACTCTGGGCTGTACAAGCACTTCACCGCAATTGCCGACAGCACAGACACGCCGATTATTATGTACAACGTTCCCAGCCGCACAGGTGTTGTGCTCCCCGTCAACATTGTCCGCGAGTTGTCTGTACATCCGCATATTGCAGCTCTCAAAGAGGCTTCAGGCGATATCGGCTACGCGGTTGCCGTCAGCCCTTACCTTTCGGATGATTTTGCCATGTACAGCGGAAATGATGATATGATTGTTCCCCTGCTTAGCCTGGGTGCCTCAGGCGTTATCAGTGTTCTGGCAAATATCATGCCTTCTGAAGTTCAAGAGCTTGTCACTTCCTTTGCGGACAATCCGAAACACGCGCTTGCCCTGCAGCAGAAATATCTCCCGCTGATTCACAGTTTATTTCTCGAGACAAATCCGATTCCGGTTAAATTTGCCATGAATCAGCTCGGCCACAATGTCGGGCCGCTGCGGCTTCCGCTTGACGAAGCTTCCCCAGCTGTGCAGGAAAAAATCATCCGCGAACTGGCCGCCTTCTTTTAAAAGAAAGTATGAAAGAAATATGGAAACAAAAATGAAAATTCTGCAAATCGGCACCGGAGCAATGGGAAAACTTCTGAAATCCGAACTGCAAAAGAGCAGCCAAGTGCTCGCATTTTCCAATGCCAAGCAGCTTCCGGAAGAAAAATTCGACATCCTCATTGATTTTTCACATCCGGACAATCTGGAAAATATCGCCGAATATCTCAAAAAGTGCCCGGCACCAATTGTTATCGCGACCACAGGATTTAACAGCGAAGAAGAAATAATCATTCACCAGCTTTCCCAGCAAATCCCAGTACTATACAGCAGCAACCTGAGCCTCGGCATCACACTGATGAACCAGCTCGTCAAAGAAATGGCAAAAACGCTCGCAGAAGACTTCGACATTGAAATCATCGAAAAGCACCATAATAAAAAAATAGACGCTCCGTCCGGAACTGCAAAAATGCTGGCCGCAAGTATCAACGAAAGTCTGGAAAATCCCGATTACAAGCTGATTTACGGCCGCTCAGGCATCCAGCCCCGAAGCAAAAACGAAATCGGCATTCATTCACTACGGGCAGGAAACATTGTCGGCGAACATGAAGTCATCTTTGCTGGTCAGGACGAAATTCTCTCCATCAAGCACGAAGCCCTCTCAAAAATGATTTTCGTCCGCGGCGCCATAAAAGCGGCAAACTGGTTAAAAAATCAGGAAAATGGACTTTATACATTGGAAAATGTCCTATTTAAAAGTTAGGAGAAAGTAGTGTGAAAACAGAAAAAAAGCTAAATTCACAAGAAATCATTCAATATATTGCAAACGCAGACAAGAAAACAAAGGTCAAGGTCACACTCAAAGCAGCTTTAAAGGACAATTTGCCGAAAGATGTCCTCCAATTAGGCAACATTTTGCTTGGCGACTGGAAGACAATCAAGCCCCTATTGTCCAATTTGACAGAAAATCAGGATTACATCGTTGAAATAGACGCCAGAAACTCAGCCTTGCCCCTGCTTGACATACGCGACATCAACGCGCGAATTGAACCAGGCGCCATCATTCGTGACCAGGTGCAAATCGGCGACAATGCCGTCATCATGATGGGAGCCATCATCAATATAGGGGCTGAAATCGGCGAGGGGACAATGATTGACATGGGCGCCGTCCTTGGCGGGCGAGCCGTTGTCGGGAAAAATTCACACATCGGAGCCGGCGCAGTCCTTGCCGGCGTGATTGAGCCCGCTTCTGCCAAGCCGGTAAAAGTAGGCGACCAGGTACTTGTCGGGGCAAATGCAGTAATCATCGAGGGCGTTTCTGTGGGGAATGGCGCCGTTGTCGCTGCTGGAGCAATCGTCATCGAAGATGTTCCCGAAAAGGTCGTTGTAGCAGGCGTTCCAGCGCGTATTATCAAAAAAATTGATTCACAGACGGAGCAAAAAACTGCCTTGGAAGAGTCTCTACGCCGTTTATAACAAACAATCCATGAAAATAACTGAAAATGGGGACAATGAAAATGAAAAAGTATAAATTATGCATCGTTGGTGCAACCGGACTCGTCGGTCAAACATTTCTCAGCATTCTCGAAGAAAGAAAATTTCCTGTTTCTGAGCTGAAATTGCTGGCCTCACCACGCAGTGCCGGAAAAAAGCGCAAATTTAACCAGCAGGAATTCGTCGTTGAAGCACTGAGCGAAAACTCTTTTGACGGTTACGACATTGCCCTCTTCAGTGCTGGCGGCACAGTCTCTGAGCAATATGCGCCGATTGCCCGCAACAAAGGACTTTATGTAGTGGATAATTCCAGCGCCTGGCGGGAAAATCCGGAAATCGGGCTCGTCGTGCCGGAGATTAATCCGCAGGATTTGCACATGAACAAAATCATCGCCAATCCGAACTGCTCAACCATCCAGTCCGTCCTGCCGCTTTACGCGCTTGATAAAGCATTCGGTATTAATCAAGTCAACTACACCACCTTTCAGGCCGTCAGCGGCAGCGGACAAAAAGGACGTGACGAGCTGCTGAGGACCCGCGCTGGAGAAGTACCTGCTTTTTATCCCTACAATATCTCAGAAACGGCCATTCCCGAGATTGACACCTTTCTTGACAACGGCTACAGCAAAGAAGAAATGAAAATGGTACATGAAACCCGGAAAATTCTTCACAAGACGGAGCTTCCTGTCAGTGCCACCTGTGTCCGGGTTCCTGTGCTCAACGCACATGCTGTAAGCATTCAAGCGACCCTCAATCAAGACTTTACACTGGACAAAGTACGTGAAATTCTGTCCGAGCAAAAAGGCGTCACAGTCATCGACCATCCGTCTAAGCACCAGTATCCGACCTCTGTCATCGCCAATGGGCGCGACGATGTCTATGTCGGGCGCCTCAGAAAAGACTTAAGCCGGGAACGCAGCCTCCTTTTCTACTGCACAGCCGATAACATCCGAAAAGGCGCAGCTTTAAATGCAGTTCAAATCGCCGAGAAAATCATCCAGGAGGAAGCAAAAATATGCTGACCATTGCAAAATTCGGCGGTTCATCCTTGTCCACAGAAAGTCAATTCCTCAAAGTCAAGAAAATTGTCCAGGCAGACCCGGACAAAAAGATTGTGGTGGTTTCAGCTATCGGCCGCAAAAATCAGGAAGACGATAAAGTGACCGATTTGCTCTATCTGATTGCTGCCCACGTCAAACACGGTGTTTCCTACCAGGCACTCTGGGACAATTTTGCTGCACGCTTCATTGCTGTGAAAGAAGAGCTTCATCTTCACTTTGATTTGACAAGCTGCCTCACGCTTTTGAAAAATCAGCTGGACACAGACAACTGCACAGAGGATTATCTGGTCAGCCGCGGCGAGTTTTTGACCGCGCAGCTCATGGCAGAATACCTCGGCTATACTTTTCTTGATGCCTCTGAAATCATCGCTTTTTCTGCTAACGGCGAGATTGACCTTGAGCAGAGCCGAAACCTGCTCGAAGAAAAGTTCTCCGGCAGCGAAAAATACGTGATTCCAGGATTTTACGGCGCCTATGAGAATGGCCGGATTAAGCTTCTAAGCCGCGGCGGCTCTGATATTACAGGTGCAATTCTTGCCAACTGCCTCAACGCCGACAAATACGAAAACTGGACAGACGTTTCAGGCGTGCTGATGGCGGACCCGCGTATCGTTGAGCAGCCCAGAGCCATTAAAGAGCTGACCTATGAAGAATTGAGCGAATTGTCATACATGGGGGCAAGCGTGCTGCATGAGAACACCATTTATCCGATTCGTATGCTCAAAATTCCTTTGTATATCAAAAACACCAATGCGCCTGACGACAAAGGGACACCCATTATTGAAAAGCATGCGTCCAATGACGTGCAGATTGCCGGCATTTCCGGGAAAAAAGACTATCTGTCCATTACCATTGTCAAAGACCAGATGGCCACAGAAGTCGGATTTCTGCAGCGGACTTTAAAAATTTTCGAAGATTATCAGCTGAATATTGAGCATATTCCCACAGGCATCCATCAAGTCGGGATTGTTTTAGAAAAGGCAGCGGTCGAAAATGTCCTGCTGGAACTCCTGGAGCGACTGAAAAACGAATTGAACGCTGACGACATTAGCGTCAAAGAAGATTTGTCCTTGCTGAGCGTTGTCGGTGAAGAAATCGTCCGCTCAGCAAAAATCACCAGCAAAATTTTCAGCGCCCTGGCAAAAGA
Organism: Lactovum odontotermitis; assembly: GCF_054658595.1. Lineage (NCBI taxonomy): Bacteria > Bacillati > Bacillota > Bacilli > Lactobacillales > Streptococcaceae > Lactovum > Lactovum odontotermitis. The sequence goes on from NZ_BAAGGQ010000006.1 coordinate 43,929, forward strand.
AAATGTTACCATTGAACTTATTGCCCAAAGCCCGCGCGGAATCAGCGTCATCATCGGCGTAAGCAATCAGGATTACCAAAAATCACTGATTGCCCTTTACAAAGAGCTTAACGAACTTTCGGAGGATTAGCAGATGCCCTTCACAGACGAAGAACTTATCAAAATCCGGCGCGAACTGCACCAAATCCCGGAAATCGGAATGGAAGAATTCAAGACACAAGCCTACCTGCTTGAAAAAATCAAAGAAATGACACAGAATGTCCAGAATATTGACATCAGGACTTGGAAAACAGCCATCCTGGTCAAAGTCAAAGGTGAAGGTACTTCCTCGCAAAAAATCATCGGCTGGAGAACAGACATGGATGCGCTCCCCGTAACAGAAGCGACAGGGCTTCCTTTCAGCTCGCAGCATCCTGGAAAAATGCATGCCTGCGGCCACGACCTGCACATGACAATTGCACTGGGACTTCTTAAAAAAGCCATTGAAGACCAAACTCCTGCCGAAAATGACTTGCTCTTTCTTTTTCAGCCGGCCGAAGAAAACCTCTCCGGAGCAAAACTGCTCTTTGATGCGGGAATCTTCGGCGAAGACTTACCTGATGAGTTTTATGCGCTTCATGTCAATCCCGACTTAGCTGCAGGAACCATAGCGACAAATAATCACACCCTGTTTGCAGGCGCCTGTGAAGTTTATGTAACCTTTACCGGAAAAGGCGGGCATGCGGCCTTCCCGCAAGATTCCAACGACATGATTATTGCAGCCAGCCACTTCATCACTCAGGTTCAAAGCATCATTTCACGCAATATCAATCCGCTTGAAGCAGCCGTCATCACATTCGGAACACTTCAAGCCGGCGAAGCTGTCAACGTGATTGCAAAAGAAGCCAAGCTCAGCGGAACCATCCGCACACTGACAAAAGAAAGCAGTCAACTGACCCGAAAAAGGCTCTCTGAAATTGCGCACGGCATTGCTGCTTCCTTTGACTGTCAAGCCGAAATTCAGTTTAAACAAGGCGGTTACCTGCCGCTTATTAATGACTTAGTACTGGCGAACCAGATGATGGACTTTCTGAAATCGTCTCCGCTTATCCGCTTTGAGGAAATTTCCCCACTGATGACAGGTGAAGACTTCGCCTATCTTTTAGACAAAACACCAGGCGTCATGGTCTGGCTGGGCGTCAACTCAGATTATCCGCTGCATCACGGACAAATGTCACCCGATGAAGCGGTAATCGCACCTGCTGTTGAGCTCTTAAGTCAATGGCTCAAATCCAGAAGAATTGAAAAAAGCCATCTTTGATGGTCTTTTTTACGGAGTCGCACACCACACAGAGCTAAATCAAGAAAATTCCACATCTTACCTAGAATATTTCCCATCAATGAATGTAAAGTCTTCCGTGTCCGAATAAGCCCCGCCGTATGCCTTGACCAGCCCGATAATCCAGTCGACCAGCGCCCAGATTCCGAAAGTTCCCCAGCTGCCGAGAACAAGTTTTAGAATACCGAGTCCAATTTGTCCGCGGATAAAACGGTCAACGCCGAGCGCACCTAATAAGAAGGTGAAAATCCAGACGTGTATGTGTTTATTCATGGTTACTATTTTTTGATTCATTTTTTACCTCAATTATTTTTTTGGGACATTCCATTGATTATTGTAACACATGAATTATAATTTCTGGTAGTTTTAGTTTTGTATTTTCAGGATTCAAATCCTTCTTTTTTGTCTTCTGAATTCAAGATTAGGGCAATAATTCCAAATATGGCTAGCCAGACAAAGAACATCAGTGTGATTGCATTGAAGCTCAGGAAATGGCTTAGCTGGCCGGAGACAAAGGTGACGAGGGCTGCTCCGCCATAGGCGGCCAGGAAGAAAAATGAGAGCAGGCCCGCCCGCTCTGCGGGCTTTGCCAAGGATAACAGGCTTTGCAGGGTGTTGGAGTAAGCGATGCCCATGCCGATGCCGGAGCCGAGGACGCCGACGATGCAGAGGAGGATGGAGTTTAGGGGGAGCGAGAGGGCGAGTAGGCCGACGAATAGGACGTAGAGGACGACGCCGGCTTTTTTGCCTTTGATGCGGCTGACGAAGCGTTCGCCCATGGTGATGCCGATGGAGTTACAGAGCATATATGCGACTAGGATGAGCGCGGAGACGAGCGAGCCGCTTTGTTTGAAGATGTGCAGTTCGAGCAGGGAGCTGTAGGACTGGAAGTAGCCGCCCATTGCCCAGATTGTAAATAGGATGAAGAAGGAAGGGAGGATAATTGCGCGCGCTTCATGCGGGATTGCCACGCGCGGGCGCATGGATTTGAGCATACCCTTATAGGAGCGCGCTGCAAGGGTTTCTGCGCCGAAGAGGAGACCAACCAGGCATATAAGCAACAAAATGATAAGAATCCAGTAGCTGTCGAATGCCAGGCTTTGGCTGATTTGCTCCAGCGCACCTGACAGGAGGGCACCTAGGCCAATGCCGATGTACATCATTGAGCCCGCGATTACGTTGACAACGGCTTTTTTCTGGTAAATGCCGCTTTCAATGATGAGCACGGACAGCACGTTTGCTGAGATGCCGCAGGCAATGCCTAAGACGAGACGCGCGAAGATAATCATCCAATGGCTATTTGCGTTAATCATCCCAATCATTGCGATGATACCTAGCAGCAGAGCAATATAGCCCATGGGCTTGCGTCCCAGATGATTTGCCAGCCCCGGCAGAAACAGCAGCGCAAGCGCACAGCCGCCAAAATAAAAGACCGTTGCCAATGTCATTTCAGCGGTCTGAAGTTGAATGCTTTTTACGTAAATGTTGTAGAGTGGTACCATGCTGACAGAGGCAGCGAATAATACCATGTAAGACAAAGAGGCAAAAACAAAGGTGATATTCATTTTCTGTTTATTGGGTCGTTTGGCGACCACTTTTTCTGAACACATGTTTTTATTTTAAACTTTCATTTTTGAACTTGCAAATAAAAATGATTCTTATATTTCATAATTGGTCAAATTCTCGTTTTTGTCCATAATCTCCTGTCGAACAGAAATAAAAAAAGCCCCCGAAGGGGCCAAAGGAGTCGGAGAACTCCCCCAGAAAGACTTATTTAGCAAGCTTTGCAAAGTACTCAAGTGTACGAACAAGCTGTGAAGTGTATGACATTTCGTTGTCATACCAAGCAACTGTCTTAACAAGTTGAGTATCGCCTACAGTTGTAACTTCAGTTTGAGTTGGGTCAAAGATTGAGCCGTGGCTCTCACCAACGATATCTGTAGAAACAATCTGGTCTGCATTGTAGCCGTATGACTCGTTCTCAGCAGCTTTCATTGCAGCATTGATTTCGTCAACAGTAACTTTCTTGTCAAGAACAGTAACCAATTCAGTCAATGAGCCTGTTGGAGAAGGTACACGCTGTGCATGTCCCTGAAGTTTGCCGTTGATTTCTGGGATAACCAGGCCAATCGCCTTAGCAGCACCAGTTGAGTTAGGAACAATGTTGATGGCTGCAGCACGTGCACGACGGAAGTCGCCTTTACGGTGAGGGCCGTCAAGAAGCATCTGGTCGCCAGTGTATGAGTGAACAGTTGTCATTGTACCAACTTTGATGCCGTATTCCTTGTTCAGAACGTCAGCCATTGGTGCAAGACAGTTAGTTGTACATGAACCGGCAGAGATAACAGTCTCTTCGCCTGTCAATGTGTTGTGGTTAGTGTTGAAGACGATAGTCTTAACATCGTTTCCGCCAGGAGCTGTGATAACGACCTTCTTAGCACCGCCGTTAGCGTGCAGGTGAAGCTCTGCTTTTTCTTTAGTTGCAAAGAAACCAGTTGCTTCCAAAACGATATCAACGCCTGAAGCTGCCCAGTCAATCGCTGCTGGATCTTTTTCCTGCGTCACTTTGAGGAAAGCGCCGTTTACATCAAAACCGCCGTCTTTCACTTCAATCGTGCCGTCAAATTTGCCCTGAGTAGAATCGTACTTGAGCAGATGAGCGAGCATTGCTGGATCTGTCAAATCATTGACATGCACAACCTCAACACCCTCAACATCCTGGATGCGGCGGAATGCCAAACGACCGATACGTCCGAAACCGTTAATACCAACTTTAACTACCATTGTGTAGTTGCCTCCTATAAGGTTATTTTTAACTAAGTTAAACTTTTAACTTACTATTTTATTATAACACTTTTCTTGAACTTTATCTTAAATTAGTACGCTGTAAACGCTTTTCTTTCTGCATTTCAGAAAAATTTCCAGAAGAAAACGCTTCGATTCATTTTCGGCAAAACGGCCTTTGCGAAAAAAAGCGCATTTATGTTGAATGCCCACTGAGCTTATGCTACAATTATGTCCATGCAGACGATTCCAAAAAACAGAAAGCGCAGCAAGAAAACGGCCGTGATTATCTCACTGGCTGCTTTTTCCCTCCTCGTCGTGATTACATTTCTGATTTATCTAACCATAGACCGTCAGAATAAGCAGCGGACTTTCACGGAATTTGAGCGCAGAATCACAGCATTGACCTATAAAGATGTTTATTTAGCCAAGGATTTGAGCGAGAAGAAAATCTCTCGTCTCTCAACCGATTTGAGCGAAAACAAAACGAAAATGACCGAGAAAAGTTACAAGCGCCTCTCCGGCAAACTGAAGCAGATTTCAGCAAAATACAGCAAATTAAGCGAAGTCAACGCCCTCTTCAGCTCTGCAGCCATTTCCGGGGACGAAATCGTCTCCGCCGCCATTAAAGACAACTTGACGCAAAACGAGGTAAAAACTGTGAAATTAACAAATCTGGACAAGAGCCAATTTACCGTAGAATTGTCTCGAGCCGTGCAGGACGCGGACAATCAGCTGGCACAGATTGAAAAAGTAAAGACAGAAATAAAAAACAACACAGCGAGCACCACCGTTGCATCCGATATTAGTGAAATTAAGAACACACAGCTGCAGACCAGTTATACCACGCAGCTGCGCACGCGCGATGCCAATGCTGTCAAGGCCAAATACGCCGGCAAGAAAATCATCGCCTTAACATTTGACGACGGACCCAGCGACAAAACCACCCCAAAATTACTGGACATTCTCAAGCAAAATGGCGTAAAAGCCACTTTCTGTGAATTAGGGCAGAATATCCAGCTGCACCAGGACATCACCAAACGTGTCGCCGCAGAAGGCCACGAAATCATCTCTCACAGCTGGAGCCATCCGGACCTGACGAAACTGTCCAAGGAAGATGTGCAGTCGCAGGTTGAGGACACCTCCGCCCTGATTAAGCAGGTGAGCGGGCAGGACAATCCGCTCTATCGCCCGCCCTACGGCAGTACAAATGATGCCGTTCTGTCCGAAATCAACCGCGCCGCTTTTGAATGGGACATTGACACGGAAGACTGGCGCGATTCAACGAGTGAGCCGGTGGTCAAGGCGGCTGTTAAAGCGGCCCATGATAAGGGCGTGATTCTGATGCACGACATCCATGCCTGGTCGGTCGACGCAGTGCCTGAGATTATCAAGCAGCTGAAGGCGCAGGGCTATACTTTTGTGACGGCCAGTGAGCTGGTGCAGGTGAAGTATGGGGCGATTATGCCGCATCAGGTTTATTACTGAAATCCAAAAAAGAGAATTTCTGAAGTTCTCTTTTTTCTGTAGATTATAATTTCCCGGAAATTGACTCAAAGTTCTGCATCAATATTTCCGCGCTCTGACGGAACTTCTCTTGTTCTTGAGCCGTCAAATCCAGCGCAACCACTTTTTCCGCACCCTGCGCCGAAACCACCGTCGGAATGCCGATGTAGAGCTCACTGACGCCGTAGACAGGCTCCTTCAGATAACTTGAAACCGGCAGCACCGTGCGCTCATTTTTGAAAATCGCTCGTGTAATAGTCGCCAGAGCACTCGCAATCCCGTATGACGTCGAGCCCTTCATCTGGAAAATATCCAGGCCGACCTGACGAACCTCTTCATCAATCTGCTCAACATCCAAGTCTCTAAAACCTTCTTTTTCGGCGAAAACGCTCAGAGGAACACCAGCCACCTGCGCAGACGACCAGGCCGTAAAGCTGCTGGCACCATGCTCCGCAATCACGTACCCGCTGACATCATTCGCATCAATCTGAAACTTCGACGCTAGAATTGATTTCATCCTGGCAGAATCAAGCACGGTGCCGCTGCCGATTACCCGCTCCTTCGGAAAGCTGGAAATCTCCGCCACAATACGCGAAATCACATCCACCGGATTTGAAGCAATCAGGAAAATCCCGTCAAAGCCCGACGCCATAATAGACGTCGTAATGCTCTTAATCATAGCAATATTGCCCTCGAGCAAGGCCAGGCGGCTGTCACCAACCTTGAGCTGCGCAGCAGGTGCATTGGCAGTGATGACAACCAAATCTGCATCCGCCGCATCTGAATATTCTCCAGAAATTATCTGCTGAGGCGAGCGTTTTGTGAAGGGCTGTGCATGCGTCATGTCCAGACTGTCTGCCAGTGTACGGTCTTTATTGACATCCACTAAGACGATTGTTTCTGCGAGTTCCTGCAGGAGCAGAGTATAAGCATAGGTTGAGCCGACTGCGCCATCGCCGACGATAACAACTTTTTTTGACATAGAATGATTTTCCTTTCAAACTTGTAAGTATCAACTCGCTGGCAATAATTGTTTCACGAAATTGCACAAAAACGTTAAATCTTTACAATTACTCCAAGTTTATCTTACCATTCTATTATTTTACCCTAATTCTGCAAGAATTTCTACTCTCTATCCGATTTCTTATTACAGCTTACAGCAGACTCTTTTTCATCATCGCCAGCAGCGCCTTGACATCTTCAATCTTCGTGTCGCCCGTCGTCTTATCAATGATTGAGCTGTAAACATGCGGAATAATCTTCTGAACACCCGCATCCACAGCGATTTGCACGATTTCCTCAAAGTTCGTCAGGTCAATGCCGCCGGTCGGCTCGAGATAGAAATCATTGTCAGCGCAGGCTTTGGCAACGGCTTTATACTCCTCAATGTGGGCGAGGCCGTGCATGTTGAAAAACTTGATGGAGCTTCCGCCCATGTCCTTAATCAGCGCAATCGCCGTCTCAACCGGCACTTCAGCAGGCAACGCAGCTTGCGAAGAAAGCGGCCCCGTGGCAATGTTGACAATACCGACTTTGCCTGTCGGATTAACCAGACAGTTGACAATCGTTTCGTTTTCGGCGAGCAATGCCCGTGTCGCACCCACACCCGTGAAAACTTGATTGGCGTGCTGAGGTTTCAAGACGCCGGACAGGCGGGCAACCATGGCTGATTGATTCGGGTCACCTGCGCCGAGTCCTACGGAAAGGGCGTTTTCAGTGACCTCCGCATAAATTTTCATGTCCTCGATTGCCGCTTCATCACTGGCATAATTTTTTGACAGCACACCGACCAGTACATGGCCTTCGGCAGCTGCGTAGATTTCCTTGGCGTTCTGAGGTGAATTTGCCAGGACGTTCAGGCAGAGACGGTCTTCGAGATAATTTGGTGTAAGTTTCATTATTTTTCATTTCCTCTCATGATTTTTTCAAGTTTATTTTCAATCACTGTCAATTCTTCCGCAGTCACAGCTCGGATGTCAAATTCTATGATGCCGTTGTTGACCTGGTATTCACGTGTATAGACGGCGGTATCACCTTCTTTGAGTGCTGCAACGACCGTATATGCCGTTTTCGCTGCGGCGGATGTCACTTTGACGGCGGCGCGGAAGATTTCGCGGCCTGCTCCGTCTTGAACTTCTTTCGCTTCAAGGCCGGGTATTTCATTGACCGCCTGAATAAAGGGCAGAAGGCGCTGCTCCTGACTTTCCCGACTTTCTGAGCCGTTGGCCAGGTATTCTTCAATGGCTTGAACCAGCGCCACGACGTTGTCTTTGCCGATTTTCATGCAGCGGCCGACGCCTTTGGACTGCAGCTGCACCCACTTGATTAGCTCGTCTTTGCCGGCTACGAGTCCCGAAGCCGGCGCCTCAATAGCCTTGGCACCCGAGTAAATGACCAAATCCGCGCCCATTTCATAGTATTTGTGCAAATCTTCTTCCGCCGCCGCGTCCACAATCAGCGGCAGATGGTGCTTGTGGGCGACCGCCGCAGCCTGCTCAACCGTCAGCATGCTCTTCTGCACCGTATGATGAGACTTGATATAGAGAATCGCCGCCGTATTGTCCGTGATTTCCATCTCAATGTGCTCGGCCGAGCACATATTTGCCCAGCCTGCCTCGACAACCTTGCCGCCGCCGACTTCGACCATGACCTGCACACCCGTACCGTAATCGACATTGTGGCCTTTGGGAAGAATGATTTCCCGCCTGCTGATTCGACTTGCGTAAGGGTGATAAAGCGCGTAGGAATCGCCCTGGCCGATGACTGCAGCCACTGCCTGTGCAATCCCGGCGCTGGCGCTTGACACAATCGTCGCATTTTCAGTCCCGAGAAGTTTTGCGACATAATAGCCGGTTTTTTCCATTAAATCGGACATCTCAAAGAAGCTCTGTCCCGCCTCTTTTTGAGCTGCCGCCACAGTATCACTGACTTTAGATACACCTAGAATCGTCATTTTCCCCGAAGCATTAATCACATGTTTGAGACCGAATTTCTCATTTATTGTCATGATTTAAAATCTCCATATCTTTCAAAATAGCCTGCAAAGCCCTTCAAGCCCTCGCGCTCGCTGAAGCTGGTAAAATATTTCCCCGCCACGGTACAGCCTGTCGGCACAATGGCCGCAACCGATTCTTCAACATCGCCATTGGAATCTTCAAGCGGGACATGCTCGTCCGTCACCTTGAACAAGGTCAAATCCCCGTCAAAACCGACCTCAAGCCGACCCTTGCCGCCGAAATGCCAAGTTTCCGCAGGCACACTCGTGACCATTGGAATCAGCTCCTCCAAAGTATAACCGATATGCAGGAGCTTTGTCAAAGTGGTTGCCAAATCATAAACCGGGCCGTTTTTGCGATTTCGGATATAAGTGTCCGTGCTGACCGTCCGGCATTTGACGCCCTCTTTCAAGGCCTCACGCGCCACCGCGAAGTTGAAACTGTCCGTCCCATGGCCTAAATCAAAATGGACACCGCGTGCATAAGCTTCCTTGACAAAATCCTTGATTCGTCCATTTTCGCCTAGAATTCCGTTCTTCTTGCCGTTGAAAACATGCGTGACAATATCACCCGCATCCAGCTTCGCAAGAATCTCCTCAAGCTCCGGCGGATTCGTCCCCACGTGAATCATTAGAGGCAGCCCAGTCTTTTCTTCCAGAGATTTGGCAAGCTCCAGCGGAAGAATTCCCTTATCGCCGACCACCGATTTGCTCATACGGCATTTGATTCCCACGATGAAATCCGGCATTTCCTTCATCCGGCGAATATTGTTCTCTTCATTGACATCCTCCATATGACGGAATTCGTACTGGTCGTATATTCCATTTCTCGAAATATTGAGCATGGCGTAGACATTCGTCTCAGCACGCCTGGCATATTCATAGAATTCCTTGACATTGTTCTCGCCCGTGGAACCTGCATCAATGACTGTCGTCACACCTTTTGTCACACCCAGCTCGTCAATGTAGTCATAGTACAGCGTCATCTCCGGATAACAGTGCACATGCGCATCAATCCAGCCGGCCGAGAGATAAGCACCCTTTGCATCAACAGAATCTTTGGCTTCACCTGTAAAAGTTTCGCCGACAAAGGAAATTTTCCCGTCAGTCACTGCGACTTCTAGAAGCTTATCAGTCAAGTCTTTTGCATTTCTAATCACAATATCATGCATAAATCACCTCTTTCACTTCAAAACAACCGGGAAGAAAGCCCCCATAATCATTGCGCCGAGAATCGCCCCGCCGGTAATGGGTTTCTTCCAGAGGTAAAAAATCAAAGCACCAACCACCGAGCCGATACCGACCGGAATCGAAGCCAGTCCCGCACTCAGGATAATCAGCGGGCCGAGAAACCGCCCCGTCGAATTGCCTGCGCCCATCATGATGTCAGCTCCAAAGGTTGATTGCGCGCCGGCTTTTCCTTTAATTGTCGCTCGCCGAATTCCAATAATCACCGCGCCAATAATCAAGCCAATCAGCAGGCCTGTCGGCAAAGCCAGCCAGAAATTTTTAACCGGTGCATCGATTTTGGCAGCCAGCAGAATCGCCGGGATTCCGAGTCCGACACCAGTCAGGATTGACCCGCCCAAGTCAAGAATACCAACCAGCGAGCCCTCCAAGACACGCGCAAACAAGAAGCTGGCACCAAAGGCAGCAGCCGGACCATAACTTCCGCCAGTCAAACCTGCTTTCAGCATAGCGACAAACGCTACTTCATTAAAAGCCCCTGTACCGTGCTCGACGTACATTGATGTGCCTGCAAATACTGCGGCAGCCATCAGTCCAGTCATGATTGGAAAAGCCCAATCCGCATACCAGAAGCTTTTTTCATCAATTCCTGTTTCGTTTATTTCGATAACTTTTTCAGCCATTTTTCATTCTTCCTTATCATTTTCCTGTAACTGCGTTGTGTAAATCTGTCAGCCAGCCTGGCACTGGAACTTTCAGCTGCTGGAGCAGTACCAAATCCATTCCGCGGAAGAAAGTACTGAGTACAAACAGTAAAATAACAGCGCTCAGAATAATCTTCATCAGGCGCGTCCAGCCCAGTTCATCGACACCTTTGCCTATCAGAATCCCCAGAACCACGCCGGGAACAGCATTTCCCATCACAATCTGTGCAAGGCCGCCGAACAAAGTCGACCAGAAACCAGTCCGTTTTCCCGCATCAAGCGCCGCCAGCCAGAAAACAACCGGCATGACCGTGTTAATCAGAAGCGTTGCCGCCGGAACAAGCACAGCCACCGCAGCCACTTTTAAACTACTTGGAATCGCCGTCGTCGTGACATTCAAGAAAGTCACAAGAATCACGCCCAGAATCGCACCGACAATTGCCATTTTTTTCGGATTTTGCACCGTTTCCTTGACATTTTTATTGCGTACCAGCAGAGAAGCCGCCGCCCAGTTCGGCAGCACACGGTGCGTGACATCCTGTGTGAAAGCACCTGCTGCCACCGCCGAAGCCCATGCATTGAAGAAAAAGCCGAGGCCGAAAGAAAAGTGTGACGCAGCATCCCCCTCACAAGAATTCATTTCCCCCAGAGTTCTGAAAGCCCCGAGGGCCTGAACAGTCGGCGCATTAAACATTCTTGAAGCGCCCATACCAGCTGAAAATCCCATGAGTGCACCAACAATGATTGATTCAAAAATAATAATCATTTTTATGTCACGCTGCCTTTCTATATCGTTTTATCAATCAACGGAACACGAATCGAATTCGCTACTCCGTCTGTGACCTTAAAATTAATTTCGTCCAAAACAACACGCGTGCATTTCACTTCAACTTCGAGTCTGATTTCAAACTCCTGTCTCTGCCTTGGAAAGAAGAAAAATAGAAACTTTTCAGTCCAGCGCCGCTCATTTGCCTCAAGAACCGCAACATTAAGCGGCTCAATCCTCAAAATTGTGTCATTTGTATTTTTTATAATTTGTGCCTGAACCTGATTAAGCGCTGCTGCAAAGGCATTTTTCTTAGAGTTTCCTTTGCCGGACACAACGACCTTTTCATTTTTTTCATTCATAAATCAGGCTCCGTACTTCTTGATATAAGCCTTCGTCAGCTCTCGGCCCAGCTCTTCCGTATCCATGAAGCCGAAGCCCAGCACCTTGATTCCATCGTTAATCGCAGTGATGCCCTCCTGAACTGAGCGCATCCCGTGACGCTCCGTGTATTTGTACTTGTTGGCCGCCATCAGCGCACCTGCACCGCCGGAGCCGCAGAATGACAAACCAAGGTCTGCATTCTCCTTGTTCATCGTGTCACCCAGCTTCATATCCGCTGCCATTCCAGGGATGACAATCACTTCACCCCCTTCTGCTTCAATGCCTTTGGCAATGTTCTGGCCTTTTCCCATGCGGTCTCCGATAACTACTTTCACCATTTTGTTCCCCTTGACGCTGCTAATCCTTACAGCGCCGTTGCCTTTCTTTTTTGTTTTATTTTAAATTTTGCACTATCAGTTTAAAAAATATTTCCCTGAACATTCTCAAAGTGCACAGCTAGCAGAAATTGTTCATTATCTTCGAGATTTTGTACACTCTGCACAACTTTTTCTGCCATTTCCATCGACTTTTTAGACAAATCCGAGAAAAGGTTGATATCCATCTCCGGCAGTTTCTCGCCCGTTTTCGAGCGGCGAATCATCTCGTCCAAGTGATTGACCAGGATTTTCCACTGAATCTCCGTGGGCTGAAGATGCTCCTGGTCTAAGAGATTCTCCGTAAAGTTCACAAGCTCAACAAGTTCTTGGGCATTTTTACTCTGTTCTGCTTGTTTTTGAACCAGCTCATCCAATACTTTCACAAACTTACCTTTCTGTTTTTAAATTGAAATATTCATAGTAAGGAACCAGGGCCGAAACTTCCGACGCGTTTATCGGCAGCTCATGCGCCTGACAAACGGCTAAGATTTTTCCCTCCAGCTCCTTATTACTGGTTGGAGCAAAGGCCTGATACTGTTCATCATTATCCACCCGGCTCACCATTAGGAGCACATGGACTAGAAATCCTTCCAGGAACTCAATTGACAGCTCTTTTTCTTTTGCAAACAGCGTCTTTAAATCTGAATATATGCTGAAACCTTTCACCACCAATTCAACCGGCAAGTCCTTGGACTCGACTTTTTTCTCCTGATTCGCCGGTTGAATGGAGCCTAGACCAGCACTCAGCAATAGATTCACTTGGTTCTGAATCCTCTGGATATCACTTTCTGTCAGAAGAGCATTCACTTCAATAACCGGCACTTCAAGACCTGCGATTGGAAAGACACTGATAATTAAATCAGGTTTCAGCTCATTGGCGTAAGCCTGAACATTTAAAATGCTGGAAAAGCCTATGATTTCAATGTTTTTAATTCGGCTGGCAACTTTCTGCTGAATGAAAGAAGTCACGCCGACGCCTGTCGAGCAGACGTATAAAACTTTTATATCCCGCTCAAGCGCCTTTTCTCTTTCAATCGAAGCCAGAAAATGAAGCGCCACATAGCCGACAAATGCATCATCAATCTTGACAAACTCCGACAGGAACTTACTTAAAGCCTGTTTTGCAAAATCAAAAATCTCTGTCTGCCTGATTTTGATATCATTGACAAAAGGATTATATTCATCTGCCAGCCGATAACCTTTTGAAAAAATCAGTGAGAAGTGAGTATAAAGATTCTGGAAGAGCAGCGAATCCTTGTCAAACCTGACTCCTGACAAGCTGCTGACCTCGTGGATAATCTGAGCGGTAAATTTGGGAATGTCAACCTGATTAAAAACCAGTTCTTTTGAGGTAACATAGGCAAACTCATCATTCAGCGCCTCAAGTCCAAAATCTTCATATACTTGAAAAAGAAATTTCTCTACATCATCCGCATTATCTATTTCATTTTTCTCGGCAATTTTCGCTGAAATCGGCTTTGAGTTCTGCAGACGGGCAACCGAGATGCAGAGCCGAATCACAAAGGACAGAATACTGTAATTTTCAATCTTGTCACTAAGAACCGTCAGATTTTCCGTCACAAGCTTAATCACCTCCTGATAAATCTTTCTAAAATCATCGTTTGAAAAAATAATTCTAAACTCTGACTTATCCGGTCGCGCCTGCGAAAACTGACTAATAAGGCTGCTCACATCAAAGTTAGTTGATTCCGCAAATAATAAATCTGAGATTAGTTCACGAATCGCCGGTTCTTTTCCATCTAGATAATAACCGTAATGACTACTTTTGACATGAACCCCGTACTTAGGCAGTTCAGCCGCCATTAACAGAAAATCATTAAAAATCGTATTTTGACTGACCGCCAGCTTCTCCGAGAAATAATAAGCTGTGAGCGCACGCTTTGACATAAACAAATCAATCATCATCTGCTTCATCCGCATCCGCTGGTTCATCGGTGAATTCAGACGCTCCTTTGACTGAAGCAGCTGCCTGAGCTCGTGCCGCCTCTCATCTGAGCAAAAAATACAATAACCTTTTCCCCTGCGAGCACTTAGCTCTTCCCCTTGTTCACGCAGCCAGCACCGAATCTGCTCCATTTCGCTCTTGATTGTCCGGACACTGAGCGCAAATTCCTCCGAAAACTGCTTTGAAGAGGTAAACCCGTCCAATTTTAATAGAGAAATAAGGATACTGATTTGACGCGGCGTCAATCTGGTTCTGTACATAAATATATATTTCTCCCTGGAATTTCCATTCAATCGCTCCATTCTCCTCGTGCGCCGTCACCTGTCTAGGCTAAGACAATCAAAGCACGGCAGAGGCTATTTTCATTATTTTTTAATTCTTTTATATTTTATTATAAACTAATTATACAATGAATGCCTGTGAATTAAAATACAAAATTTCTGCACTTGTACTAGTGCAAATTTGCCGGCTTTTTAAACACATGAAGTCATTCTGACTTTTTTGATAGCTTGCAAGAAAAAAACTCGCCCAAAAAGCGAGTTTTTCAAAAGAAAATCTGAATAATCTGGCCAAATACGCAAGCCTGTCCTGATTTCAAACAAAATCTTTCAGTTTTTTCCGAGAATTTTCGACAATCTCCTTCGGATAGTCTAATTTCTCGAGTGTGACGATTGCATTTGTCTTATTGGAAATTCCTGACCTGATTTTGTAATCATTTTTCCCGTCACCGTTGAAATCACTTGTAAAATAATAATTGCTGCTGAATTTTTTTCCTGTTTTTATTAATTCGATGTCATGTGTGGTAATCATATATAAACAATTTTCACGGCTCAGCCACTCCATCAGGCTCACGCCGATAGAAACGCGTTCAGCCGAGTTGGTTCCGCTGAAGATTTCGTCCAGAAATAAATAGTGAAACTCTGAATCTGAAATTTTATCTAATAATTCTTTGATGCGTCTTCCTTCTGCTACAAAATGGCTTTCTTTCACGAGCACATTGTCGCCGATATTCATTGAAGTGGCTATGCCGCCGTAGGACAGTGAAAATTCTTTTGCTAGAGCAAAGTTCAAGCTTTGAGCTAAAAGGAGATTGACGGCGATTGTCTTCATAAATGTTGATTTTCCGGAAGCATTGTCACCGCTAATCAGGATATTATCTGTGAAATCTATCGAATTACTGACCGGTTTCTCCAGCAGAGGATGATAAATTTCTGACGCTTTCACGCCTTTTGTCTCTGAGAATTCCGGGATGCAGTAACCATTGTCACAAAATTCCAAAAAACTGAGCGCCGCGACTGCAACATCAATATCAGCAATGATTTTCAGCATTTCTTTTATTGACGAATTATGTTTGTTTAATTTCTTTTTCAGCTGTGAAGAAGCAATAAACGGAATCATGAAAATGGCATTGAGATACTCAAATAAAACCGAAGTGTCCGAAAAGTCATTTTTATAATTAAATGCATAGCCTAAAACGTTCAGAAATTTGAAATATTTGAAATCTTGAGCAAGTTTATCCTTGTAGGGAAAGTCTATTTCGCTCATTTTCTTAGAAACATGAATCATTTGAACCAAATAGGACATCCGCTCTAATTCAAGTTCTAGAGTGTATTTTCTAAACAAATAGAAAATAATGTTAAATAAAACACTCGCAATAAACAGCGCCAAGCCCAGCATACCGTTGACAAGAGTCAGTAGAAGAGAAAGCAGCGGAAGAATTCCGAAGAAAACATAAAGTTTGTCATACTTCACATTTTCCGAGCCGGAATCGCTCACAATTTGAAAAGCCTGATTATTATTTTTCTTGCCCAGCCCGGCTAAAATAAACCTGAGCTTTTCCCTTTCAGCTTCATGACCTGAGAAATACGTTTTTAGGCTTTCAAAGTCATTGTCCTGAGAGAATTGAAGCAGGCGCATCCTCGAATAGAGCCGCTCAGCCCCGAGACTCGTCTGCGTATTATTGAGCTGCCAGTATACTTCCTGCAGATTCAAATTCTCCCAAGTTTCATCATCCACAAAAGAGTCAAAATCTTGACGGCTTTTTTGAGCAATAAGGCTGAACTGCAAGCTCTCCACGCTATCCTTTTTATGTCGCGTATGATGCAGATTTCCCCAGCTTTCGCTCAAATACTTCTTTAACTTTTTCTTCTCTAGCTGATGCATGAGCAAAAAAAATACTGCTAACGCAGCACCAAACAAGACAATTACATAAATCCATGGATACATTTTTATTTCCTTTTACTTCATTTCATTACAAAAAGCTGGCCGAGAAAAAAGCTTGTTCCAAGCAGAACAACGATATTTGCCAGAATTAGGACAAAATCTAAAGTTTTGTTGAAATATTTAGAGCAATACCTCAGGGCAGCTGAAGCCAGCAGCATTGTCACAGGTAACGCAAGCACATTAAATTTACTTCCGGAAGAAGCTTGATTTGTCAATATGAAACCAAAATTGATTTTTATCGTTTTCGGTAATATCAGCAGCAGAACAGCTGCAACCACAAATTCAAAGACTGTCCAGGCTACAAAGAAATTAATGAGGTACTCTCTTTTTATCATTTTTTAATCACGCTTGATTTGTCCTTATTTTACGAAAATCTGGGCATGTTGTCAATGAAATTTTGTTCGTTATACTTGAAAAAACTTCGTTTTTAAGTCGCAATGTTCGATATACTGAACACAGGTGACAAAATGATAAAAAGAACAAACTATATCGAACAGCTTAAGCCGAATTTACTAAAATAAAAAATTTACTTGGAAATTAGAATTTGTTTTAAACAAACACAGCCAGACCCACAATTCCGCTTAAAAGGCACTTGAAGAATTTTGTCAATGAATAGCGTTTGATTTTGCCATGATTGTACGATATAATAACTATATACCGTACAAAGGAGAAACATTATGACATTAGCAACCAGCCAATCAAACTTTCGTGCCAAAATGAAAGATTACATGGACTATGTCGTGCGTGAAGCACAGCCAGTCTATATTACCCGTGCAGACGACGAGAATGCTGTCGTTTCCAAACAGGAAATTTACAATAAACTCGTTGCTTTTGCTAACAGTGTCCCCGGAACAGCTTTACACGCCGGCCTTGAGGCAGACTTGATTGAAGCAGGCATTATCCGCTGGGAGGGGAAAGCGTATGACTCAGTTCAGGACATGATGGAGGAGATTGTAGACGAAAAACATGCAGCTAATCGTCCTGCCTCTCCAAAATAAATTACTAAAAAAGCACTCAACGCGCTTTTTTAGTTTTAAACAATCGGGACCAGAAGCCGCGATTCTGCTCTTCACGCAGCTCCAGCATCAATTGCTGCTTATCCTGCAGCGCGGCCGCAGTGAGCTGCTGCTGCTGGTCGAGTTGCTTGTCTTTCTGGGCAATCTGGCGGTCTTTAGCCTCTATCTGATTGCCCAGCATCTGCAGCTGCTGGTCTTTGGCCACGACTTGTTCGTGCAGGCGCTCGATTTCGGTGTCTTTGCCTTCCATCAGGCTTGACAGCATGGCGAAAATGGTCTTGTCCTGGCCGCTCGCGAGAGCGGGTTTGTCGACGACTTCCTGCTTGGCTGTCACAACCTTGCCGTAAAGGCGCTCAAGCTCAGCCACCCCCTCAGAGTTGACCACGGTGACGCCTCGGTCGTTTTTCTCGACAAAGTCGTCTTCGAGCGCACGGACACGGTTGTTCATGGCCTGACGCGAGACCCCGAAAAGCCCCGCAAGTTCAGTAACTGTTTTTGTTTCCATTATTAGTATTATATCCAGCTGGCTCGGGCTTGTCAAGCTGCTGTCTTTCTGCACCGTTTCACGGCGCCAATGTTCCATTATCTGCAGAATTTCGCAGAAAATTCAAAGCAAACAAGAATAAGTTCTCAGAGCTTCTCCAGTTCTGCGTTCAAAAGCTGCTGCGCCACTTGCGGATTCGCCTGCCCTTTAGTCGCTTTCATCAGCTGGCCTATCAGCGCTTTGGCTGCGTTCTTGTTTCCGCCTTTGTAGTCATTGATTGACTTTTCGTTTGCGGCGAAGACTTCCTGGATGATTGGAATCAGCTGGGCTGGGTCTGAAATCTGGACAAGTCCGGCCTTTTTGACGAATTCTTCAGCGGAGCCGCCGTTTTTCGCCAATTCGACAAAGACGCGCTTGGCAATTTTGCTGGAAATAGTGCCGTCAGCAATGAGTTTCAGCATTTCGGTCAGGTTGGCCGGTGTCAGCTGGATGTCTTTGAGCTCAAGGTTTTCTGCATTCAAATACTGGGCAATGTCGCTCTGCAGCCAGTTGGACACGAGTTTGGCGTCGCCGCCCAGTTTCACGGATTCTTCAAAGAAGTCGGAAACCTGCTTGGAAACGGTCAGCTGGCGGGCATCATAATCGGACAGGCCGAATTTCTCTACGTAGTCGGCACGACGTTCAGCGGCGAACTTCGGTAAAGTCGTTCTGACACTGGCAATCCAGTCATCTGAAATCTCAAATGGGCCAAGGTCGGGCTCCGGGAAGTAACGGTAATCGCTGGAGCCTTCTTTCACGCGCATCAAGATGGTCTCGCCAGTTTTTTCATCGTAACGGCGAGTTTCCTGACGGATTTCTCCGCCTGCACGTAAAACTTTTGCCTGACGCGCCACTTCAAATTCCAGGCCTTTACGCACGTAGTTAAAGGAGTTCAGGTTTTTCAGCTCGGTCTTGACGCCGAACTCGTCCTGTCCGTAAGGGCGCAGGGAAATGTTGGCGTCGCAGCGCATGGAGCCTTCCTCCATCTTCACGTCGGAAATGCCTGTATAAAGTATGATTTCACGCAGAGCGTTCAGATAGGCGTAGGCCTCTTCAGGCGAGCGCATGTCGGCCTCGGACACGATTTCAATCAGCGGTACGCCTTGACGGTTCAAGTCGACAAAGCTGTAGCCGCCCGTGCCGTGCGTGTTCTTGCCGGCATCTTCTTCCAGATGGGCACGCTCAATGCGAATCAGCTTCTTCTCGCCGTCGGGTAGCTCGATTTCAATCTTGCCGTCATAGCCGATGGGCTCGTCAAACTGTGAAATCTGGTAGGCCTTGGGATTATCAGGATAGAAATAATTCTTGCGGTCAAAGTGCATGCGCTGGTGAATGTCCATCTGCAGCGCCAGAGCGGCTTTGATGCCTGACTCAATCACGCCTTTATTCATCATCGGCAGCACACCCGGCAGGCCCCAGTCAATCAGGTTCGTGCTGGTATTGGGCTCCTGTCCGCCGTAGGGCGTGGGGCCGGGGCTGAAAATCTTCGAGTTGGTATTTAGCTCAACATGGACTTCAAGTCCGATAATTGTTTCAAAATTCATGTGATATTACACTCCCTCCTTGAAAATCAGCGGTTTCTCTGTGTGAAAATCAGTGGTCTGCTCAAAAGCGTCCGCCGCCTGGAACATGGTCTCTTCGTCAAACGGCTTCGCCACAAGCTGCAGGCCAATCGGCAGACCATTGACAAAGCCGGCCGGCACTGAAATGCCCGGCAGTCCAGCCAAGTTGACCGGAATTGTCATCATGTCGCCGCGGTACATGGTCAGCGGGTCGTGATTCAGCGTGCCGAGATTATAGGCCGCAGTCGGTGCCGTCGGCCCCAGAATCAGGTCATGGTCGGCAAAAACTTTCTTGAAGTCATTGATAATCAGCGTCCGCACTTGACCGGCTTTCTTGAAGTAAGCATCATAGTAACCGGCGCTCAGGCTGTAAGTCCCCAGCATAATACGGCGCTTGACCTCTTCGCCGAAGCCCTCGCTGCGGGATTTGACATAGACATCGTCCAGATTGGCAATGTCGTCTGCACGGTAGCCGTAACGAATTCCGTCGAAACGCTGCAGGTTCGAGCTGGCTTCGCTGGACGCCACGATATAATAAACCGCCACGGCATATTCACTATGCGGCAGTGAAACTTCGTCAATGATGGCGCCTTGTGCCTCAAGCACCTTGGCAGCTGCCAGAATCTGGGCTTTCACCGCAGGGTCTACCCCTTCGCCCAGCTGTTCTTTGACAATTCCGATACGTAAGCCTTTGATAGACTGACCCATTTTCCCAGTGAAATCAGTTTGTCCTCGGTCTGAAGATGTGCTGTCGTGCGCGCCGTCAAATCCTGCAATGACATTTAACATTTGCGCAGACTCGCGCACGGTTGGGGCAAATGGACCAATCTGGTCAAAAGACGAGCCGAAAGCTATCAGACCGAACCTGGACACACGGCCGTAGGTCGGTTTTACCCCGACTATACCGGAAAATGCTGCCGGTTGACGGATTGAACCGCCGGTATCGGAACCCAGGGACAAGCGCACCTGTCCAGAAGCCACAGCTGAGGCCGAGCCCGAACTAGAGCCGCCGGGCACTTTTGCCAAGTCCCAGGCGTTTTTCGTCGTCTTGACGGAAGAATTCTCGCCGGAGCCGCCCATGGCGAACTCATCCATGTTGGTCTTGCCGACCATAATCATGCCTGCCTGCTTGAATTTTTCGACCACAGTGGCGTCATAAGGAGGCTGCCAGCCGGTCAGAATCTTTGAAGCCGCGGTCGTTTCGATTCCTTTGGTGACGATATTGTCTTTGACTGCGAGCGGAATTCCGTCTGTCAGGACGTCGGCGCTGACACCGCGTTTGTCCACTTCTGCAGCCGCAGCCAGCGCTTCGTCTTCTGTGATTTTCAAAAATGCGTCAACCTGGGGTTCACGTGATTTGATATCGGCCAAAGTTGCTGCTGTCAGCTCTGCGGCAGAGATTTCTTTTGAGACGAGCAATTCATGCAGCTCTGTGATTGTTTTATCGTTAAAAGACATTAGGCATCACCTCCACCTTCTAGAATTGCCGGTACTTTGATGAAGCCGTCCTCGGTTTCAGGCACCTGCGACAGCAAGAGCTCGCGGTCAGCCGCGGGTGCTGCGATGTCTTCGCGCCAGTGGTTGAGGTTGTCGGCCGGGTTTGACGTGAACGGCACGCCCTCTGTGTCCACCTCTCCCAGCTGCTCAAACATGGTGATGATTTTGCTGAGTGTTTCTGTGAAAGCGTCGATTTCATTATCTTCAAACTTTAACTTGGCCAAGTCTGCAACGTGCTCGGCGTCTTGTCTGGTTATTGTTGACATTGATTCTCCTTTGAATAGCGTTCGCCCGAGGGCTCGGCTTTTTGGAATAACGTTCGCGCAAGCGCTCGGTTTTAGAATAGCATTCGCCCGAGCGCGAGGTTTTGGAATTCTAACTGAGTTCAGCACGCCAGAAGCTAGGAGATTAGACGAAATGGAACCTGCCTTACAGGCAGAACCGCATTTCCCTAAATCTCTACGCTTCAAAACGGGCGTGCTTCACATCTTAACTAATTATACAAAAAAATCGGCAAAATTGCCGATTTTATCGATTTTTTACATGCTTAATGCAGGTAGCCGGCGAGTTTATCGTAAATTCCTTCGTTGACGACATGGAGGTAAGTCCCTTTCATGCCGAGTGAGCGGGATTCGATGATTCCAGCTGACTCAAGCTTGCGCAGGGCATTGACAATTACAGAACGTGTGATTCCGATTTTGTCGGCCACAACTGAGGCAGTCAATTGGCCCTCATTGCCGTTGAGCTCTTTTAAGATAGCTTGAACAGCCTTGAGCTCTGAATAAGACAAAGTATTTACCGCCATATTCAAGGCTGCTTCGCTGCGCAGGCGTCCTTCAATCTGCTCGACCTGCTTGTTTGAAAGCTGCACGCCCATCACAGATGCCGCAAGCTCAACCAGAACCAGCTCGTCATCGTTGAATTGTTTCTCGTCGCGCCAGAGGATTAAAGTACCGAGACGCATGCCAGAGCCGTAAATCGGCGCCAATGTCGTCACACCGTTCGGAAATTCAGCTTCCAGCTCGGTTGGATAGAGCGACAGCGGGTCTTCCACTGTCAAATTGGCCACAGTGTCATAAATACGCACCGCCATTTTGATGTAATCAGTAGGCAGCTGCCCCTGGTCAAAATAAGCTTTTACACGCTCATTTTTTGCATTGAAAGGAAGGTCATAACCAAGCAATTTACCCTTCGTGTCAATCACGCAAACATTAGCATCGACAACTTCAGACAAACGCTCGCAAACGCCAGTGTATGGGTACGTTTTGGAAAGATCAGTCACATCATCCTGCAGAATTGCAGTAATTTGACGTGTCTTCTCCAGTAAATTTGCCATTTTTCATCTCATTTCTGTAAAATATTATAACAAATTATATCACAGTGCTGAAAAAAAATCAACAGAATTGTCAGAAAATTGACAAGAGTTTTGGCTCAGATAATTGCCAATGCCTGCTCATCAGTCCTGGACACGCTGTACAGATTTTCGAAAAATTATTGTTTGAAGATAAGTTTTAACAAAAACTGTATCAAAAATGCGATGGCAACACTAATTATCGTGAAGATAATTACAATCGAAAATTTCTGAAGAGGTCTTTTTCTTCGCTCTTCCTCCTTGGCAATCTCGTCAAGCTGTTTTCCATCCATAAAAGCCACAATTTCCCGGTAAGTTTGAACGTCATTTGCCTTTTTCCATTTCTCCACCCTAAAGGCTAGTACCATTGATATTAGCCACAGCAGAGCCCAGATGGCCATTCCATATAAGCCGAGAAAATAAGTCAGCGGAACAATCGCTAAAATCACCACTACAAGCGAGACAAAGAACGCCACATTCAAGCGGTTAAACCCTTTTCTATCATCGCTCTTTGTTACTTTTTCCATCATCTCTAAATCCCCTTTCACCAGCTCATCCAGCGAAATTTCAAACAACTGACTCATCGCCAGCAAACTGTGAATATCCGGGTAACTCTTCTCAGTCTCCCAGTTCGAAACCGTCTGCCGCGTCACATAAACCCGCTCGGCCAGCTCCTCCTGCGAAAGCCCCATGTCCGCGCGATGATTCTTAATTTGTCTGCCAATCTCCATGTTGAGCTATTTCCTTTTTCTTTTTTGGCCAATGCCTATACACTGATTATAACTTGGCAGAGCCCATTCTGTCTAGCTAAAAAGCCCGACAACAGCCAAATAAGCTGCAAAAACTTTTTGACATCGCCTCACATCCGCTGCCCGCGCCCCCCGCGCCGGTGAACATTCACCCGAGAATTTGTGTGTGTATCTCGCCAGAAAATATTGTATAATGTGTTATAAACAAAAAATGACAAAATTATTTGACATTTCACATACAAGGAGGACCACCGGTGAAAAAAAGTGGTATATTGCTCGTCAACATCGGCTCGCCCAAAGAACCGACCAAAGCTGAAACCAAAAAATATCTGGCCAAATTTCTAGGAGACCCGCGCGTCATCAAAACACCGCGGGCGCTCTGGCTGCCCATTCTGCACGGAATTATACTGAACACGCGCCCTGCTAAATCTGCTAAGCTCTATCAGAGTGTCTGGCGTGAGGACGGCGGCTCGCCGCTGATGATTTATGCACGAAATCAGCAGGAAAATCTGCAGAAGCTGCATCCGGACAAAATTGTCGAGATTGCCACCTCTTACAGTGAGCCGTCAATTCCTGACACGCTGGACAAGATGCTCGCGCAAGGCGTCAATGACTTGACCGTTATTCCGATGTATCCGCAGTACTCCGGTACGACTGTCGGCTCAGTCTATGACGATGTGACACGTTATTTCAGGAAAAGCGATAAAATCATTACAGTCAAATTTGTCCATTCTTTCTACGAAAATGAGCAGTACATTGCCCATTTTGTCAAAAGAATTAAAGACCGGCTGGAAAAAGAGAATTTCGACGCGCTGTTGTTTTCTTATCACGGCATTCCTGTCTCCTACGTGAAAGATGGCGACACTTATCCGACAGAATGCGACGAAACGACCAAATTGATTATGGCTGGAGTTGGTGATTTTCCATTTTATCAGACCTATCAGTCAAAGTTCGGTCCGAGCGAATGGCTGACGCCGGCGACAGATGCGACCTTAAAATCCTTGCCGAAGCAAGGTGTAAAGCGGATTTTGGTAATTGCGCCGAGTTTTGTGGCGGACTGTCTAGAAACACTGGAAGAGCTGGAAGTTGAGAACAAAGGCTACTTCATGGAAAATGGCGGCGAGTATTTTGGCTATTTGCCTCCGTTTAATGAAGATATGGAGCTGGCGGAAATCTTTTCTGACTTGATTTAAATCAAATAGCAGCAAAAATCATTCAAGTGTGTTCAAAAGAGGTGAAACCATGGAAAATGTACAGGTTTCTACAAGAGTAAGCAAGGAAATTAAGGAAGCAGCTCAAAGAGTGTACGAGCGGCAAGGGCTTGATATATCTGTTGTGATTAAAATGCTGCTAACGAAGACTGCACGCGAAGGCAGAATTCCTCTTGATATAACAGGGCGCTCCTACTATGAAGAAATCGGCGATTCAATCAATCGCCTGGTGGATGAAAAGCTCCCCGAAGCTGCTCCTGTGAATTTAGAAAATCCGGAAAGTGTGAGGAATTTCTTTGATGACTGAGCCCAAACGCTACTCGATTTCTATTTCTAGGGTTAAGTTCGCGGATGGTACTGGCTCAAAAACTCGTCCAGTTTATATTTTGAAATTTGATGATTCAAGGGAAGTGATTTCGAGAATGACCTGTAGAGATTTCAAATATCTTAAAAATGGATTATTTTGCTCCTTTCAAAAATAGGGCGGCAAATAATCCGTTTTTTAGTTTTAGCCTCTATTCTATTTAATCCTAAACACCATGGCTGTCCGGCTGGCCAATGTCAGTTCAATCTGGCCATTTTCCTGCTTGAAATGGCTGCGCGGGCCGAAGCCGCCGAATTTGGCGTCGTCTGTGTCGAAAATCAGTTCTGCTGTGCCTTGGATGTCAAAGCGCATGTATTTTGTCTCTGTGGGGTGGAAATTGAATGCCAGCAGCAGGCCGCCTTTCTGAAAGGCTAGGATTTTGTCGTCATTCTGAATCCAGCGCTGCCGCAAGCTAGCGGTCTGCTCGATGAATTTGAATTCATGCTCTAGCGCGGTCATGGCGTTGTCAAAGGCCAGCAGGTATTGATAGCGGAGCTCAGGGTTATCTGCGAGGCTCCATTGCCGGCGGGCGTGCTGGAAGCTGTCTCCGTTGCCTGGTCTGGGGAAGTCGAGCCATTCGGGGTGTCCGAATTCGTTGCCCATGAAGTCCAGGTAGCCTTCGCCTGCGAGGCTGAAGGTGATGAGGCGGATTAGTTTGTGCAGGGCCATGGCGCGGTCGATGACGAGTGACTGGCTGTGGATGTCCATGGACCAGTACATTTCGGCGTCGGCTAGGCGGAACATGATGGTTTTGTCGCCTACGAGGGCCTGGTCATGTGACTCGACGTAGCCGATGTTTTTTTCGCCGGGACGGCGTGTGGTCAGCTCCCACCAGAGTTCCTGGAGGTTGAGTTGCTCGTCGGACTTGGTCTTCAGTTGTTTAATCCAATAGTCAGGGACTCCCATTGCTAGGCGGTAATCAAACCCTACGCCTCCCTCGCTAATCGGTAAGGCCATGCCTGGCATGGCCGACATGTCCTCGGCGATACAGGTAGCGTCTGGCTTGAAGCTGTGTATGAGCTCTGTGGCCAGCATCAGGTAGGTCACGGCTTCAACGTCGGTGTTCATCGAAAAGTATTTTGAATAGCTGTCGAAGCTTGTGCCTAGGCCGTGGTCGTGGTAGAGCATGCTGGTCACGCCGTCAAAGCGAAAGCCGTCGAATTTGTAGATGTCCAGCCAGAATTTCAGGTTGCTGAGGAGGAAATGGATGACTTCGTCTTTGCCGTAGTTGAAGAGCATGGTGTGCCAGGCCGGGTGCTCGCCTTCGTGGAAGAACTGGGAAACTGTGCCGTCAAAGAGGTTCAGGCCGTCGCCGACATTTTTCACGGCGTGCGAATGAATCACGTCAAGCAGGACGCGGATGCCCAGGCGATGTGCCTCGTCAATCAGCGCCATCAGCTCGTCGGGCTTGCCGAAACGGCTGGAAGCGGCATAAAAATTCGAGACCTGGTAGCCGAAGCTGCTGTAGAGCGGGTGTTCCTGGATGGCCATCAGCTGGATGGTGTTGTAGCCGTCGGCTTTGATGCGCGGCAGGACGTCGCGGGCGAACTCGCTGTAGGAGTTGATTTTATATTCCTCAGACGAAATGCCGATGTGCGCTTCGTAAATCAGCGGTGCTTCTGTCAGCTCTGGCTGCGGGTATTTGAACTGGTAGGTCGGCTGGTAGAGGACCTGCGCGAAGCTGATGTCCGGCTGCTGCTCGACGTAGTTGGCATAGGTGGGCACGCGCCAATTCGGCTGTCCGTTGATTATCAGTTTGACCTTGACACGCGAGCCTAGCGGCATTTTGCCTGGCACGCGAAGTTCCCAGTTGCCTGCACCGATTGGACGCAGCTCGTGCTGTGTGCCGTCCCAATCGTTGAAGTCGCCTACGAGATAAACTGCGCTCACAGCGGGGTTGGGCGCCCATTCGCGGTAGACCCAGCTGTCGGTCTCCTGGTGGAAGCCGAAGTATTTGTAGCCGTCGGCAAAGTCTGTCAGCGGTTTTTCAAAATTATCGCCTAGAAGCCGGCGCTTCGTGCGCTCGTATTCAAATACCCGGTGCTGCAGGTCGCCCTCAAACGGCTCTAGCCATGGGTCTCGCTCAATTATTTCCAGCTTTCCATTATCCATATCATCTCCTTTGAAAGTAACAATGTAAATGTAATTACTCTGATTATATCATTTTTTGTAAGGGTTTTCTAAAACGAACGAATAATTTTAAACCATTTTCATAAAATGTCTATATTTTTATTCAGCAAAAAATCCCGATTTCTCGAGATTATTTTTTAATTAATTGGTTGCCGAGGCCTTTGCTGATGTCCGATGTGTAGCTGAACTTTTTGGACTTCGCGTCATCAAGCAGCGCCTGCCAGGCTTTCCAGACACTGGCTTCAGAATAACGGGAAGACAGCTCGTAGGCTCGGTCAGACATGTGCTGCAGGAGTTCATCGTCTGTGAAGAGCTTGACTAACCGGTCCGCAAAGGCATCCACGTCATTATAACCCACGATATAGCCATTTTCACCGTCAACTGTCAGCTCGTTCGGTCCGTAATTGACATCCGTCGTGACCGCAACCATTCCGCGGCTCTGAGCTTCCATCAGCGAAAGGTTGAATCCTTCCATGATGGAAAAGAGGCCGTAAACTTGATGTTCTTTATGCAAACTCGGCACGTCTTCTGAATAACCGTATTGATGGACAGCTTCTTCCATTTTGTAGTCTTTAATCGCTTCATCAATCGCTTTTTGGGCTGAGTCATTGTCTCCGTGGTCAACGTAGCCATAGAAATCAAGCGTGATATCCGGAACTGTCTTGCGGGCTTCGCCAATTGCACGGATGATTTTGTCGATTCGTTTTTCCGGAGCGACGCGCGCAGTCACTAGTACGGAGTGTTTCTTGCGCTCAGCCATCGGCACATGTGCTTCCTCAAAAACTGCATCTGGAATCACGCCGACTGGAATTGTAAACATGTGACATTTAGGCTCAAAGCGTGCAATGACGTCATTGGTCTGTTTTTGTGTTGCTGAAATGACTGCATCGTAGCGGTTCATGTTGGTGAGGCCGTACTCGTAGAAATTGTTCATGACTGAGTGCATGACATCCTGGACATCGCCTGCATGGCTGTTATGCAGATGCATCACTTTGTAGGCAGGACGCTCCAATTCCAGAAGCGACCAGTCGCCCAAATGTGTCCTATCCAGAATGAAAATATTCAATTCTTTGTCAGACCAGTACTCGGCGTTAATTCGATTAAAGAAATGCTTCGTCAGTTCATCAATATTGCTGAACATATAGACGGCACCATTTTCGTCATAAGTAAGACGCCAGCCTGTCTTGACCAGCTTGCCTGTGCCGTCAATTTTGTTGAATGTTTCAAGTACTGGTTTTCCGTTGACGTCATACCAGACCTCTTCTCCGATTTTATTGTCAGGCGTATACCATTGCACCAGCGAGAGGAAGCCGCGGAAGTCATAATTGTCCACACGATAAAGATTGCCGAAAGCATCAAAAAGTTCTGTCATTGACACACGGCGCTCTTCATTTTCCTGATAATAGTGCACACGCGCCACCAGCATCTGTCCCGACTGAACAAGGTACTTTTTTTCTTCTTCCTGTTCAGTATAGGAGAGGTTGTCAACACCGAAGTCAATGTCCTCTACATGCAGAATCTTGGCCTCAACCTTTTCTGAGCGCTGGAAAAAATCGAACATACAGAGAATCTCATTATCAGCTACGCCTACTTCATTAAGAAAATAATGCAGACGCGGATTCCATTCACGAAAGACGAGTTTAAACGGCTCGCCGTGGTCTCGAAAAAGCTGGGCACGCTTAAGCTGGGCATGCTCAATTCCAGAGTTTTGCTGATTGAAGCTTGAATTGATAAAAAATTTCACGAGTTTGTCCTACGCTTTCACAAAGAGGTTGTTCACAAGTTGCTGGGTCTTATCCCACTGCTGCCAGGCTTTATCTGCACTGAAGTCCTGAGCGCGTTCATATGCAGCCTTGGAATAAGCAGCCTGCTGCTGCGGATTTGTCAGCAGATTTACAATGTCATCAGCCGCGGCTTGTATATTTCTAAAGGGAACAAGATTTCCATCACGTCCATTTTCAATCAGAACCGGCAGTCCATATTTAACCTTGTAGGCAACAACCGGCGTGCCGTAGCTCATTCCTTTCAAAACACTCATTCCAAATGCTTCGCCCTCAGAAGTGTTCAGCAGAACACCTGCTTTTAACAAGATTTCTGCCAGTTCAGATTCACTCTTATAGCTCGGAAAATCAACAAACTCTTTAAGTTTAAGGTCTTCTGCGCGCTTTTCAATCTGCTGAAGATAATTAGCCGGCGAAGCATAGCCATAATAGCTCAGCCTCACAAGCGGCAGTTTCTCATGAACCTTAGCCAGTATGTCCATATCCTCAACAGAACCTCTATTCGCAGAAATAAGCCCTATACAGACAATCGTCTGCTCACGCTGCTGAGTCGACGGGTCGCTCTTCACTTCTTCAGCGTACGTGTCGGGCAAAACCAGAATCTGCTTGAATTTATAGTATTTCTGAATCTCTTCTTTCTGCTGCTCAGTCGGCACGATGAGACCGTCAATTTTGTCTGTCCATTTGTTGAAAAGCGGCTCCAAATAAGGGACAATTTTGCGCGAAGCACCTGCCTGGCGATTATCGGCGGCGTGCGGGTTATGCAGATACTGCCATTTTCCCGCGGCTCCTTTGATTTTAATCATGGCACTCGTCAAGGCCGGACGGTCACAGATAAAGCTGGAGGCTTCTTTTTTAGCTAGCTCTGAGGCAAAAAAAACAAAAAGTTCCTCTTCTGTGTTAAAACGCCAATCTTTCCCCTGATAACCGAGGAGTTTCCAGCTGGTCGGCGCCAAAATACCATTCACGTTCATATGCGTCAGCTCGATTTTGGGCTGACCTTTGGCATCAAAGAAAACCTGAGGGCCGGTCGTTCCGTCAGGATGATAATATTGTGTAGAAGATTTGAAACCGCGACGGTCCCAAATATCACGCGCCACAACTACCATATTGTCATTGTACCATTCGATAGAGCCGATGAGCCCAACCGTTGCAGGCGCAATCAAGACCTTGGCAATCGTTCTGCCGTGATACTTAATCAGCGACTCATTGGCATCAATGGATTCAATATGATAAATATTTTTATTGACAACATCCGTGTAGCGTATGTCAACGTCAACTTTAGGCTGGTCTACGATTTCCTGAAAATAGTCGTACATGTTTAGGACGTCCGACGGCTCCAGGTCAACCCGCTCAATGTCGACCGCACTATTGGTATTGTAATTGCGTGTCAGAATCTTTGCAGGCTGACCATTTTTCTTGAACAGCTGCAGGCGCTTAATCGCAGAAAATTCCGTTCCGGAATTCAGTGTGAAAATATTCTCATTTAAAAAATAATTCATAGCTTCCTCGTTTATTGTCGAATACTTTAATCATTATATCATAAAACCAGCCAATTTAAGCTTAAAAAAATAGTAAAGTAAGCAAACTGATATTAAATAAAATAAACGAAATTTAAGTCTAGGTCCCTTTAAACAATTTACACTGTTTTGTAACACAAAGTCACCGCTTTTTTTGGTATGATTAGACTAGATATGGCAATTAATCATTCAAAAAAACAGCCCGTCATCTATGTCAATTCAGTTACAGACGGCCTAAAAGAGCCTGACATTAAGCAAAAGCTCGTTTTTGCCAAGCTGTCAAAGCCTAAATTTCTGATTTTTGCCGCTCATCAGCTTAAAAATATTCAAAGCGTTCGTTTAACCCAGCCTCTGATTGATGAAAATTTTTTATCTGCCAATGCAAGCACAAGCAGAGAAGTCACAATTCCGCTATCAATTTCCTCGCGTGATAAAATGCCTCATTTGCTGTTAGATGATGAATCCGTTTCAGATGATTTAATACTGTTCTTTCTGAATTCAGTAGAATTCCAGGCAACTGTCCAAAAATACAATCAAATTTTTGGACAAAACTTTCTGATTTTCTCTTCAGATTTGCCGAATATACAATTAAGTGTCGCAAATCCAATTAAATTTGACTTTGCTCAGCAGGATGAACTTCTCATGCTGGAGCAAAATAAAGTTCATTTTTATAAGCCCGAGCTGGAAAA
The DNA here is from genome assembly GCF_054658595.1 of Lactovum odontotermitis. NCBI lineage: Bacteria > Bacillati > Bacillota > Bacilli > Lactobacillales > Streptococcaceae > Lactovum > Lactovum odontotermitis. Next base: position 74,533 of record NZ_BAAGGQ010000006.1, read on the forward strand.
ACTTTTTCTTGGCGATGCTCCGGTTTATCTGAAAATGCGCAGCTATCTATCTTTCTTACTGATTGCCCGTTTGCTGCAGCTGCAGATAATTCCTAGCCCCGGGCTGACATTGACCGATTATTACCAGTTTCAGATTAACCTTGATTATACCGGAATTCCGGCTGATGCCGGCGAGTTTGAGTTGATGATTGAAAAAATCTTGACTCGGGAAGACTTATCTGACTTGGTAAAAAATGTCTCCTACAGCTATTTTAAACTTCGTAGACAGACTGTCTCAATTTCTCGTTACCGAGATGCTGACAGCGGAAAAATGTTAACTGAGCATGAAGTCAAGTCTGTCGCTTTACAAAATCCTGAAGAAAATTATTTCATTGACGCCAATGGACGGCGACGCACGACCTTTGAGCCTTGGAATTTCACAAGCGATGGTTATGAATTGCTGCTTGAGGATTTTGACCATGAAATTACAACAAAGATTTTAGTACATCAAAGCAGATTACAGGAGAAAAGTTACCAAGTCTCACTGACAACGACCTTTGAAGGCCTTGATGAAAATTTTTATAATAATTCTTTTACAAAGTCTCAGCAGCATAACATCACAATCAAAAAAAGTTATCAGGTTGACCAGATAACAAAGGAAATTATCACAGATTCAATCGAATACTCTTCAAACTCTGAAGAAATCGAATTGTTACACAATGGAGATTTTCGTCTAAAAGTTCCAATTCCACCGGAATTTAAAGACTACCTTCTGCTTGACTGTATTTTTGACCAGCAGACATTAAATGTCAATGATACTGCGCCATTAGAGCTGAAATGCCAGCTGATATACCAAAAGAAACCGAGCCGGATTCTGCTTAAGTTCTTGGACCTTGATGACGAGCAGCAAAAAGTTTTGCTTACTCAAACACTTGAAGAGCTGCCGCTGACCCAGCGTGAACTCTCTCTTGAATTTTCAGAGAACTATCAGCTGCAGGGCGGACCTCTCAAATTAGTCTTTCCCGCCAAACCTGACAGTCAAGAGGAAGTTTCTATCGGATTTAGACATAAGGTTGAAGAAACCACTAAAGAGGCAACATTCACGGTTAATTTTGACGGACTTCCCATTCCACGGCCTTTTGTGCAAAAAGTTCCTTATCTGGAAAGCCGAGACCTTGTGACGGGCATAATAAAGAAAAACTCGGATAATCCGACTGTTTCATTTAGCGCGCCTGAAGTAACGGGCTACGAACTTCTTGACAAGCAGCTGCAGACAATTTCATTCGATTTCGGAGCCAACGGCTTTGAAGATGTTGATTATACCTTGCGCTATCAGCAAATTCCAATCGAAATTCCAGTTAAAGTAATAGACGAAAATGATGGAAAAACTCTTGAGAGCTTCTCAGTATTCGGCTATCAAGGTGAGCCTGTTAAAACTAACTGGAAAATTCCTGAAAATTATGAATGTGTCTCGTCAGATTTGCAGGACGATATGTACTTTGATATTGATAAAAATCAGACGATACAAATTATTATCCGGCGAGTTTAGATTTTCGAATGAATAATAAAAGACAACTCTAAAAACTGCTTTTTCGTTAGAGCTGCCTTTTATTTTTTTGTAGCTGTTTTGCTTGACTATTCGGTCACCCAGGCTGACAAATCAACCAGCGGTGCATCGTTCCAGAGTTTCTCCAAGTTAAAACGAAGTCGTGTGTCACGGTCAAAAACTGACACAATGATATCGCCCAAATCCATGAGTACCCAGCCTGAATCCGGCTGTCCTTCGATTTTTCCGCCGACTTCAATGCCTGCTTTGTGCGCCGCTTCGTCAATCGAGTCAACAATAGCGCCCAGCTGGCGGGAATTCATGCCTTCCATGATGACAAAATAGTCTGCGATGCCTGAAACCTGTGACACGTCAAGTGCCACAATGTCCATTGCTTTTTTGTCATCGGCTGCACGCACGATTGTTTCTAATAGTTCTTTTGTCTGCAAATTTTTCTCCTTGAAATAGCATTCGCACAAGTGTTCGGCTTTGAAATAGCATACGCACAAGTGCTTAGCCGCATTTATTGTTCTTATTATACCATACCCGTAGTTGACTATTGATAATTCAGCTGTAAGATGTTATAACAAAGCTATGAAAACGAAATTACAGATTAATCCTTTGTCCGCCTCCGGCTCCAAAATCGAGGGACTGCAGGTTATCAATGCTAAGCAAGTAACTGATGACCGCGGAACAGTGCGGGAACTTTATCGCACGAGCAGCTATGCTGAAATCCTGCCGAGCTCTGTTTCTGCCTGGAAGCAGGTGAATTTGACGCGAACTAAGCGCGGTGCGGTGCGCGGACTTCATGGCGAGGCCATGTCAAAGCTAGTCACAGTTGCCTCCGGCTCAGCTTTCGGCGTTTATGCGGACACGCGCCCTGACAGCAAGACAGCCGGCGCCGTTGCAACGGTTCAGCTTACACCAGGCGTCCAGGTATTTGTGCCACAAGGCGACTGCAATGGTTTCCAGGCACTTGACGATAGCACGGAATATCTGTACTTCTTCGATAATGAATGGGCTCCGGGCATGACCGGCGTAGCTTTAAGTCCGCTGGATGCCAACTTAGGCATCGAGTGGCCGATTCCGATTGATTCAAATGACCTTGAGCAAATCTCAGAAAAGGATGCAAAAGCACCAAGTCTGCGTGAAGTACTCTCGCTTCAGCCGAAAAACAATCAAAAATCCGAGTGACTTCGGATTTTTTTAATCTCAAAAATTCTTCACAAATTTTTTCTGCATATGGTCCAGAGCATAACCGTGTTTTTCGTAGAATTCATGGGCCAAACGGCGCTGCTCGCCTGAATGCAGAAAAACTTGACTCACAGCCCGTTTTCGAATCTCGGTTTCAATCGCTTCAATCAACTGCCCGCCAATCCCCTGAGCTTGAAATTCTTCGTCCACGACAAGCCCTAAGATACCGTATGCCTGCTGGACGCATAAAGTCTCATATGCCTCCGCCTCAACAAAGCCATGTGCGCTCCCGTCCACTTCGGCAACCAGCAGGATGTGGCCTTCTTTGGCAAGCAGTCTTTCCAGACGCTGTGAAAATTCTTCCGCGTCTGCAGGCGAATAGCCCAGCACGCCTGTCAATCGCATCAAATCTGTCAAATCACGCGCTTCAGCATTTCGAATCAGCATGTTCATTCTCCTTTTTCTGAAACTGAAAGACTTCCGATGTAGGAATTATAAGTCTCCAGCGTCTGCGGATAAATCGGCTGATGACGCTCGACCAAATATCCAATTGTACGCAGCGTCTCAAAAGCCACAGCCTTATCCAGCGATTCGTCCGCCAGTTCACGCGCTTCATTGACCCCTGGGAAATCCCGGCCGGGCTCGATGTAATCCGCCACGTAGATAATTTTGTCCAGAAGAGACAGCTCCTTTGCGCCCACAGTGTGCACCTCAATGGCATGCAGAATCTCCGCATCATCCAAACCAAGGTCTTCCTTAATCTTCAGGAAACCGACTTTGCCGTGCCAGACGGCATTGCTCCAGTTTTTCAGCTCAGGGTCCAGCTGATATTTGTCAATCAGCGCGAGAAAGTCCGCATCGGTCAGCTCTTTGGCATAGTCGTGCAAAAGCCCGGCCAGGCTGGCCGAGTAGATGTTCCCCATGTAGCGCTTCGCGAGCTCAGCGGCCGTTTTCTCGACTGACAGCATGTGCAAAAAACGCGACGGCTTGACCATCGTCTGAATCTTTGCCAGCAGCTCATCTCGGGACATCCCCAGCTCCTCATAATAATCAAACATTTTTCTGATAGAGCCCTTCTTTTTTGATATAAGCCAGCACCCGCGGCGCCAGCAGGAAGTTCGGCGTGAAGCCTTTGGCGATTTGCTCGCGGATTTGCGTGCTCGATACGTCCATTTGGGGGCAATCAACCCAGAGGATGGGATAGCTCGTCCCCGCACGGTAACGCGGTCGCTGGACACCGACAAAAGTCACTAATTCAAGCAGTTCGTCAATGCGCGGCCAGCGGGATAAAGACCCAATCATGTCGCCCCCGATGATGAAGTACAGATCTGTGTCAGGAAACTTCTTCTTTAAGGTTTCGACCGACTCAAAGATGCCGCAGGAGGCGCCGCAGCGCGCTTCTTCAACAGACAAATTACCTTTTCCGCTCGTTGCCAGCTTAAGCATTTCAAGGACCGCATCCGTCGGGTTTTCCGGCAGAAAACGCACAGAATCCAAGTGCAGCTGCTGACGGACTTGGTCCGCAATGGTCAGATGCGCAATGTGCACAGGATTAAAAGCGCCCCAGAAAAGCCCTAAGCCGTGCTTATTCTTGCCCGTGCGCGCTTCAGTTTCAATCTCAACCTTGGTGAAAGGCGTTAACAAATCAACAGTCATCTAACTTTCAGCGTCCTTTCTGCAAAATTTTCAAACAGTAGTTTCAAGTGATTCATATCAACCGCACGTGTCCGAAGAAAATGAACAATCACGACCGTTTTGTCAATTACGACAAAAAAAATCAGGTATTGCTCAGAAATTGTAAAATACAGCTCATGGTTTTTGTCAGTGCTGAAGCCGATGCGAGCATCAAAACTCAGGGCCTCCTCAGGCTCAGGGAGCACAGAGGCAATGGCCGCCTGAATGCCCTGGGCAACCTCGACAGCCGGCTGTTTGTCCGAGTAAGTTTCAAGATAGAAACGGTAAATTTCATCAAATTCCTGCTGCGCCATTTTTGTGAATTCAAGCTTATAGGTCATATTTCACGTAGACCTCGTCGGCTTGCACAGTTTCACCGCCCTCTGCCTGGGCAATGCTTTCACGCAATGTCTCTTTCAAATCTTTGAGGAAAACTTCCGCGTTAATTTCTTCCTGGGTTTTCACGGGCACAGTCTTCGTCAGTACAATCTGGTCAATGACAGCATTAAAAACGCTCGGCAAGTCGCGTCCCTGGGTCTCCAGGAACTGTTTGGCTTCTTCCAGGCGCTCGCTGTTTGTTCTGAAATTGTAAATTTTGTCTTTTACTAGAGTTTCTGCCATGTGTTTTACCTCCGTATTACAAGAAGTATAACACTTTGAAACGGGGCTGTCAATCACAAGTTAAAGTTTTGTATCCTCGCCATAGCCGCTCTGCATGCTTCATCTAGGCCTCACCAGCCCTTTAACCCCTTGATTTCTTCTGAAATCTTCCGATTCTCCTTCTTCGCAGCCACTTTGAAAACGACCAGATTGCGGCCGATAATCTGAACTACGTCAATCCCCATTTCATCAATTAATTCTGCCAGTTCTTCGGCTTTTATGTCTGAATTCTGCAGAATCTGGACTTTCACGAGTTCACGCGCATCGCAAGCCTGGCGGATGCTGGTCAAAATGACATTTGACACGCCGCCTTTGCCGACTTGTACGATTGGCTTGAGATTCACTGCTTTTGCACGTAAGAAGCGTTTTTGTTTGCCTGTTAATTCCATAATATTACCTTTATCCCTGTTCGATTAATTTTCTGTAAGAATCTGCGTCAGCTCACGATTGTCATGTGCCACAAAATCTGGGTTTTCTGTGCGCAAAGCTTCCTCTGAGTGGCTGCCCCACGTGACCGCACACGTTCTGACACTGGCTGCTTTTCCCATCTGTAAATCAAATACAGCGTCGCCGACCATGACTGTCTCTGTACGTTCCAAGCTATGCTTATTGACAATAAAATCAATGCTTTCGGGGTGCGGTTTGTAATGTGTCACTAGGTCCGAGCCGACTACTTCTGTGAAAAACTCCGCGATGCCCAGGATTTCGAGGTTTCTGCGCAGGGCCTCGCTGTGCTTGCTTGACGCGACAAAAAGCTGTTTTCCGGCCTTTGTCAGGCTTGCCAGCATTTCTTTGGTTCCGGGGAAGAGGGTCAGATAGTCTGCCTCATAGTGCTTGTAGAGGCGGCGGAATTCGTCCAGCAGGTTTTTGAACTCTGTGTCTGATAACTCGCGGTTGGCCATTTTTTTGAAGGATTCTTCAATCGGAATGCCCATGTAATATTCCATGGTTTCAGCGGCGGGGACTTTTAGATTAAAGTGTTCAAAGGCCTCCTGTGTGGCGATGTTGCCGCAGCCTTTGGAGTCGCCGAGTGTACCGTCGAAATCAAAAATTATGTTTCTTAAAGTCATATGCCCTCATTTTATCATATTTCGAGATTTTCTTGGTTAGAATAGAAACATTTTTAAATTTGACAAGTAAATCATCGAATATACATTATAAGTACAGATACATCAGTATACTGTTTACTCACGAAACTGATTACAGTAATTAAGCGTATGATTCGTGAAGGGGAAGAGAGCCTAATGGGCTCTCTTTTTTACTTTTCTGATGTCACTTGACTACAGTTTCTCGAGTTTCCAGAGTTGCTGCGGAGCAATTTTTCCGGTGACCCGGTAAGCTGTTTCGCCCTCTTCGACGTTTTCAATCAGGGCGATTTGCCGGAGGTCCGGCAGTTTGTAGGCCAGCGTATATGGGATTTCTTTGTCGAATTTGACGAATAGTTTGTTCAGTTCTGACAGGACGGACTGTCGAAAAACCATGGGGCCGTTTTCGGATTTAATGGACATCTCAACTGCTGGTGTAATCGTATAGGCGAAATCTTCCGGCGCGAGGTCCATTTTATTGTAAATGGTCAGCTGCGGAATTTTGTCCATTTCCAATTCGGACAATAATTGCTGAACTGTCCGCTCATGGGCTTCGTGATAGGGATTGCTGGCGTCAATCACATGCACCAGTAAATCAACGTTGGCGGACTCTTCCAGCGTTGACTTAAAGGCCTTAATCAGCTCTGTCGGCAGGTCTTGGATAAAACCGACGGTGTCTGTCAGTGCCACTGTGAATTCGTCTTTCAGGCGAATTAATTTCGTTGTGGCGTCCAGTGTCGCAAAGAGCTCGTTTTTCTCGTACTGCTGCTGCTTGGTGTCAACTAGAGCGTTCAAAATGGACGATTTCCCTGCGTTTGTATAACCAATCAAACCGATTTTAAAGATGCCGGATTCTAGGCGCTTTTTGCGGGCGATTTCTCGTGATTTTTCGATTTTCTTGAGTTTGCGCTCGATGTCTTCAATTCGCGCTTGAATGTGCCGGCGGTCTGTTTCCAGCTTGGATTCTCCTGGACCTTTGGAGCCGATTCCGCCTGCCTGGCGCGACAAGGCAATGCCGTGACCTGCTAGGCGCGGCTTCAAATACATCAGCTGTGCCTGCTCAACCTGCAGCATGCCTTCCTGAGAGCGTGCCCGCATGGCAAAGATATCGAGAATCAGCTGCATGCGGTCAATGACTTTGACGCCTAGGGCTTCTTCTAATGCCATGTTTTGTCTTGGTGACAGGCGGGCGTTAAAAATTACGGTGTCGATTTCACGCGCATCCACAGTCATGGCTAATTCTTCCAGTTTCCCCGTGCCGACATAGGTTCTGGCGTTGGGTTTTTCTAGTTTCTGCGTCGCTAGAGCTGCTACTTCTGCGCCTGCTGTGACGGCCAGCGAAGCTAGCTCTTCAAGGGCTGAGCGGAACTTCTCTGCGTTTTCAGAGCTTTCTACACCGACGAGGAGCACTCGCTCCGGATTTTCTTTTGTTTCTATCATGACTCCTATTCTAGCAAATCTTTGTCGTTTTAGAATATTCTTTTATTTTTTTTCCTTAATTTCGGCAAAAGCAGATATAAAACAATTTCGTTATCGTCAATCTTTTCAACCCTTTTTGTCAGCTTAGAAAAACCGTACTCTTTGTAGAAGTTCTCGGCTTCTTTGTTCTCGGGCTCAATCGTCGAATAGATTTCTTCTGTATTGTACTGCTTAATCAGGTAATTAGCGGCTTGTCGAAGCGCTTTTTTGCCGTAGCCTTTTCCCTGGTAGCGCTGATCAATCATCAGGTGCCAGATTTCGTAACGCTCTTTTTCGGATTCAAAGGCTGGCATGATTAGGCCAACCATTTCACCTTCGTCTTCGTACTCACGTTCTTCGTCTTCGTCTATCTCGTCACCATCCTGCACGTAGAAATCGTGCGCATAGGCAGCAAACGGCATTGCCGAATAGGGATAAAGCCAGGCCTCAGCTAGGACAACGTCATTCGGCTTAGTGAAAACTGCCTGCGACTCAGTAACACTAAGATTCAAACATTCTTGATAATTTTTTTTATCAATTTTCCTTAATTCAATCATTTTAACATACATTTTATTTTCCTCTTTCGAATAGGCTCACTTTCACGCCAGGGATGCCCGTGCTATCAGAACATATCGAATGGCCAGTACCTACTCCTAGGTTTAGGACCTGGTTTGGCACGTTTCTTCGGCTCTGGGGCCGGCATTCGGATTGGCTCTCCTGTCACCAGACACATCTCATCTTCGCCGTCCTCAGTTTTGCCTGTCGGCTCAAAATCGAAGCTTGCATAAAGCTGTTTTGCGGCCTTGTTTTCCCGTTCAACAGTCAAATAAATCTCTCCTGCCTGAAATTCTTCAATCAGATAGTCAATTGACAGCTGCAGTGCTGCTTTCCCGAATCCTCTTCCCTGGAAACGCTGATCAATCATTAGGCGCCAGAGACCATAGTGGAATTTTTTCTCGTCATAAGACAGCATCACAAATCCTACCATCTGATTACCAGCATAGACCGCAAATGGCAGCGACTCGTAGCGGAAGATACCAGCTTCGGCTAGTGAAACTGCGTTCGTCGCAACGAAAGTGCTTTGCTGCTCTGTGACTTTGAGATCCAAACATTCTCTGTAGTTTTCTACAGTAATTTTCCTTAACTCCGTTTGCACATTTTCCTTAAATATACTCATATTTCCTCCAAATATAATAAAAGTTCCAAGTTGAGTTCATCCTCAAAATCAATTTTGTTATTAATCCGAATCCTGGAAAGACGGTTTTTTCTATAGCGCCGGAATTAATCAGAAGTCCCACACAGAGCGAAATCTAGATATATGAGAAGTTTTCTTCTTCAGCATGCACGCCCAAATTTACAGCTTCCCAGCCTTTCGCAGCCGTGATACGCGCGGTTTCATCGAACAAAAGCTGATTTTTCTCAATCTGAGTGGTCGCCTGGATGACTGCGATTTTTATTTTCTATCTCTTTTCTTTCAGAATCGTCACCGTGAGCCGCTCATACCAGAGCTTGCGGCTGCCGCTTATTCCGGCAATGACGATGTCAAGAATCGGCAGGAAGCCGATGCCGAGGGCAATCAGAATCAGCAGGAAATTCGATCCGATTTCTGCCTCCGGCACGGTGCCTGAACGTTGAAGCAGAAACAGGAGCAGGAAAAGCGGCAGTACATTCAATAATGAGACAATTTGTCTAAAAACGACTCTCAAGCGATTTTTCGGCAGAATTTGTATTTTCAAGATGATTTGCCCGAGGCTGCGTCCAAAGACCAGCGGAATCACCAGGAAGACAAGCGCGATGGACAGGTAGAAATTAATGAAATAAGCCACTACAAGGAAAGCCGCCACGTCAATCAGCCAGGCAATTCCCCGTCGCGTCAGTGAAATCTTGCTGGACTCCGACTGCACCGCATCCAGACTCGGCAGGACCCGTCTCAGCAGATAAGCCAGCCCAAAGCCGAGAAGCGCTCCTGCCGTGTTCAGCATCAGGTCATCCACATCGAAAAGCCGGTAAGGCCGCGGATAAAGTCCGAATAAGGCCGAGCGCTGAATCAGTTCAAAAGATAAGGTCAGCAAGAAACTGGTGATGAGCACAAATGTGAACTTTCGCTTGAACAGATAACGCAGATAAATGCCGAAAGGCACCGTCAGCAGGATATTGAAGGCTGGCTGGATGAAGCTCGCATTTTTCAACGCCGCCAGCCAGGTGTGCGGGTCGGTCATTACGAATGGCGAGGCTTTCAGAAACTCACGCACAAACATGAATGGGACAAGGTTTTGCTCAGGACCTGTGAATTTCGCAACCTCTGCCGGGTCCGGCAGCGGGAAAATCGTCAGCGCATAAGCGCAAATCAGATAAAGAATGAACGAGAACTGTACAAGGAAGCGCCAAGGGGCAACACGACCGCGTCTGCGGTACTGGACAATCATGTAGGGAATCAGCGCAATCAGCAGAAATGCGAAGAAAAGTAAAACGCCGATTTGTATGGATTGAAAATAGCTCGACACGTTTTACCTCCTTTATTTTGCTCTTTCCTGTGTTACAGGCTTTTTCTCAGTTCATTTTCAGGTCAATTTCGTCATATACCCACTGCTTTGCTGCGTAGCTGTCAAAATCTGCCAGCCAGACACCCGTTTCACGCTCACGGAAGTCCGCATTTGTCTGAACTTCGATGGCTCGCGATTCTGCCAGGGTCATCACCGTGTCTACGGCGCGCTTGTAAGGACTGGAGAAGATTGCGTCAATGCTGATATTCTCAAAAACTGGTACCAGCGCGCTTGAGCGCGTTTTTCCCTCTTGGGTCAAAGGGGCACCGAAATCTTCGTCCTGGACGGAGAAATCCCGAATTGAGTGGCAGATGAAGTAAACTGTGGTCATTTTTCAGCCTCCAAATCTTGGCGCATTATCCAGTCCATCCCGCCTACTCGTACGTTTTCCATCGTTTTGTATTTCTCAAAACCTGTTTTTTCGTAAAATCCCACGGCTGATTCACGCGCTTCAACGATGCAGCGTTTGAAGTTCTGCCGCCGAAGATCGTCTAGCAAGGCTGCGGTAAGGGCCTGGCCGATTCCTTGTTTCTGCCTGTCGGCACGGACCGCAAAGGCACAAAGTTGTGCAATTCCGGGCTCCGGAACGTAATAGTTGACCGTCGCAAGCAATTCGCCATTTTCAAGCGCTCCGAAGAAAAAGTTTTCGGTCTCGTAACTCAAATCCTCATCGTAAATTGAGAGCCCGAACGGCTGGCGAAGCACCAGATTGCGCAAGGACAAAGTCTGCTCATAGAGTTGCTGGTCGCTGCGTCGATATGTGGTTATCTCCATCGTCAACCTCTCAAAACCTTAATAAATAAAGGTTCCGTCGAGATTTCAACTTCACCGCCCAAAGGAAATGTGAAAATCGGCTGAGTATGTCCAAAATCAACATCATAAATCACCGGAATTTTGTGCAATACTGGATATTTGTCCAAAATGAAATGCAGAATTTCCTCAGTCATCTCAGTTTCCCGCGGAAAACGGCCAATTACCAGGCCTTGCAAGTCCGGATTAATCTGCAGAAACTGCGCCAGCTGTCGGTCAAAGTTGAAAATGTCATCTTCTTCAGCAGTCTCGAGAAAAGCAATCGGCGCCTCAACCTTGGTCAAAAACTCCGTCCCCGCCTGCAGAAAATAAGTGCCGAGATTCCCGCCGGTAATCGTTCCGCTGGCCTTTCCAGCCTGGTAAACCTTCCACTCATTTTTGAGCGGACGGCGCGGCTGCGTCTTGTCAAACCAGAGGTCGCTCGTGTAGACATCGCTGGCCCGCAGCTCGTACTGCTCTTGCGTCAAGGCCCGAACCCAGCTGGCCGACTGAAACTCCTGCAGCTCATCCATTTTGAAAGACGAGTAGGCAGGCCCATAGTAGGTGACCAGGCCAGTTTTCGCGAAAATCGCATTGTGCAGGCTGGTTGTGTCAGAATAACCGCAGAAAATCTTCGGATTGGCCTGGATAATGTCCCAGTCGATGTGAGGCAGCAGCTCGTTGCAGTTATAGCCGCCGATTGTCGTCAGCACAAGCTTGACATTCGAGTCAGTAAAGGCCGCGTGCAGGTCTGACACTCGTGAGGCGATGCTCGCTGAGCTCAGCAAGTCATCTTCGAGAATGTGCTCGCCGAAGGTGACCTTGTAGCCCAGTGCCTCAAGCCTTTCCTTGGCAGGCAGGTTGTCCTCAAAGCCTCCGACGCGGGCAATGGATGAACTTGGTGAAAGCACACGGATTTCATCACCAATTTGCAGCTTTTCAGGATAAATTTTATCCACTTTGTCCCCTTTATTATAAATGAAAATTATCTAAAAATGTTATTTTGTACTCAAAGATTTTCATCTTTCAAATATTGTAACATAGAGTACACAAAAAAGCCGGCTTCAACCAGCTTCTACGCTTGTTCCGCTATATTTTCACGAACTATCTGCTTGTGTGATTTGCAAGTTTTCCAGTGATATGGTCGATATGAATCAGCACAATCGCCAGCTTGCCGATGCGAGACGGATAAGTATAATCATGAATCATTTCGTCTGTCGTTGTCGAATCCACTGCTTTAGTGAACTTAAGAAGATAAGGATATACCGCGTCACCTTCAATGACTTCCGCATGCCCGTGAACTGAAACAGATAAAAAGTTGGCGGTGAATTCACCTAGATTGATATTTTCGCTGTCAACCACGAAAAATGAAACATTCGGATGCTGGCGAATATTATCCATTTTTTCGCCGAGTTTTGAGCTGTGGAAAATTAGAGTGTCATCGTCCAGCAGGCTGTAGTTGACCGCAGTCGCTCTGGGGTCACCTTCCTCATTCACTGTGGCAAGTATGCCATAGTCGTTTTTGCGTAAAACTGCCAGTGCTTCTTCAGTAGAAGTTGCTTTACGCGGATGTCTCATGTCTCTAAACATAATTTTTCCCCAATCTCAATCGCTCAATATTGAGCGAAAGTTTTAAATTAAAGCCTTGCGAATCAGAACATCAACGCCTGCAGGTGCCCAAACGGCAACTGTGGCTTTTTGAGGGACGCATACCCAGCCCAGCCCTGCAACCACAAGGTCTGATTTGTCTTTTACGGTAAATTCTTTACGGACTAATTTTTCCGGCACGCTTGGCTTCAGCAGCCCGCCCGCATGTCTTTCGTAGAAGTCATCTGCGCCTGAAAGTTTTGTCCGCTGAATTTCAAGCTCATTGTCAAAATAGGTGGTCACGCCCTGTTTTTCCGACTTAATGAGGTCAAATCTTGCCAGTCCGCCGAAAAATAGGGTTTGTCCCGGGTCAAGCTGGAAGGTCTTCGGTTTTATCTCTTTTTTCGGCGAGATGAGGCTCAAATCTTTCGGGTCGAGATAATGCGCCATCTGGCCTTTGCGAATGATTCCCGGTGTGTCAATCAGGACGCACTCGTCGTCGAGCGGGATTTCAATTTTATCAAGTGTTGTCCCCGGAAAACGGCTTGTCGTCACCACATCGGAAAGACCTAGCTGGTGCTCAATCATGGCATTGACCAGTGTGGATTTGCCGACGTTGGTAACGCCCACAATATAGACGTCGCGCCCGCGACGATAGGTCTCTATCAGCTCAAGCAGCGTGTAGACATCATATTCGCGTTTAGCTGACATCACGAGAATGTCTTTGGCTTTGATACCACTCGCTTTTGCCTGCTTTTTAATCCATTCTGTCAGTTTTACATCATTGACAGATTTGGGTAAAATGTCACGTTTATTTGCAACCAAAAAAAGATTATTTTTCCCGACATAGCGCGATAAGCCTGAAATCATTGAGCCATTCAAATCAAATACGTCAATAACATTGACAACTAAGGCATCTTTGTCTGCAATCCCGAGTAAAATTCTTCTGAAATCATCGTCCGACAGAGAAGCCGGCGCAATCTCGTTATAATTGCGCAAACGGAAACAGCGCTGACAGTAGACCGTAATTCCTTCTTTATCGAGCGTTGCCTTCGGCACATAGCCTAGTGCCTCGGGATTTTCAGACTGAATGATGGCGCCGCATCCAATACAGCGCAGCTCTTCTTGATTTTCCATAAAATGATTATAACACAAGTCTTCCCCTTTGTCGCCTTTGTTTTACTGGGTTCCTGCGCTGGCTTTGTCTATAAGAAAAAAGTCCAACTCAATCGGACTTTTAATCTCTTTTATTTAAACGGTCAAGCTCTTACGACCTTTAGCACGACGAGAGGCAAGCACACGACGGCCGTTCTTTGTTGCCATACGCGCACGGAAGCCGTGAGTTGTCTTGCGGGGTTTCTTGTGGGGTTGATATGTACGTTTCAATTTAATTTTATCCTTTCTCTATACTTCATGCCTTTGACATGCTTTTCCATTATATATTATGTGTCAAGGTTTGTCAAACATATTTATTCGGGTGAGACGACGATGTAACGATGTGTCCCTTGGCCTTCGGAGTGACTGTCCACTCCCGAAATGCTGGAGAGTCTGTTATGGATGATTTTTCGCTCATGTGCAGGCAAATCACTGATGTAGACCGTTTCTCCTGAGCTTACCACCCGCTCTGCGGCACGATTGGCCAGACTGATGAGATAACGCTCACGCTTTTCATGATAATCGCCGACATTAACACGGACTTCAATGCGATTGAACGAAGACACGCTCGCAAGTGCTTTGGCTAAAGTATCCAAGGCATCAAGGATTTTACCGTGTTTACCAATCAGCAGCGCATCATGATTGGACTGCAGGCTGAAATTCAGCACATCGTCAACTTTTTTGCAGCTGATTTTTACTTTTATGCCCATGCCGTCAATGATTTTGGTCAAATAGTCTGAAATCTTGCTTATCAGCTCTGCTTCGCTGATTTCAGTTTGTCCGGCTTCAGCGTTATGAGCTGGTGTTTCTGCAACTTCATGGCTAGGCGCTGTTACGATTTCCTCAATCGGCTCTGCTTTGACAGTTTGAGTGATTTCGTCAATCTTTTCTTGTCTTTCTTCTTCTGTCAAGTTGTAGTCATCTGTGATTCCTGCTTTACGCACGGCTTTGATGACTTTGTTGAGGCGCAATGTTGCTTCCATGGCGCTTTCGGCCTTGTCAATTTCCATGTCGGACTGATCGACATTGCGAGTGGCCATGCGGTCAGCACGGCGTTTCGTTTCTTCGCGAATCGGTTCAATACTGACGCGCGCGCGTTTGCGTCCAACCCCCAGAAAGCCGTTAGATTCACGCTGCTCAATTTCGATATGCGCATTTTCACGCGCAATTCCTTCGCGCTTTAATCCGCGCGTTATTGCTTCTTCGACTGTGTTCCCTGTATAGGTAGCCATTTTATTACCTCTCTTGAAGATAAATTTTTTATTAAGTGCATTTCCGCTTGAAGCTAGTAAACAGATTCTAAGCGCTTTCCCCCACCACTGTGGGATAAGTCGGAGCCTGCCTGACGACAGGGCCTCGATTTCTTATCTTCGCCGACTTGCGGTTTTGAATGTCTGTTTTCTATGCTTCATAACGAGCATGTTTCACGTTTTATTTTTTCCTGGTCGCTTTTCTCAGCGCACGCTCACGCGCCTTTTCCTTGTCAATTATCGCCTGCTGCTTGGCATTGCGCGCTGCGATGATTTTCCAGGGATTTGCAAATACCATTGTCTGGAAAACCTGGAAAGCATTGGAGATTACCCAGTAGAGCGAAACACCGGCCTGGAAGCTCATGGCAAAACCAAAAATCATAATCGGCATGAGGATGGTCATTGACAGAGTCATCATGTTGCGCTCAGGCGCTGACCGCATCATCAAGTAGGAGCTGAGGAAAGTGAAGATTGCCGCCAGAATCGGCAGAACTAATGTCGGGTCTTTCTGAGTCAAATCCAGCCAGAGGAATTTTGTCGGTACATCCCAGATTTTGACAAAGTCAACATTGACCAGGGCTTGATACAAAGCCCACAGGAACGGCATCTGCACCAGCACTGGCAGACAGCCCATGTAAGGATTGATGTGGTTCTCCGCGTAGAGCTTCTGCTGCGCTTCCTGCATCTGACGGCGCGACTCTACGTCTTTGCCGGGAAACTGTGCCTGCAGCGCTTTCAGCTGGGGCTGTATCTCCTGAGTTTTCTGTGAAGACTTAATCTGGAGATTCATCAGCGGCATCAAAGCGGCACGAATAATAAGCGTGACGAGAATAATACCAAGTCCAATACTACCGCTAAAACTCAGCCAGTGAATAATCTGCGCAAAGCCGTAAACGATTTGGTTCCAGAGTCCTGTCGAGCTGCTAGTTAAGCCTGGTTTAGAACAGGCTGACAGTAAAATCAGACCAATTGCCGCGAGGGCTGTTAATTTAATTTTTTTATGTTTCTTCTTCATTTTCATTTCTAATAACATTTGATTTTCTAAGCAGGTGAGAAAGGTTCTTCTTAACTGCCGCAAAGTCATAACTCTCTACACCTTTACGTGCAATGATGATAAAGTCCGCGTCTATCAGCTCAGAATCTGCCGTGATTTCCCGCAGCGCGGCGCGGATATGCCGCTTAACCCGATTTCTGGTCACCGCATTGCCCAGCTTTTTACTGACCGACAAGCCAGCCCGAAAATGCGTCAGCTCATTTTTCCTCTGATAAATAATAAATGCACGGTTTGCGAAAGAATTTTTCGCCTTAAACAGTGCATCAAAGTCACTGGATTTTTTGACTCGAAAAGACTTTTTAATGCCCAAAAATGCTCCCTCATAAGCGTTATCCCTTGCATTATATCACATTTTGACTTTAATTGCATGTATTTATTAATTTTGTCTGCCTAAAAATAAAAAAGCAAAGCGATAAAGCCCTGCTGCGAGTAAAAATAAAGGAGCCAACGAGATTTGAACTCGTACACCTGCGTAAACAGGTTCGACGGATTTCGAGTCCGTTGCAGTACCGGATTGTGCCATGGCTCCAAGTTTACTGGAATATTATATCATAAATTCTTTTGTTTGTGTTGTGTTTGTCGTGAATCTTGAGAGCTATCCTACTGGCATGGGCATGCAGGATTTGCCGTTTTGTGTTATAATTTTAGAATAATTAACTATTTAAAGAAGCGAAATAATTAAATATGACAAAGTTGTTAGATACTCTACAAAATAATTTAAAAAAATATTCAGATAAAGAACTTCTCGTTTCTCTGGTCGAGAATCGAAGCTGGACGGGGGCTGAACTGGCAGGCACAATCGAGCAAACGCGAAAAATCCTCTCGGAGGCAAAAATCGGGGCAGATGATGTGGTGGTTCTGGCCTTGTCGAACACTGCTCTATATCCGATTTTAGAGCAGGCGCTCTGGGAATTAGGGGCTGTGCCGCATCCTCTGGCGCCGTCTACTCCGCTTCCTATTATTGAGGCTGAACTTGCGGAGTATGATTATAAATCGCTGATTGTGGATGAGGGATATGCCGGGATTTTTGTGCAGGATGAGTCGTTTGATAATTTTTCATTTACGGTTGATAAAATTTTTGTTCATTTTTTTGTACGAAAGGACAAAACTCCAAAGTTTCCGTCGACGCGCTCAGAGGATGATTTGGCGCTGATTTTAAATACCTCGGGCACTACTGGCAAGCCCAAACGTGTTGGAATCAACTTCCGCAAGATTTGGCTCGCTGCCCAGATTAATATGCAGGCGCACCATGTCGATGACACCAAGACCGGGCTTGTCATCATGCCGATGTTTCATGTCAATGCGCAGATTGTCTCAACGGTGACGACGCGAGTGGCCGGCGGAAAACTGGTCATTGCTGAAAAGTTTTCGGCCAGAAGATTCTGGAAAGACGCCGCGGATTATCAGGTTGACTGGACCTGTGTGGTGCCGACAATCGTTAAAATACTCGTCGAAAATCAGAATTCGCGTGAGGAATTTGAAAAATACCGCGGACAAATTCGGCTGAGTTTTGTCAAGTCTTCTTCTTTTTCACTGCCGGAGAATTTTATCGGCGCTTTTGAGGAGGATTTCGGCGTGCGGGTCATGGAAGGCTACGGTATGACGGAGGCGACAACCATTGTGACGGTCAATCCGCTGGACGCGGCAAAAATCGGTTCTGTCGGGACGTCTGTCGGTACAGAGATTAAGCTTTATGACCTCGCGAAGCACGAAATCTTTGAGGACCCGAATCGGGCGGGCGAGGTCGTTTTAAAGGGTCCTCGTGTCATGGAAAGTTACATGGATCCCAAACCGGACTCGCATGTTGATGGATGGTTCCGTACGGGGGATATCGGGCGCTTCGATGAAGAGCATTATCTCTTTATTGTCGGCCGTATCAAGGAAATCATCAATCATGGCGGGGAACATGTGGTGCCTGCGCGCGTGGAGTCTGTCTTGTCGGTCGTTGATTTTGTGAAAGATGTGGCCGTGATTGGGCTGCCGGATTCGCTCTATGGCGAGGAAGTTGTGGCGGCTGTGATTGCTGATGGAAATGCGGGAAATCAGGAGGAGATGCGGGAGAAGCTGAATGCCAGGGCTCTGGAAACGCTGGCTAAACATGAGCGCCCGGCAAGGTATTTCTTTGTTGAGCATTTTCCTTTGAATCCGACGGGGAAGGTTCTGCGCGAGGCGCTGGCCAAGGAGATTCAGGAAGAGTTAGGGAAGGAGGCGGGAAAAGGTGCCTGAGAAAAAGAAAAAATATCTTTACGAAGTTGACCTTTTGAGAATCATTTTCATTTTTGGTGTGCTGATTAATCACGTTTCCACGAAATTCAACGCCGCGATTCCGAACGGCCAGATACAGAGCACCTTTTTATACGGCTCCCACCTGGCTTTTCACTTCACACGAATGGGATTCATGTTTGTGACGGGGCTGGTTCTGTTTTTAAATTATTATTCCAAAAAATTCAGCGTCCTGGGATTTTGGCGAAAACGCTTCTTCGGTGTCATCTGGACCTACTTGATTTGGATTGCGATTTATACTTTTTCCAATCAGCTGGGCGCGGGGACGCTTTCCTGGGGAAATTTCTGGAAAGAGACGCTGCATGTCTGGCAGTTCGGCGATGAGTTTTACATGTACTATATCCTCGTTGTCCTGCAGCTCTACGTGATTTTTCCGTTTTTAATCTGGATGTTCAAAAAGTTCGACCACAAAAAAATTCTGATTATTTCATTTTCGTTTCAGTTTATTCTGTTATTCTTTATAAAATATGGTTTACCGCATATTGATACATCAAACTGGCTCTGGTGGTTTAAAAACTACGGTTTCAACATCATTGTCTACCAGTTTTACTTCATCTGGGGAGGCTACACGGCGATTCACTACAAGACCGTCATGGCCAAGCTCGTCGAGTGGCGGCGCCCATTGGGCTGGGCAACCCTGGCCTTTGCACTCGGGACTGTCGGCTTGTTCTTCTATAATCAAAACATCCTGCACCTGTCCATGGCCAAGACCGAAATCGTGCATCAGCCCTACATTTTCATCTACGACATTGTGATTATTTCCTGGGTTGTCTCGCTGGGACTGCTTTACGCGGAAAAAAGGCAAGCTGGCCGCTTGCCTGCCTGGGTAGAGCCATTCATCAGTCTGGGCGCTAAAATCGCTTTCGGAATCTATTTAAGCCAGACAGCCACATTGTCAGTGCTAAGATGGGTCATCAAAGCATTGCCAGTCTCAGGCTGGGGACTTGTTGCCCTTTTCCCCATCGGCTGGGTTTTCACAGTCGCAATCACGTTTCTACTTTGCTGGTTTTTCTACAAAGTGCCGCCTTTCGGCCTGCTCATCGGCCGGCCGCAGTGGCATATTAGTCATTTGTGGAAAAATAAGATGTGAAGCAGGCCCGTTATGAAGCGTAGAAATTACCCCCTAAAGGAGAAAGCGACTTCTAAGCGCTAAAGCGCTAAGAATCTGCTTACTAGCTTCTGGCGTGCTGAACTCAATTAAACCAGCATTAAAAATAGAAAATATATACTATAACAAAAGAGGTAAAAAATGCTTGCATACGACTTTTTAGACACTAAAAAAAATTCGTCCGATTCAAACGGCGGAAAAACAATGGTTATGGACAAAAATCTGGGATTGTCTCGTGTAGATGATTTATTGGCCACCGCAGGGAACTACATCAGTTTCGTCAAATTCGGCTGGGGAACTTCGGCTACAATGAACCGCGAGCTTGTCCAGGCCAAAACGGAAAAATACCGTGAAGCCGGAATCATTGCTTATCCTGGCGGTACCTTGCTTGAAATCGCCGTTTTAAACGACAAATTCACCGAATTTTTAAACGAGTCCAAAGAACTAGGATTTACGGGTATTGAAGTGAGTGACGGTTCAACCAAGATTTCATCCGAACAACGTGCTGAAATACTTGAACAGGCTCGTGAAGCCGGCTTTTTCGTCCTTTCTGAAGTCGGCAAAAAAAATCCCCTGCTGGACCATGAATTCACCGTGGCTGAACGCTTGACGCAAATCAAAGACGACCTGGCAAACGGCGCCGAATATGTCATTCTTGAAGCCCGTGAAGCCGGCAAGAACATCGGTATTTATGACAAAGAGGGCGCAATCATCACGGCTGAACTGGATGCGCTGGCGACCGTCGGTGTGGACAAACTCATTTTTGAAGCGCCACTGAAAGACCAGCAGGTAGAATTGATTCTGAAATACGGCCCTAACATCAACCTCGGCAATATCTCGACCGATGACGTGACAGCTCTGGAGACGCTGCGCCGCGGTTTGCGCGGTGATACAATAGGCAGAGTCTGAGCTCAGTATTTTTTCGCACATTTCAGCAAAAATGTGCGAAATACGATGACCGAAAAAGGGAATAAATGGACAAATATAGAAAAATAGTATTGGAATTAACATGAAACGTATCTTTATCATTCGGCACGGAAAAACGGTTTTCAACAGAGAAAAACGGCTGCAGGGCGTTGGGGCGGACAGTCCGCTGATATTGAATGAACAGGAACTGCGAAAATATGACCAGCTGGCAGCTTATCTCAGTCAATATCATTTTTCACAAGCATACTCCAGTCCCTTGCCGCGCGCACGCGCAACTGCAGACCTCATTCTCGAAAGACTGACAAACAACTCAGAGCTAGGAGCTCAAACGATTGACGACCTGCGGGAAATCGCCTATGGTCAATGGGAAGGCCAAAAGCGGGAAGACCTTATCAAAGACCATTTTTCACTTTTCCAGAAAGTCTCGCGCCGGGAAAATGACCCTGAGCTGCAAGCACTTGGCATTGAAGACTTCCGACTTGCCGGGCAAAGATTCGCCGCCGCAATCCGCAGAATCGCCCAGAATCTTGGCCAAGACGAAAACGCCCTCGTATTCGGGCACGGCGGCATCAACCAGCTCGGAATTAAAACGCTGACTAAAAACGAAAACTTGCTGGGCGTGAGAAATCTTTCAACCTCAATCGTCACAGAGCTCACCGACGGTAATTTTGGACTTGACGTCTATAATCAGACCGCTTATCTGGATGCGGTTGACCTTAATGAAGGGAATGTTTCGATTTGAACAGTTGAGCTGAAAATGTATTGAAATTTAGTCGTTGTTATCAACGGCTTTTTTGCTCGATTTTTACGTTTCCTGCAATTTCAACCAGCTCGTCATAAAGCTGCAAGCCAAACTCCTGATTGGTCTGATAGGCGGTCACGATTTCCAGGATTTGCGGCGAGTAAGTGAGCTGCAGCAGATTCCAGGAAAAGCTCATGGCTGCAATCTCGCTCAAGGAGCGCAGGTGCGACTTTTGCTGGTGGCCGAAAATTTTCCAGAGGTTGACCGTTGTGGTCTGTGTAAAAATGTTCGAATCTTGACTTTCAAGATGATGGAAGATTTCGTGCGAGAGGATGATGTTTTTTGTGGTTTCCAGCTTGAGTCCCAGGGCTTCGTGGGCTTCGCGCGAATCCAGTTTTTCGAGAGCGTCTGCCATGAGGGTGATTTCGCCGGTGCCGGAATTGTCTGTGTAACGTGCAAGCAGAATGTAGCCTTTTACAGAGTCTGTCAGTTTCTCTTTGACGGTAATGCCTAGGGCTTCTGTGATTTCAGAGGGCGTTTTACCGGCGAACTGGTGTGCGATTTCACGCGCTTTGTCTTTGCCGCACTGGAGCGCTTCTGCAATCAGCCGCTGTCGTTCGCTTGACGTGACCTTTTTCTGGAGAGCATCACGCCGGAACTGATACTCTCCAAATGTGAGGTCGTCAAATGTCTTCAAAGTTTGGACGATTTGCTTGAGTTTGGGCTCAAGATTGTTGGACGTTTCCTGAGACAACTAAAATCTCCTGTTCTGGTTCTAGGTTTGAAACTTCAAGATCCATCAGCAGTTCCAGCTGATCGAGTTCTGTGGCTTCAAAGTCGCTGACGCGTGCGCCTAAGCACATGTAAAATTCCGGCCGCAGGATGACTTCCGAGCGGTAAACAGCCATGTCTTCCCAAAGCGCCTCTACTGGATTAAGGTAGTCTGCGGCTTTGATTTTCACGCACATAGCATTTCCGCGCTGTACTTTGATAAAGCCTTTTTTATCTACAATGCGGACTGGACCTGGTTTGCTGCTGCAGCCTTTTTCACCCACAACAAAGAAATGATCAGTCTTCGCGATAACCTCAACTTGCTCCGGCGCAAGGCGCATGTCTTCTGAGGCGAGCTCAATGGCCTCGGCTTCGTCTACTTCTTTGGTCAGGTCAGTTGTCTTGACTTCTGTTGAGCCTGTGGCAATAGCAGTCACTTTTGAGGTCTGCGGGTCTATTTCAATGTGAATTTCGACTGAGTCCGGAGTCGCCCCTGATTCCACAGCTTTATTCAGAGCTTCATTCTTGATTGCTCGTATGTCTTCTTTGCTCGGAGACGGGATAATGCGTTCGACAACGTCTCTTACCATGGCTAGCGCCACACCGATGGATGAGATGACTTCGGCATTTTCAGGAATTGAATATTTTACTCCCATTTTGTTTGAAAAGTAGGTAATCAATGAGGCAGCGCCGCCGCCGACTCCAACAAGTGAGATTTGGTCTTTTTCAAGTTTATATTTGTCTGCGAGTTCAAGGATAACCGGCTCAATCTTGGCATAGGCGCGTTCCATAATTTGTGTGGCAATGTCTTCTACTGTTACGCCAGCCATATCTGCAAGCGGCTGCATGGCTTTGCGGGCGGCTTCTGCATTTCCGTAAGAGAAATGTTCTTTGCCGACAAGACCGAGTACGTTGGCCGCGCAGGAGTTGGTGATGGCATATTCTTTGCCGTTATCGCAGACAATTTTAACATAATCGTCCGGATCGCCGGGGCGTGGTGAGAAGAATTCTACACGCGGATTGACAATGTTGTCTGTGTCTGTAAAGACGGCATACTCCAAATCCGCAATGTGGGCGGAACGAGGGCCGACATCTTTGACGCCGGATTTGTCTGCACGAATCATGGAACCGCCGGCACAGCCGAGAACACGGACATCTAGTGAAGAGATATAGGTCGGATGCCCGCCGACGATTGAATAGTCAATGGCTGGACGGCCGTTACGGATAACGCCGATATTGGTGGTTGTTCCGCCGACTTCAAAGTAAACACCGTTTGAGGCACGTAGATACATCAATGAGCCCATGACGGAAGCGGCAGGCCCAGACAGCATAGTCAGAACTGGACGCTTTTTCATTTCGTTGATTTCCATGACGCCGCCGTCGCCGCGCATAATCATCAGTGGGACAGTGACGCCGGCTTCGCGGACAGAGGCTTCTGTCGACTCGGCTGTATCCAGCATTTTAGGCAGGATTGAGGCATTAATGGCCGCTGTGCGGGTACGGCGTGTCAGGCCATAAAGTTTTGTGATGTCGGAGGCCATAGTGGTTGGGATGTCGCGCTTGCTGGCCGCCTCATAGATCAGCTGCTCCGGTTTGGCGTCATCTACGCCGAAGGCCATGGATGAAACGAGTACGCCGGCGCCTTTATCGTTCACTAGGTCAGTAATTACTTTTTCGACGTTTTCGGCGTTTAATTCTTTCATGGGGATAAAAGAATTGACGATGGAAATTTTCTTGTTGTTGCCTAGGTCGATGTCGTCAAGTTTTGTCTGGCGTTTGGCCAGCCAGCCTTCAATTCCGCCTTTGGCCATGCCGATGACGCCGACTTTTGCTACGTCGCCTTCGATGAGGGCATTGGTGGCTTGGGTTGTGGAGTGCGCAACGAAGACAACTTCGCTGGGTGAAATGTTATTTTCTCTCAAGCAGTTTTCAAAAGACTCTACAACACCAGCTGCCACACCTTTGGGATGGTGGTGCGTCGTTTTGACAGAAGACTTTCCGATAACTTGCTGCGTAGCGTTGTCGATTGCTACGGCTTTTGTGTGGGTACCTCCGACGTCGATACCCATTCTGACAGTACGTGCCATATGTTTTGGTTCTCCTTACTTTTTACTGCGTTCTGATTTGATAATTTATGTGTTTATAAATAATTCCGTTGAAAACGAATAACTCAGGGAAAGTGTGTTCGGCTGAGTTATCCGCTCTGTTTTTGTTAATTTTTAGCCAGTTGGTGATTTCTGGTTCTGGGACTTTTGTTCCGCTGCTTAATTAGATTCTAGAATTGGCTGCCGTACAGGATAAATGTAACGATGATCATGATGGCGCCGACCAGGTAGCCTGTTGGGATGGAGCGTTTCATGTATTCTTTGGCGGATACTTTGGTATAGCCGAGTCCCCAGGCAACCCAGGATTGTGTGATGTCCAGGTGCTGCGGTACGATGGTTGCAATGGCGAAGATTGGGAACATGAAGGCAACGCCGGCATGCGGGTTTGCGGCTGCTACAACGGCTAGAAGTGCTGCACCTGAGCCTACGAGGTTCGTTGGTCCGCGGAAAAAGCCTAGTGGAATGAGAACTGCAAACATGATGGTGAGGACGATAGCTGAGGTTGGGATGATGTCGCCGAATATGGCTGTGAAGTATGGTGCTGAGAAGGCAGCTGCGTTGTTAAACATGGCCAGCATGAGCAGAAAACCAATCATTGGTGCAACATCAACTGCACCGTCTGAGAAGAATTTTGCCAGTTTGCGGCAAACTTCTTTGAAACCGCCCTTGAACAGACCTGTCGTCAGCATGGCGTAAACTGCTGCAATAATGAAGGCCAAGATAACTGGGAATCCTTTGAAAGCCAGAATCAAGATAACTGGAAGAATGATTGCAATCCATGAGTAGGCAGGTGCGTCTTTGCCGTTGTCTGCTGAAACGGTTGCAGCCATAGCATATGATTTTTTCCGGCCGAGTGAAAGGTTTGAAACGAGGAGCACAACGACCAATGTCACAACCGTGCCAATAAGCGCAATTGGGGTGTAATCATTGAAGCTGTAGTTTAAAACATCTTTATAGAATGTTGCAAAGATACCTTGGTACTGCAGGAAGTTTGTAACATTCCACAAAATACCAGCCATGATAGAGCCCATGAATGCAAACATCGCAACTGGCGACGGGATACCCAGCGACATGAAAATCGGAAGCACGATTACTGCAATGGCGATAACCGGACCAATACCTGTCATCGTTGTAAAGATAATCGCTGTGACGATGCAAAGCAGACTCATCGTAATACGGGGCTTATCACCGCCGAGTTCAACTACTTTACGAATCAGTGTTGCCGCAATACCTGAATCCATCAGGACACGGCCAAAGAATGAACCGAAGAAGATGTTGACCAGGATGGATTGAGCAAATCCAGCAGGACCGTTCTGGAAAACCTGATTGAGTACTGGGATGAGGGCGTTACCCGTGGTGTTTGCGACTTTAGAAGTCGCAGCAGCCGGATTGAGCAGGGCTGTAATGGCAGAGTTCGGCTCAATTGCATTGCCGATCAGCGCCAAGGCCGTCCACAGTGTTGCCATGATAAAGAAGCCGACCATCAGGTTATAGCCCTTTACACAGTACCACACCATGAAAATGAAGGATAAAATTAATAGTATCCCTATGGTGATTGTCATTTGAGAATCCTCACTTTCTCTGAAAGAATTTTTTATTAATTACGCATATGATTGCATATTAAACATTTGATTGCGGCCGTTTTGCTTTATATATCGGCCTGGTAGCGGTTTTTTTGATAAAAATGGTGAAGCGCTTCGCGAGTTGGGTATCCATCGTTGTCACCTGGCGACTGGACAGCCAGAGCACCAACAGCACAGCCCCGCCTAATTGCCACTTCAAGTGTTTTACCTTCCAAGAGGGCACTTTCAAGACCTACAGCAAAGCCGTCGCCGGCTCCAACCGTATCAATGACATTGTCCGCCTTGAATCCAGGAATCGTCAGGCTCTCACCTGTAATTGTTTTAACATAAGCACCAGCAGCTCCGAGTTTGACAATGACTGTCTCAGTGAGCCCGCCTTGCTGTTTCAGATAAAAGTCTGCAATTGCTTCGGGATTGCCTGAACCTGTCAGGATTTTACCTTCACTTATTCCCGGAAGGACGATGTGACTGTGCCTGGCCAGCTCATTTAAGGTTTCAGCCATGATTTCTTGAGACTTCCAGAGTGCCGGACGAAGGTTCGGGTCAAAAACGGTTGTCACATTATGCTCTTTCAGCTGATGATTCAGTTCGCGGAATGTCTTCAGCGAGAGTTCTGATAAAGCTGGAAAAATACCGGATAGGTGAGCGATTTTCACATCGTCAAATTTAACTGAAATCAGGTCCGCCTTCGTCATGCTGGCTGCCGCGGAATTTTTTCTGAAATAAGAGACAGCCGGATCTCCTTTGCTGAGCTTTTGCTTGAGGTAAAAACCTGTCAGTTTTTCCGGGTTTATGAGCAGATTTTCTGTTTCAATGCCTGCTTCTGCGGCTGATTGGGTAATGAAGCGGCCGAAGGGATCATTCCCAACTTGGGAGAGATAGGCCGCTGTATGTTCTAACCGGCAGATGCCGATGGCCACATTCAGCTCGGCACCTGCCAGGAATTTTGAGAAGTGCTGTGCATCATCAAGTGATGTGTCTATATCTTCGGACGCTAGGACGACGAGCGCTTCTCCAATCGTTAGAAATTCTGCCATAGGCTGTCCTCGCTTATCATTTTTATGTTCATTTCTTGAAAAATCCGAAATAATCGTGTGCGTTATTGTACGCGATGTCTTGAACCACTTTTCCTAATAGTTCTAAATCATTTGGTACACGTCCTTGTTCTGATAGATGACCAAAGAACTCACAGAGCACGCGGCGGAAGTATTCATGGCGCGGGTAGCTGAGAAAACTGCGCGAATCAGTCAGCATGCCTACGAAATTGGTGACTAAGCTCTGCTGCGAAAAGACTTTCAGCTGCTCTTGCATATACTCGGCCGTGTCATTGAACCACCAGCCGGCACCGAGCTGCAGACGCTGCTTTGTGCCGCCCTGGAAACACTGCATCATTGTCGCGAGCTGCAGCCAGTCATTCTGATTCAGTGAATAAAGAATTGACTTCGGAATGATGCCTTCGGTGCTGGCCTTTGTATAAAGCTTCTGCATTGCATCAACAATGTCAGGCTGTGTGCCCATCATGTCAAAACCTGTATCAGCGCCGATTTTCTCAAACATCACAGGATTCACGCTCCGAACGGCATTGAGATGAAACTGCATGGTCCAGTCAAATTCAGTGTTGAGCTTCATCAGGACAAGCATGAGTTTTGTGACATACTGAGAGATTTCGAGTTCTGTCAGTGCTTCATTTTTCACCGCCTTGGCAATGATAGCGTCAACTTCAGCTGCTGTTGCCTCTTCATAATGGAAAGTTTCCAGTGAATGATCTGACAATGAACCGCCCATTGAACTGAAGAATTCAAAACGCTGGCGCATGGCGGCTTCAATGCCGGACATACTGTCTATTTTTTGTTCTGACACTTGGCTGAGTTTGTCCAAATACTCACCGTAGCCGTCAAGTTCCAGATGAATCAATTTGTCGGGACGTAGTGCCGGCAGGACTTTGAAGCCATTCTCAGCCTCGTCTGACTGAATCAGTTTGTGGAAATGAAGATCATCCGCTGGATCATCTGTTGTACAGATAGCTTTGACATTTGAGCGGCGAATGAGGCTGCGCGGCTTAAAGTCCTCGGTCTGGAGCAGCGCATTGGCTTTTTCCCAAATTGCAGGTGCAGACTTCGTTGTCAGTTTTTCATTGATACCGAAGAAACGGCGGAGCTCAAGATGTGTCCATTCATAGAGCGGATTGCCGAATGCTTTTTCAATCGTCGCGGCCCAGGCCAGGAATTTATCGTAGTCATCGCCATTGCCTGTGATGAGTTCCTCTGCTATGCCGTTAGCCCGCATGAGACGCCATTTGTAGTGGTCACCGTATGTGCCGTCATTCAGCCAGATGCGCGTGATATTTTTATAATTCTTGTTTTCGTAGATTTCGACGGGGTTGAGGTGGCAATGGAAATCAATGATGGGCATGTTTTCCACATAATTGTGGAAAAGTTTTTTTGACATTTCACTTTCCAGCAGGAAGTCGTCTGATAAAAATTCCATTCTCTATTCCTTTCTTTTTCTAACACATAAATTATTTCTGATTGTTTTTCTCGATTGCTTCCCAGAGACCATTGAGGTACATGGCACCAAGAGCACGGTCATATAGTCCGTAGCCTGGTCGGCCTGTTTCTCCCCAGATCATGCGGCCGTGATCAGGGCGGATGTAGCCGTTAAATCCGTTGTCATACATTGCTTTGAGGATTTTGTACATGTCAAGCGAGCCGTATTCTGACTTGTGAGGCGCTTCATAGAAGTCGTATTTGCCTGAATCAAGGTATTTGATATTGCGCACATGGGCAAATGGGATGCGGTCGCGTTTTACAAACTCCGCCATGATGGCATAGACGTCATTGTCCGGATCCTCGGCAATTGAACCTGTACAGAGTGTGATGCCGTTTGAGGGGCTGTCCACCGCATTGCAGATCCAGTCGAGATCTTCGCGATTTTTGACGACGCGCGGCAGGCCGAACATGCTGTAAGGCGGGTCGTCAGGATGAACAGCCATCTTGATGCCGACTTCTTCACAGGTAGGGATGATTTTCTCAAGAAAATACTTGAAATTCTCGCGCAGTTTCGCTTCATCCACGTCTTTGTAGGCTGTGAAGAGGCGTTTTACCTCGGCTAAGCGCTCAGGCTCCCAGCCGGGAAGTGAATAACCGCCGTCAGCCGCCTGTACGCGGTCAATGATTTCCTGCGGGTCTTTCGGAATGTCCTTTGAAATGAAAGCCATTGTCTGGGAACCATCTGCCAGGCGATAGTCCAGGTCCGACTTCAGCCAGTCAAATACAGGCATGAAGTTGTAGCAGATGACTTCAATTCCGAATTCGGACAGATTGCGAATTGTTGTCTTATAATTCTCAATGTACTGGTCACGCGTTGGTAAACCGATTTTGATGTCGTCATGAATGTTGACGGACTCGATGACTTTTAGCGTCAGGCCTGCAGCTTCGACTTCTTCTTTGAGAGCTTTGATGCGTTCTTTGGGCCAGACTTCTCCGGCCGGGATGTCCATTATCATTCCCACTACACCCTTGATGCCTGGAACTTGCGCGATGTCCTGCAGTTTGATTTTGTCGGCGTTTGAGCCGAACCAGCGGAAGGTCATTTCCATTTTAGAATCTCCTATTCACATTGTTTATTTAGTAATCTTTGCCATGTTCCTGAAGCGCTTTCTTCAAAGTTGCAAGAACTGCCCCTTTTCCAGCCGTCATTTCCGCGAAGTAATTCTCAACTTTATCTGCCAAGCCGATTTCATACATGTCTTGCGGAAAAATTGAACGGTTGGATAAAATCGGCGCCAGAATTTCATGTACATTCTGCACACTTCCGTCAAGTTTGACATTTTCTACATAAGCTTGAAGTTCGTCCATAAGCGGATCCGGACTCGGCGTAAATGCTTCAAGCGCATCATTTTTCCCCGTCAGATAACGGCACCAGGCCGCAATCACCAGCGGAATGAACTCAAGTGAATCCACCGACAAATCCGGATTTGCGACATAGTGCCCAATTGTCACGCCATAACGAACCGGAATTTTCTGTGACGTATCTGCTGCAATCCGCTGCGGCGTGTCCGGGATATTCTTATTCGGCAGACGTTTCGTCAACAACTGTCCAATAAAGTCACGCGGGTCAATAATTTTCGGATCCTTAACCACAGGCAGCGCCTCGCCATAGCCGAGATTCTTGATTAGAGCCAGCAAGTCCGAATTTGCGACCTCTTCCGCAATCGACTGATAACCAAGCACTGAGCCGAAAATCGCCAGCGCCGTATGCAGCGGATTTAGACAAGCTGTCACTTTCATCTGATCCGCATCATTAACCGTTTCACGATCTGTCAGGATTACGCCAGCCTTGTCAAGCCTTGGCCGGCCATTTGGAAATGCATCTTCGATGACCAGATAATGAACTTCTTCCGTGTTCCCGAAAGGCGCGATATTGGTATGCTTAGCAGTGTGGAAAATTTCAGTGTTTTCAAATCCATCCGCCGCAAGCCTCCGGCCCACTTCCTCTGAAGGATTCGGTGTGATTCGGTCAATCATTGACCAGGGAAAAGTCACCGATTGAGTATTTGTTAAATAGTCAATGAACCCCTGCTCAACTTTCCCGTTTTCAAGCCAGCCGCTCGCAATGGTTAAAACTGCCTCTTCGAGTTTTTGGCCATTTTCCGAGAAATTGTCCGTGCTGACCATTGCAATCGGGTATTTTCCAGCCTGGTAACGCGCCAGGAGCAAATGTGCCACAGCGGCCATATTCGTCTTCGGGAACTCAGTGTTTGTCAAGTCTTCCTGTGCCTGAGCGGTCAAATTTCCCTGTGAATCACGCAGTGAGTAGCCTTTTTCAGTGATTGAAAATGTCGCAAACTGCAGTGAGGGCTGAGTAAAAATCTCTGTCAGTTTTTCCCAGCCCGTCCTGTTGACAGCATTGAAGTAAATACTGTCCGCCACACTTGCGACAAGCTCTTTATCAAAAGTCCCGTCTGATTTCATAGTCACTGCCAGGAAACGATTGTCATTTTCATGATAAATCTTGTCAATCACTTCATCATCATAGGTTTCTGCCACAATGACGCCGGATTTCATCTCTCCCTGATTGAGCAGCTCCTGCGCAATCACCGCATGGAAGCAACGGAAGAGATTGCCGCCGCCAAAATGCACCCAGATTGGCTGGTTTTCAGCTTCTGCAGTGATTTCTTGTTGATTGTAAGCCGGCAGCTGAATGCCAGCTTGTTCAAATTTTTGTGCATTTAATAAATAATTGTCCTGTAATTTGACCATTTCATTACTCCTTTGGAATAGCATTCGTCAAAAACTAATTTAACCGTTTTCCGAAACCGATTTACTAAAATATATCATTTTCTTTTTTACTTGTCAAGAATAAAGTAGGCGCTTTCACAAATGCACAAAAAAAGGCGCAGATTTTCGTTCTGCGCTCAAATATATCAATTTTCGATTATTTACCTGCCGGAAATCACCTTGTCAGATCAATTCTCTTGCCCAGCTTATCCATGATAAAACTGCCAATGAACAAACTCGCAAACTCGCCTAATATCAAAGTCAGCCAAGTCCACCAAAACGGAGCACCAGCAATCACCTTCAGTTCAATCGCAATTGTAAACATACTTGCTGAAAAGAAAAGCGCAAAGAACAGAAATGCTTTGTTAATCTGACCTTTCCAGAAATACTGATCTTTATAGCGGTTGAACAAGAGCACGCCAAGACTAAGGAAAACCAGCGTTGAGAGTCCGCCGACAATCACATCTACCAGAGTGAAACTCAGCAGATTTGAAATCATACAGCCGATTGTCACAGCAATAATGTATTTTTTATTGAAAAAAGCTGTAAAATTCAGCATCTCTGATATCCTGAACTGAACAGGACCATAGCTGATTGCGCTTAGTCCGGGTGCCATAGTTAAAATCACATATAGCGCGGCAACAATAGCAATCGTGACAATGTCGTAGACTTTTGAATTTTTCAAATTTTTCTCCTTTAGCAAGTCATCAGAATTTTTCTGATGCTTGTTTGTAATATGCTCAGGCAAAGGTACAAGTCCTGAGGGTCGCGTTTTCGCAACGTTTCTATTCTAACAGATTTTTCCAAAAATTCAAAGTAAAAAAACACTGATTGAGCTAATCAGTGCTCTCAAAATACTGCATTTGCTCACTTGATTGTCCAGCCGCCGTCTATGGGAACGACCGCGCCTGCCATATACGAAGCTTCCGGGCTCGCCAGAAAGAGCGTGAGCTGCGCCACTTCTTCCGGTTCAGCCCAGCGCTTAGCCGGCGTTTCACGCGCCACCCACTGTGCCATCTCCCCGCCGTTCTCCTCAAAATCCGCCGCGTTCATCGGAGTTTTTATCGCCCCGGGCGCAATGCCCAGCACCTGAATCCCGTGCTGCGCCTCGTCCAGAGCCAGCTGCTTCGTGAAGCCGATAATCGCGTGTTTGCTCGCCGTGTAGGCAATTCCCCCGCCGCCCGCGACAAGCCCCGCAATCGAAGCCATATTGACGATGACGCCGGATTTCTTCCTTTTCATGCCGGGCAAAAATGTCGAGGTCATGAGATAGACAGAGTCAAGGTTAGTGCGCAAAATCTTATGCCAGAATTCAAAATCCGTATGCGCGATGTCAGCATAAGCGTCCAGAATGCCTGCCGTATTGCAGAGAATGTCAATTTCACCGACTTCATCGGCTAAATTCCGAACCTCCTCCGGATTCGAGACATCACAGATTTTGCAGCTTAACGCAGGCGTATCAGAATTCAAGGGTGAACCGTTAAGGTCAACAGCAACAACCTGAGCACCTTCTACCAAAAATGCTTTCGCCTGGGCCAGACCAATCCCTGAGCTTGCGCCCGTCACCAGAACTTTTTTATCCGCAAATCTCATCATTTTTCGTCAACCAGAACCCAATCGTCTGCCAGCACATCACATGGCGTCGGCGCCCACATCGAAAATCCTTCGCCCTCACCCGCAACATTAATCAGAAAATACGGCGTCACATCAAGCTTTTCGCCGCTTTCTAAAATGATTGAATCATAGAGTTTCACATAGTTCTCCGCGCCCGACCAGCCTGTGGTCCGCACGATTTTTTTGCCCGCCTTCAGCAGGGGCAGTGCTTCTTCAAAAGTCATTTTTTTCTCCTTGGAATAGCATTCGCTCAAGAGCTCGGCCTTGTTTAGATTTCATTGATCCATTATAGCAAAAACTTACTTACCAAGCGCACCACTTGACAGCTGTGAAAGTTGTGCTATAATAAAAGCATAACAAGATACTCATGTACCACGAATCCCTCAGTTGATGCTACAACTGAGGGATTTTTTTCACTTATTCAAGCGTCGCGGGGCAATGCCTAGGCTACTTGTCTCTGCGATTGTACCATTTCGCAAAGATAGTGACCACAATTCCAGCAATCGCTGAAACCGCAATCTGTTTCAAGATACTCATGTTCTCACCCCCTCCCTAGGCAAGGAAGTGCCACTTAAAATTATATCAGCTTGTCAGATCTAAAGCCATTCTCAAATGGCCATTCCGTCCATTTTCGGAGACTCTGTGTAAAATTTCGCACTTGAATTTTCACAAAAGAAAAGCTATAATAAACAAAACCTTTAAATAAGTCCAGAGAGGCTTGCAAGGATACGAGAGTTTGAAAAACTTTATATAATCAGTGGAGACCAGTTCTATCTGGGGCTTTTTGGAAAGTTCGCGTTTACGCGGCATGGCTGTCGGCTGATTTATGAATATGAACTGAGTACACTTGCAGGTTTCCTGCAAGTGTTTTTTTGCGAAAAAGAGAGGAAGAAAATGAAGCGATTACTGATTTTAGAAGACGGGCAAGTCTTTGAGGGCGAGGCTTTCGGAGCGGACAAAGAGGTCACGGGCGAGCTGGTCTTCTCGACGGGAATGACGGGCTACCAGGAGTCCATCACGGACCAGAGCTACAACGGGCAGATTCTGACTTTCACCTATCCTTTGGTCGGAAATTACGGGATTAACCGAGACAACTACGAGTCGATTGCGCCGACGACGAAAGCGGTGGTCGTCAAAGAATTTGCTCGGAGGCCGAACAACTGGCGCTCGCAGATGAGTCTGGATGAGTTTTTAAAGGGAAAAGGGATTCCTGGAATTGCTGGGATTGACACGCGGGCGCTGACGCGCATTATCCGCCGGCATGGGACGATGAAGGCCTCCTTGGTGGGCGCGGAGCACAGTGTTGAGCATGCGTTCAGTCAGCTGAAAGCCAGTGTGCTGCCGACAAACCAGGTAGAACAAGTCTCGACTACACGGGCGTATCCGGCTCCGGGCACAGGACGGCACGTGGTCGTGATTGATTTCGGGCTCAAGCACTCGATTTTGCGTGAATTATCCAAGCGAGACTGCGACTTGACCGTACTGCCTTACAATACGGATGCCCAGACCATTCTTGACCTGCAGCCGGACGGCGTCATGCTGACAAATGGGCCTGGCGACCCGAAAGACGTGCCAGAAGCGATTCAGATGATTCAGGGCATTCAGGGTAAAATCCCGATTTTCGGTATCTGCCTTGGTCATCAGCTCTTCAGCCTGGCCAACGGCGCTGACACGTTCAAGATGAAGTTCGGGCACCGCGGCTTCAACCATGCGGTCAAAGAACTGGCCACAGGCCGCATTGACTTCACCTCGCAGAATCATGGCTATGCGGTTGCCCCTGAGAGCTGCAGCCCTGAGAAGCTCGTGGTCACGCATATTGAGATTAATGACCAGACAGTTGAGGGCGTGCGTCACCGCCATTACCCGGCCTTCTCCGTGCAGTTTCATCCGGACGCAGCCCCTGGTCCGCACGACGCAGCGCATTTGTTCGATGATTTTATGGACATGATGGACAAATTCAAGATGTGAAGCACGCCCGTTTTGAAGCGTAAAGATTTACCCCTAAAGGGAAAGCGACCTCTAAACCGCTAAAGCGGTAAGAGTCTGCTTAGGAAATCGAGGTTCTGCCCGTAGGGCAGGTTCCGATTTATCCCACGGCGGTGGGGAAAGCGATCTGTAAGCGGCTGAAGCCGCAACAGCCTGCTTTTCTAATCTTCTAGCTTCAGGCGTGCTGCGACTCGACTAGGCGCTTCAGCGTCGTAGCGAGAGTCGACAACAGCGTCCGTAGGACGCAGACAATTTCAGAAGCCTTAGCTTCTAGAAATTGCCAGAGCTTTAGCTCTGTGTGAACTCAGTTATATAATGAAGGGAAAGAAAATGCCAAAAAGAAAAGACATCAAAAAAATCATGGTCATCGGCTCAGGCCCGATTATCATTGGTCAGGCAGCCGAATTTGACTATGCCGGCACACAGGCTTGCCTCGCTCTGAAGGAAGAGGGCTACGAGGTCGTGCTGGTCAATTCCAACCCTGCCACCATCATGACAGATAAGGAAATCGCAGACAGGGTCTACATTGAGCCGCTTACGCTGGAGTTTGTTTCGCAGATTCTGAGAAAAGAGCGTCCGGACGCGCTGCTGCCAACCCTCGGCGGGCAAACGGGTCTGAACATGGCCATGGAACTCTCGCGGACTGGCATTCTCGCCGAGCTTGAGGTCGAGCTGCTGGGGACAAAGCTTTCCGCGATTGATCAGGCAGAGGACCGCGACTTGTTCAAGCAGCTGATGGAAGAGCTTGACCAGCCGATTCCTGATTCTGTAATTGTCCACACGGTGGACGAAGCGCTGGACTTTGCGGAGAAAATCGGCTACCCGCTCATTGTGCGCCCGGCATTCACACTCGGCGGCACCGGCGGCGGCCTCTGCGACAATGAAGGTGAGCTGCGTGAAATTACAGAAAACGGCCTGAAACTTTCACCGGTCACTCAGTGTCTGATTGAAAAATCCATTGCCGGCTTCAAAGAAATCGAATACGAAGTCATGCGCGACTCAGCAGACAATGCCATTGTCGTCTGCAACATGGAAAATTTCGACCCGGTCGGTGTGCATACAGGCGATTCCATCGTTTTCGCGCCGAGCCAGACCCTGTCTGACGACGAATACCAGATGCTGCGCGACGCCAGCCTTAAAATCATCCGTGCACTGAAAATCGAGGGCGGCTGTAATGTCCAGCTGGCACTAGACCCGCAGAGCTTCAACTACTATGTGATTGAAGTCAATCCGCGTGTGTCCCGCTCGTCCGCGCTGGCCTCCAAAGCCACCGGCTACCCGATTGCCAAACTGGCCGCTAAAATTGCGGTCGGCCTGACCCTGGACGAGATGAAGAATCCGGTCACCGGCACGACTTACGCCCAGTTTGAGCCTGCGCTCGACTATGTCGTAGCCAAGATTCCGCGCTGGCCTTTTGACAAATTTGAAAAAGGCGACCGCCACCTGGGCACGCAGATGAAAGCCACGGGCGAAGTCATGGCCATCGGGCGCAACATTGAAGAAAGCCTGCTCAAAGCCGTTCGCTCGCTGGAAATCGGCGCCTCCCACAATGAGCTCCCAGAGCTGCAACAAGTCTCAAACGAAGTCCTGCGCGAGAAAATCGTCAAGCCGCAGGACGACCGACTCTTCTACCTCTCAGAAGCCATTCGCCGCGGCTGCACTATCGAAGAGCTTACTAATCTAACAAAAATTGACTTATTTTTCCTGGATAAATTATTGCATATATGCGAGATTGAGCAAGCCCTCAGCCAGCATAGCGGCGACCTTGAGCAGCTGAAAATCGCCAAGTCAAACGGCTTTTCCGACAAAAAAATAGCTGAACTCTGGCAAATGTCCGCTGAGGAGATCCGGGAAATCCGCCTGAAAAACAAAATCACACCTGTCTATAAAATGGTCGACACCTGCGCCGCCGAGTTCGAATCCAGCACCCCCTATTTCTACGCCACCTACGAATGGGAAAACGAGTCCATGCGCAGCGACAAGGAATCCGTCCTGGTTCTAGGCTCAGGCCCCATCAGAATTGGACAGGGTGTCGAATTTGACTACGCGACCGTCCACTCGGTCAAGGCTATCCAGAAAGCCGGCTACGAAGCCATCATCATGAATTCCAACCCTGAAACAGTCTCGACCGACTTCTCGATTTCGGACAAGCTCTACTTCGAGCCACTGACGCTCGAAGACGTGATGAACGTCATTGACCTGGAGCAGCCGAAGGGCGTGATTGTCCAGTTCGGCGGGCAGACGGCGATTAATCTGGCGGAGCCGCTGGCAGCCGCTGGCGTCAAGATTCTCGGTACGCAGGTCGAGGATTTGGATCGTGCGGAAGACCGCGACCTCTTTGAGGCGGCGCTTCATGAGCTGAACATTCCTCAGCCTCTAGGCGACACGGCAACAAGCGAGGCAGCAGCGGTCAATATTGCCAGTAAAATCGGATACCCTGTCCTTGTGCGCCCGTCTTACGTTTTGGGCGGCCGAGCCATGGAAATTGTCGATAACGAACAAGACTTGCGCTATTACATGCGCACAGCTGTCAGGGTCAGCCCTGAGCACCCTGTGCTGATTGACCGTTACCTGCTCGGGAAAGAGTGCGAGGTGGATGCCATTTCTGACGGTGAGCATGTCCTGATTCCTGGCATCATGGAGCATATAGAGCGTGCCGGTGTCCACTCTGGCGACTCCATGGCGGTTTATCCGCCTCAAACATTGTCCCGGAAAATCCAGGAAAAAATCGCGGATTATACACAAAAACTGGCAATTGGTCTAAAATGTTTCGGTATGATGAATGTGCAGTTTGTGATTCATGAGGACGAAGTTTACGTGATTGAGGTGAATCCGCGGGCGAGCCGCACGGTGCCCTTTCTGTCCAAAGTCACAGGGATTCCGATGGCTCAGGTGGCGACGCAGCTGATTCTGGGCGAGAGTCTGGAGGGGCTTGGTTACGCGGACGGTTTGTATCCTGAAAGCGCGCAGGTTCACGTTAAAGCGCCGGTCTTTTCCTTCACGAAGCTGCAGAAAGTCGACACTTATCTGGGGCCGGAGATGAAGTCGACCGGTGAAGTCATGGGGAGTGACTATTCGATGGAGAAGGCGCTCTATAAGGCTTTCGAAGCCTCGGGGCTGCATGTCAAGGGCTTCGGCGCAATTCTCTTTACGATTGCCGACGAAGACAAGGCGGAGGCGCTGAACTTAGCGAAACGCTTCAGCCGAATTGGCTATTCTCTGATTGCGACTTCCGGAACGGCACAGTATTTCAGCCAGGCAGGCCTTTCTGTGCAGGTAGCGGACAAATTGTCCGAGGCTGTAAATGGGGAGAACACGGTCATCGACCTGATTCGCAAAGGACAAGCCCAGGCAGTTATCAATACCATCGGCCGCAACCGAGGCGCCGCAGAAGCTGACGGGCTGAGTATCCGACGTGAGTCGGTGGAGCACGGTGTGCCTTTGTTCACGGCGCTGGACACGGCACGGGCGATTCTGCGGGTGCTTGAGAGCCGGTCGTTTGCGACGGAAGCGATTTTTGAGTAAGCTGTGCAAAAACTCAGATTTTGAAGTTTATCAAAATCTGAGTTTTTAGTCATTTTCTTCAGAAAATAATCTTTTACACTCACTGCAAATTACAGAAGAGCCGGTGAATTCGCGTGTCATGCGGACTTCTACTTGACATAGATTTTGATTAAAGTATAACTGAATAAACACAAGAAACAGAGTTTTCTTTCAGTTATATCTTAATGAATCTTTGAAGTTAACGAAACCCAGATATGCCGCCTATTTTAATCTTTGACAGCCTCCTCAGACGAAACAACACACGAGAAAGTGGAGCATTCAGCCTTGAAAAACCTAATCTTTATTATTAGAGACAACTCTTTCTTATAACTTAAATTTCCGGGTAGCTGTTCAATAAGTAATTTTCAGCCGCCTGGCTCCAAATACCGTCTGTTTCAGCTAAAATTTTTCCTAATTCGGAATCGCTTGCGACATCTGAAAGCTTCGTCAGCTCCGCTTGTTTGTGCGTATAAATCAGTTTTTTTCCGCCGCCGATTGCAGGCTGATTCAGTGTTGTTTCTGCCACGGCGTCCAGTCCCAGGATGTGTGTCACAACATTAGCGACGTGTACCTGCTTGTTTTCAATCAGTGCTACTGCTTTACGCATATCCTCTGTGCTTCCGCCTGATGTGCCGACGAAGTGAGTAAAGGAATAGTGAACATCATAAAAGTTGACGTTGGCTGAGAAGTGCTTGTCCTGCGGTCCTGCAAAGAAGTTCAGACAGCCGTCCGGATTCAGCAGCTCTGCCGCATCCGTTACAACGCCTGCCACCGGCACCAGAACAAACACATCATCGAATCCAGCCGAGATTTCCCGCAATGCATGAACTTCGTCCTCCACATCTGCAACATTGACGTAATGAACTTCTACACCGTTCTGGCTAGGATAAAGTTTTTCTGCACGTACCAGTTTTTCTGCGTCTTGATCCGTTACCACCAGTTTTTTCGGCTGCACAGGTCCATGCAGCGCGTAGTCAATTGCCAGCAAGCCCATCGGGCCGGTTCCTCCCATAATCAGGAGATTCCCGTCTGCTTTGATACCCATTTGATGTTCATAGCTGCCTTCTTTTAAATGGTAATTTGCTTCAAAGCCGCCGATGACGCACGACAGGGGCTCAACCAGCGAGCCTTCGAAGTATGTCTCGCCATTGTATGGGATCAGACAATCCTGATTCATCACGTCTTCGGAAATAACGATGTATGTTGCATCTCCGCCTGTGTACTTATAAGAATAGCCTGGGCAATCCGGACGGTCGGGCAGCTGCAAGTTTGCCTGCAGAACGTAGCGCTCACCTTTTTTGTACTTGTCTGCCCACTTTGCACCGACTTCCAAGATTTCTCCGCAAAATTCGTGTCCGATGATGATAGGATTTTCCGCCAGATCATTTGGCGCTTTTTTGTGATCTGCTCCCAGTTTCGCCAGTTTCCACGAGGACATGCAGATGCTGTCTGTGACGACTGAAGCTAGAATCTCGTTTTCTGTGATTGGCGGCAGGTCAAATTCTTCTAGGCGCAAATCTTCTTTTCCATATAAGCGTACTGCTTTAGTTTTCAATTCATTCTCCTTTTTAAGTTAAGCTAAAATTTTCAGCCAGTATCCGAGGATTCCTACCGCAAATAATGCGAATATCAGCACAATCGGATTGACTTTTTTCTTCAATAAATACATCATCAGCAAGGTCAGACCTAAAGCCGGCAAGCTTGGAATCAAATCATTCAGGACATTCTGAATCGTTGTTGTTACCATTTTCCCGTCTGGACCTTGTGTTTTGGATACAACGAGAGGAATATTAATTGTTGTCCATTTTGTTACCAGAACTCCCATGATGAACAAACCGAGAATTGTTGCACCTTCTGTTAATTTTTGCAGCAGGTTCCCTGAGAGGTCTTTGACAATGTCCATGCCCTTGCTGAAACCATAGGTTAAGCCGAACCATTTCATTGCCATACGAATTGCGTTAAATACCACAAAGAATAGAATCGGTCCCATGATATTGCCTGTCAGCGCCAGAGATGCCCCAAGCGCTGCTAAAATCGGACGCAGCGTCCCCCAGATGACTGGGTCGCCGACACCTGCCAGTGGTCCCATTAGTCCGACTTTCAAACTGTTTATTGTTCCGTCGTCAATGTCTGCGCCGTTTGCACGCGCTTCTTCCATCGCCATTGTCACACCGATGATAGGACCGCACATGAAGGGCATGGTGTTGAAGAAAGTCAGATGTCGCTTCAGTGCTTCAGCCTGCTCCTTTTTGTTTTTGTAGACACGGCGGATTGTCGGAATCATGTCGACACAAAATGCCAAGGCATGGATTCTCTCGAAGTTAAATGACGCTTGCTGGAAGTTTGAAAAAATAAAAGTTCTTATCAAATCTTTCTTCGTTATTTGCGTCTCCTGTATTATTTCCGTATTTTTTTCCACGGTCGCTTTCCTCCTTTAATTCCCTTAATCCTCTAGCTCGTCATCTGCTAATTCACCCGTCACAACTGCTGCAACGGCATTGCTTTGAGTCCTGTTTTTCTTGAAATTCGGGTTCAGCTGTATGTAAATCAGCGCTGTAATCAAGCCCACAACTCCGAATGCCAGCAAACTGAAATTCAAATATCCTCCCATAACAAATCCGAGGTAGAAGAAAGGCATCAGATAAACGACGCTCATCATGTTCAGTACCATTGCGTAACCGACGACTACGATAAATCCTCCTGCCACAGCCAGACCTCCTGTAATGACCGGCGGAATCATGCCCAGCATTTTTGTAACCATCTCCGCGTTAACGAAAGCTGCTACGATTGTTGCAGGCACTGCTACCCGCAAAGCTTGGACAAACAGTGCGCTAAAGTGCAGAATGATGATTCTGTTGAAGTTCGCCTTTTCAGCTTCATGGTCAGCCGCATGCTGGAAGGCCACTGTAACTGTTCGTGCAATGACCGTAAGGACTTGTCCTGCAGCTGCTACCGGTAGTGCAATCGCAATACCTGACTGAATATCCTGCTTCCCGACAACGACTAGAATCGTTGAGATGACACTCGCCAGTGCAGAATCAGGCGACTGTGCAGCGCCGATATTCATCCATCCCAGAGCAATCAGCTCCAGCGTTCCGCCCAAGATGACACCTGTTTGTACATCTCCTAAAATCAAACCAATTACCGTACACGCAATCAGAGGCCGATGTGTTTGAAACTCATCCAGCACGCTTCCCATGCCGCAAATGCATGAAAAAATGAAGATGAGTACGATTTGTAAAATTGATAGTTCCATTTCTGTTTCCTTTAAGATGTGAGGGGCTCAGCTTTACTGCTGCGGCCACCTCTAAAAACCCGCTTCCGTTAGTTTTCCTGAAAAGTTGCCTTTTGAATCTGTTGCCACCACTCGCGAATCCAGCGTAACACCTGCGGCTTCTAGCTCACGAAAAGCTTCCGCTTCTGCTTTATCAACTGAGACAGCTTTTGTCAGCTGCGTGCGTCCCGTCTTGTACTGCATGCCGCCAATATTGATGGAAGTGATGGGCACTTTATTGCGTACCAGCTCCAGCACTTCTATCGGGTTGGTGAACAAATAGAAAACTGTTTCGTCTGCGTACTTTGGATTATTGTACACGTTGACTGCTTTTTCAGGGTCAACGACGTTCACCTTGATTCCTGGAGGCGCAGCTTGTTTCACCAGTACTTTTCGGATTTTATCATTGGCAACTTCCTTACTGACAACAATGATACGCTCTGCGCCTGCTTCTTTTGCCCAGACCGTCACCACTTGCCCGTGAATTAGCCGGTCATCAATTCGTGCGAATTTAATCTGCATTTAAAATTCCTCCTGTTCTTCTGCCAATTGCGGCTGGAATATTTTTACTGTCTCGCTGGAAATTCTGAGTATAACTTTCACGATGTCGTCCAAATAATGGTGAGACAACATGTTTGCGGCTTCTAATATCAGCGGCAGTGACATGCCTGATAGGACTCTGATTTTACTTTCAGTCTGCTGCAGTGTAATACCGCAGCTTGCATTATAGGGTGTTCCGCCGAACAAATCTGTGAAAATCAAATATGAAGCTTCTGTATCTGTCATTTGCGCAGAAATTTTTTCTTGAATTGTGTCAAAGCCGTCTTCTTTCAAAAACTCTATCGCCGAAACCTCTGACAATTCTCCGCAAATCATTTCTGCTGAGTTTTTCATTTCTTGTGCTAATTTACCATGTGCAACCAAAATCATTCTGTTCATCTGCATCACTCCTAGCCTCTTGTTTTTCCACCCGCAACATTTAGCGTTACACCGTCCACATAACCTGCGCGCTCTGAAATGAAATACGCGACCAAATCCGCGACTTCCTGTAACTTTCCATCTCGTCCGAGCGGAATCGTCTTGGTATTGCTGTAGCCGGCCCGCAGCTGTTCTACTGTGATTCCACGTGTATAAGCCAAAGCACTTTCATATTCTGGTGTGCGCAAGCCTGTTTCTTCCATAATGCCTGGCGCGATTCCAACCACGCGAATACCTTTTTTACCTAGTTCTTTTGCCCATGAACGCGTAAAGCTGTTCACGGCCGCTTTTGTTGCTGCGTAGACGCTCTGGCCTTCTGAGCCTTCCAGCCCGCATTCGGAAGACATATTGATGATAACGCCGCCGCCATGCTCAACCATTACACGACCAGCAGCCTGCGCCATGAAGTAGACGCCTTTCTGATTGATGGCAATCATTTTATTAAACATGTCCTCGGTGATTTGAAATTTTTCATCTACTAGCAGTGCGGGAATATTGACACCGGCATTGTTAACTACTGCGTCAATGGTGTGAAATTTTTCCAGCGTGGCTGAAACTGTTTTCTCTACCGAAGAAGCGGAGGTCACATCTGTTTGGCTGAAAAATAAATTTTCATGCGTAAACGTGCTTTCTCTCACATCTGCATTAACCACTTGAACTCCTAATGCACACAGTTCTTTAACAATTGCTGCGCCGATACCGGAAGAGCCTCCGGTGACAATGACTGTTTTTCCTTTAATACCTAACCAATCCATGAGTCACCTCCTGAGTTCTTTTTCTTTGTAGCTGTCAATCTTCACGTTTCCTTTCTTTTTTATGGGTTTATTATAAAATAAGAATTCCCGTTTTTTTATCTAATCCGCTGCACGATGCGCGTGCAAATTCTTCAATATTAATTTTTATTTCATTTCACTATTATTCGTGCAATTTTTGAAAAATTAGTATAAATATAATACTGTATAATAGAAATATCATTAAATGTTTAGTTAGAAAGGAGGCGCTATTGCTAAGCCAAAGACAATTTCAAATTTTGAATATGTACTTATCTTCCAATAGCGAATTTCTGACCTCAAAGGATTTCGCATCCGCTTTTGGTATCAGTGTGAGAACGGTGAAAACGGATTTGAAATTTATTCTGGATTACTGTCAGAAGTTCCGCTCTTTTAAGCTTGAAACTGCGGCTTCCCGAGGTTCCCGAGTTATCATTCTCGACAAGAACCGGTTCTCGGGGGAATGGGCTCAAGTCCAGAAAGAAGCTGCGAGCGATGTGTCTGACTCTAAAAATAGAGCAAAATTTGTGATTCGCTTTTTATTGGAACAAAAGGATTTTAAATCTAAAATCCAGCTGGAGAATGAGTTTTACTTGAGTGAATCAACTTTGTATCTTTGTATGAAGGAAGTCAAGGAGATCCTGGCTTCTTTCAATCTGCAGCTGTGTTATAAGACGAATTTCGGCTACAAGGTTGAGGGGGAGGAGCTTGATAAGAGGATTTGCCTGGCAAAGCTTGAGCCTGACACAAAGTACGGCATGCATCAATTATCTGCGTCTCGCCCGGATGATCTTTTTGAGATTTATAAAACGGTGGCGAATTCTTTTTTGGAGATGCAGTACCGTGTGAGTGAGAGCATGCTGCAGAATATCACGGAGCATGTACATCGAAATCTGGTCAGGATTCGAGGCTGTTACTTTGTTTCAGCGGCTGTCAGCTCGGAAGATCTTTCCAAGTCGGAGGCAAAGGCTTATCAGATTGCTGAAAATATTCTTCAGCGGCTCTTGAAATATCGGACACTTGACACACAGATGTTCAAAAACGAAATCAATCTGCTGACTTTAATTATTCTAGGAAAACTGGAGTATTCTGAAAGCAGTGAGATTCAGGAAAAAATCAACAACTTCGTTGAAGCTGCCTTTCTGAAAATTGACAAAAAGTTTTCAACAAATTTCGGCCTGTCTGCTGTTTTGAAAATGAAAATCACCTTTCATTTAATCCCGCTTTTTTACCGCGTGAAGTCGAGAACACAGCTTACCAATGCCATGGCTGAGGAAATCACACAAAAATTCCCGCAGGCCGCAAATATTGCTTTGTATTTTACTGATTTGCTCAATAATGCCTACGATTTGAAAATCTCAATTGATGAAATTGCTTATCTGATTCTGCATTTCAACTACGGGTTGAATCTGCTGGGGCCAAAAGAGCTGAAGAAGCGCATTCTCATTATCTCTGAACTCAGACAGTCTGAGACATCGCTTCTGAAATATAAAATCTCCCAGTGGTTCCCGAATCTCATCGCAAGCATTGATTTCATTTTTCCAAATGGAATTGATTCTACAGACATTGAAAGCTACGATGCGATTTTCTCAACAGAAGAAA
Organism: Lactovum odontotermitis; assembly: GCF_054658595.1. Classification (NCBI taxonomy): domain Bacteria; kingdom Bacillati; phylum Bacillota; class Bacilli; order Lactobacillales; family Streptococcaceae; genus Lactovum; species Lactovum odontotermitis. The sequence continues at coordinate 119,072 of NZ_BAAGGQ010000006.1, forward strand.
ACCTGGAAAAGTACCACGGCGGCGTGATTCATCTGAGCTACTTTCCGTCCGAGAACGACTTTGAGCGGATTAACTTGGCGCTCAACGGATTCAACAGCATTTCTTCAATTTTGTCTAAATTCTCGGAAAACGCTTTTTACTTTGGAAACATCTCCTCTAAAGACGAAGTACTGGAAACCATGGCAAAGATGGCAACCGGTCGTCATCTAAACAGCGAATTTTTAAACGCCGTCAAAGAACGCGAAAAAATTGCCAGCTCTTATTTCGGCAATGAAACAGCCATGCCGCATCCATTAATCCCGTTCACAGAAAAAACAATTGCCTCCGTTGCACTCCTGAAAACACCCATCCAGTGGGACAGTCTCCACAAGGTCCAGCTCATCATCCTCGTCTCAATCGCCAAAGACAACCCGGTCGAATTCCAGTTCTGGCACTACATGTCCGCTTTTGTCCAAAATGAAAAGACACTTCCAGATTTGCTGAAAATGCCTACTTATGAAAATTTTATTCAATGCTTGAGCGAATCATTGGCGGGGGAGTTTTAGGATGTAAAACGTGTAAAAAAATCAAATCAATCACCCGGTTTTCGTAAGAACTCAACCGCCAAAGAAAAAAGCTGCGAACTTTTATGCCTTCGCAGCTTATATTTTAGAGGCCGTTTCGATGTCAGCCCCAATCTCTCAATAGCGCCACAGCAGAATCAGTTCTTCCATAGCTCTTCCACTTTTTTCTGCACTTCCGCATTGGCCAGGAAATCGTCGTAATTCTCGTTGACGCGGTCAATACAGCCTTTCCTGCCGAGCACGATAATATGATTGGCAATCGTGGAGATGAACTCATGATCATGCGTGCTGAAAAGAATCGAGCCTTTGAAATTCGTCAGCCCGTCATTCAGCGCAGAAATCGACTCCAAGTCCAGGTGGTTGGTCGGGTCGTCCAGCACCAGCACATTTGCGCGCAGGAGCATCATTTTGGACAGCATCACGCGGACTTTTTCGCCACCCGAAAGCACTTTGACCGATTTCAGCGACTCCTCGCCGCGGAAAAGCATACGGCCGAGAAAGCCGCGGAGATAAGTGTTGTCGTCCTCTTCCTTCGTCTTCACAAACTGACGCAGCCAGTCAAGAATCGAGTCGTCGCTGTCGAAATCTTTTGTATTGTCTTTCGGCAAATAGCTCTGAGACGTTGTGACACCCCACTTAATGTCGCCCGTCACTTCCATATTATCTGCGATGTCACCAGCCAGAGCACGAAGCAGTGCCGTCTGCTGGAGGTCATTCTGGCCGATAAAAACTGTTTTATCGCCGGGGTTCAGGATGAAACTGATGTTTTCAATGATTTTCTCACCCTCAATGGACACGCACAGATTATCCACGCGCAGCAAGTCGTTGCCGATTTCACGATCCTGCTCAAAATTAATGAAGGGATATTTCCGAGACGAAGGCACAAAGGCCTCCACTTCAATCTTGTCGAGCATTTTCTTTCTCGACGTCGCCTGCTTGGACTTGGACGCATTGGCCGAAAACCGCGCAATGAAATCCTTCAGCTCAGCGATTTTTTCCTCCGCCTTGCGGTTCTGGTCAGACTGCAGACGCAGCGCCAGTTCAGAGGACTGCTTCCAGAAGTCGTAGTTGCCCGGATAAAGCTTAATCTTGCCGTAGTCAAGGTCAGCCATGTAAGTACACACGTTGTTCAAAAAGTAACGGTCATGGGAAACGACAATGACTGTATTTTCAAAGTTAATCAGGAATTCCTGCAGCCACTCGATTGCGGGAATGTCCAGCCCATTAGTCGGCTCGTCCAGCAGCAGGACATCGGGCTTGCCGAACAAGGCCCGCGCCAAAAGCACCTTGACGTGCTCGCCAGCTGTGAAGGTCGACATGAAGTCATAGTGACGGCTGTCTGAAATGCCCAGGCTCTGCAGGAGCTGCGCCGCCTCGGTTTCGGCCTCCCAGCCGCCCATCTCAGCAAACTCCGTCTCAAGCTCGGCCGCCTGCACACCGTCAGCTTCTGTAAAATCCGCCTTCGCATAGATGGCATCTTTCGCATCACGCACCTCAGCCAGACGGGCATTTCCGCCCATCACCACATCAAGCGGCGTCTGGTCTTCATAGTCAAAGTGATTCTGGCGCAGGACAGACATACGCTCATTTGGCCCCAGTGACACGTGACCCGTCGTCGGCTGGATTTCACCGTCCAAAATTTTCAGGAAAGTTGATTTACCCGCGCCGTTCGCGCCAATCAAGCCGTAACAGTTGCCCGGCGTGAATTTTATATTGACCTCGTCAAAAAGTTTGCGGTCGCTGAAAACCAATGAAATATCTGATACTGTAAGCATGAAAAATCCTTTAAAATAGTTATTTGTCCTATTTTATCACACTTTAAGCAAAATTTAGCTTTCACTTGAGCCTTTTTTAAGCAAGCAGCCTTATAATTCATCTTGTAGGTGACTCCTACACCTACATTTCCCCTTAAAATTTTTCATAAAAACTCCTAAAATAAAAATCTACCACTAAGGATAGATTTTTATTTTAAAATTAACATAAAATTATTAATATGACATAAAAATCATTCTTTTGACATTTTAATCATATTTGTTTTAGTTTTCTTTAAGGAAAAATTTTTATAATAAAACACCCAAGACAAATCTGTCTACTTCTTTCTTTGTAGAGCTCTAACAGATGAATAGGGATCAAGTCGCTAATGGCGGCTTTTTTATATTGTTTTATCTTATTTTCTGGTCATTGTGTCCACAACTTATCGGGTTAAAGCAATCGCATAATAACCCTGATCGCGCATGATATCCGTCGGATTGAAAGTTAAATTATTATTGAGCCCAGAATCAAGCGGGTGAATCGCGTCATTTGAGTCAAAAATCATCCATTTTCCGTCTGCTGTCAGCTTTTTGATGACGATATAGTGACCAGTACTTGTAAATGGCGACAACTGACCATTGCTATATGGAGCATAACCTGGCACTGACTTGCCGCTAATCAGCACCATGCCGCCGGAGCGCAGCACCTGATTGATTTGTTCAATTTGTGCAGCTGTGCCTTCACCGTGTCCCGGATTGTCAAACAGAACTCGGGTGTTGAGACCTAAATGCTGAGCGATAGGAATTGTTGATTCCCCGCGGTCTTCAAACGGAAAAGCACCAGCCGAATTTGCCCAATCTAAGACATCGTTCGGCGTAAAATGCTGGCTGAACAAAGCATCCGCCGCCATCAGAACCGAAACCAGACCACAGCCAGACGTGCCCACTGTGCTTGGGCCAAAAGCTTTATAGGCCCAAGCCGGGTCTTGCTGAGTCAATACTGTGTAGCCCAGCGAGTCATTGTGCGGTACCCCGTTTGGATTGTAGCCCTGCCCGACACCGACACCATACCAGGCGGTACCTTCATTTCTCCAGCCGGCATTTGTCAGATTGTTTGCTTCAGCCATGCTCGTCGTATAATTATGCGCACCAGCCAGAGCATTTGGGTTATAGCTGCGGTAAAGCGGAATTGACCCGCCGGAATACCAGCTGATTCCTTCGTCATTCCAGCCGACAGAGACCAGCTTATCACGCTCAAAACTTGACAAGGTGTAGAAATGGTCGCCGGCATTTGGATTATAAAGACGATAAACCGGACTCCCGGTGGACGGCGCAACCCAGCCCGTCCCTTCGTATTTCCAGCCGGCAAACAAGACATTATCACGTTCGGCTTCACTTGCCGTATAAAAATGTTCGCCGGAGTTGGGATTATAAAGACGATACATTTGCGAATCAGCGCTAGACTGCGCCGTGATTCCTACAGCTAAGGCAAAAGAAAAAATAATGCCGGATGTATAAGTTAAAATTTTCTTCAAAATATCCTCCTATTGGAAAAGCATTTTCACAAGCGCTTAACCTTAATTTGTGTCAATGATTACTTTTTATATCTTAACACAACTTGAGACTTATGTAAATATATGAAATTATCAAATAATTAAGTATTTTTTCTATTCCAAAAGTTGACAATAGACGGCTTTTTGTATTTTAAACTTAGACATTCTGTAAAAATC
>NZ_BAAGGQ010000007.1:0-121556 GCF_054658595.1 Lactovum odontotermitis
TCACAAGGGTATTCTATTTTTTGTACTGGAAGCATACCTACTTTTCAATTTAAAGAAGTTTATCCCAAGTTTTTTCCAGGGGGGAGAAGATGAAAAAAATTGTTAATTTGAATCCTTATAAACTTTGAAAACACAACGAAAGAGAGAGTATTTCATGACAAGCCAAGAGTATGAAGAAAAATTAAGACAAGGGGGAAATATATTTTCATTTCCCATTGAGGATTGTTCTATTTTTTTCCCGATTGCAATTAAATTATTTTCCCTTGTTATAATTGATACTCGAAAGTTTGTCCTCCATATTACAATAACTGAATCGGCTGAAATTTCAATTTTACAACATCTAGCAGTTTTTTTGGCTTTCTCCTCCTATAATTCTAGGTATATGGGTGCAGAGGAGTTTGTTGATGAAGTTATTTTTGAAACAGATATTGATGCTGAAAAATCCGAAAAGATGTACTACAAAATTTCTCAATTTTTATATTTGATATCTATCAACTCAGCATTTCAAAAAGTTAAATTGATATTTTTGTCACCCTCAAAAAATCAAAGACTTATACATCAAGATGATTATGAGCAGGTGGGCTTCGGAGATACAGGCTTGCCACTTGTTCCATTTGACTCTGATGTGTATTGTTTCTTTCAGCAAAACATCAAAGTATTCATTGAATCAGGTGACATTAGTAAACATGGTGTTAGTCAATATGCGCTTCAACGTAGAAAGGTCATCCGGAGAATTTGTCAAAAATTTGACGGAGATTTTAAGAAACGTAAAACTTTGACAAGAAAAAGAATAGATGAGCTGGGAAAGTTAAATGTAATATCCTACCTCCTGTTCAGTGCAGCTTTTTTCAGTATTTATAATAGTCAGGACGGAGCTCGTACTGGCGGGAGCAGAAAAAGTATTCTTGAAGACGAATCAAAGTTTATTTCTTTATATGAAAACTGCCTGTCCTACTCGTTAGGCATTGTACAGCTACTGGAAAATTCCATCCGCTATACTCATGGAGGGTTTATAACTCTACGAGTTTTAAAAAGAGGGAATTCAGAAGGGAAAAAAGGCGAACCTGGATTAGGTAAATATCTTGAAAATGAAAAAGATGTTGACACTGATTTTCTTTTTCTATCAATTTGTGATGTTGCTAAAGCTCCTTATCATGATATTATGGGAGTATTTCAGGATAATTTAAAGGATAGACTTCATGAAAAACCGCCTTTAGACCCTGAGACAGACCCTGAGACAGACCCTGAGACGAAAGCCCGTATTGAGGAATTACTAGAAACCCCCATATCAATTAATGAACTTTTTTATCCTACGAAGGATTCAAAAGTGTTAAAATACTTAGAATCTCCAGATAGTATAGGCTATCATTATGGACTCCAGATTTTCGCTTCCTCTGTTGAAGGAGTGAAAGGGAATTTTTTGGTATCCAGTGCTGACCCTAAACCTGGCGAAGAGCCAAAAAAGTTTAATTTAGCAGACAAAGAAAAAAGTGAAGAATTTGAATATAAGAAAACGGATAAATTAATTCCGGATTATTATTGTGGGACAAGCTATGAAATTTTACTACCTGTAAGTACTGTAACTAAGAAAATAAAATCCACTGGAAGAGCGGAAGTTCCTAAAAACTTATCCTTTGAAGCACTTCCTGAGACAAGTCCAATTTCAATGGATAATAGCATTGATGAGGAGTTATATAAAGAGGCTACAACTATTAGCAGGAAATTAGATGAATCTCCCTCTAATCATGAACTAATAAAAATATTTAATCTAAAAAAAGTTGTGGTCAATAACCTAAAGGAAGAAATATTAAAAGAGTCTTTAAGGATTGAGAATACGAATTCTCTTGCACCAATACTTATAAAATTCAATATATCTAATAATACCAATGATTTTGTCGCTGCTAATCTTACAAATGAAATCATGGCAAAAGTCGTTTTTTCCTTGTTAGCAGATAAGAAATTTAAATTCAGGAATATTGTACTAGATGACTTTAACAGTAATGAAGAAATAGTCAATTTCGTTCGTTATTACGCCCAGTTTTATGATAGGACTGGACATAATGGCAGCCATGCTGCCAGCTCTCAGATAATGCTCGTTAGTAAAATGGGGTTTGTTCTTCTGTCTGGAAGATACATTGGAAAAGCCATGTATGATTACTCTGTATTTACAGGGGGAGGATTTGTAGATGATATTCTTCGATTAAGTTTAGAGAAAATCGGAATTCGTACGACAAACGATTCTTTAGATGAATTAGACGAAAATGAAACTTCATTCGGAGAAAAAAATAATCCTCATTGCTTTGATAATGTTGAAGTGCCAATATCGGAAGATGGAAATAAAAAGATTGAGAAGTGGAAGTACGATTTAAAGAATGTGTCGGAAACCGAATTCTCTGATTCAGAGAAGGTTGGTACAAAGATAAATAATTGTGTGACACACATGCAAGTTAGTAATTTGCATATGAATACGTTCTTTCAAGTGGACCATATCCTGACTAATGCTTATTGGTCTGAAATGTTTGGCTTCTGGTTTGCTCAACAGATAGAAAATAAAATAGAAGATAAAACAAATAAAATTGTTTTATGTGGCTATGAGCATCTATCAGAAGCAATGCTTCTTTCGACTAAAAAATATTTGAAGAAAAAGGCATTGAGTGCGAATGTATTGTTTACGATGCGGGTTATCATTCTACAGCGTATGAACTGATGCAGCCCAGAATACATTGCGTAACAGATAAAGAAAAAACAAAGGAAAGTTTAGAGGACGAAGAAACTCCAGTAGCTTTTCTGATGACAATTTCGACAACGGGTAATTCTTTCATAGAAATGAGAGATTTAATACTTAAAGAGTTTAACTTGAAAAAAGGAAGCGAAGAAATACCTGTAAAATGGCGCATTAAAGATTTTAGGGAAGAAGTAGAGTTTCATTCAAAAATTTTAGGTCTATTTACAATTTTTCAAACCCTTGATAATAAGCCCTATGTTAACAATGTTAAACAAATTCCTTTACAAGAAATAAAGCTGGATTGGAAAGATCCAATAAATTGTGAGTATTGTTATCCCTTAATAGATAAATACGAACGTGCTTTGTACACAACCGATGATAGCTCACTCATTCCTACGATGATGTTGTATCCTTTTTTTGAAGAAAGAGAAGCAAAAGGGACAGTAAAAAACGAAAATTTTGAGCCTCTTGATTTCTTTGAAAAGGACGAAAACGGATATTTTGAGCCTCTTGATTTCTTTGAAAAGGACGAAAACGGATATTTTGAGCCTCTTGATTTCTTTGAAAAGGACGAAAACGGATATATTTATGCAGATAGTCTGCTATATAAACATATCTCTTGGCAGGATTCTCATTATTTATATTACATCCGTACCGAAGAATTATTAAGTGAAATAATTGCGAATGAAAAGTTTGATGAAATATCTTCCAAAATAAAGAATAGACTAGAAGGCAGCGAAAAGAAAGGAGTAGATATTATTGTTGCACCTTCTCACAATGGAAACCAATACTTTCCAGTAGCAGTGAATGCTAAAGTGTTTGATGGGAAGGCGAATATTATCAGCTTTAATGCCAAAAAAACTTTTCGGTCAAATTTTGAAGCAGAGTATGCAAATATTGCTACATTGGTAAAAAATTATCCTAAAGAGAATGTGAATTTCTATTATGTGGACGATCAGATTAATACTGGTGTTACGTTCAGAAGAACTCAATCTTTTCTACGAAATTTATACTTAAAAATAGGGGAGAAAGAATGGCCCGATTTTTCGGGTATCATCACGCTGATTAATAGAAAGTCTAATGCGAGCAATAGAGATTTTATTTCTGATGAGAGAAAAAGATACAGCATTTTTAATTTTAATGCTCCTGCTATAAGAACTTCAGGCGATTCTTGCTTTTTATGTAAACAACGAGTAATGTATCAGAATTTAGAAAAAGTTGCCGCTCTAGATTCTACTGCCGGGTTGATATTTAAGAAAATAGAGAAAAGTCAAGTGCGAGAAGTCTCAGAGTTTATTTCTTGGATGGAACCGGAAACAGGTGCATCGAATGTAACAAAAGAAGATAAACAACGTTATATGCGACGATACGAAGCTGAGAATCTCATATGGGAAACGGTTACGAATTTTTCCACACTATACAAGAGGGATGAGAATAACGGGATAGAATTTTTAAATTGTATTAGCAAAAAGATTTTTAATACGATTAAAGCGACATTGAAGGATAAAGAAAGTAAAGAAAGTAAAGAAAGTAAAGAAAGTAAAGAAAAAATGGAGTATTTGATATCTTTCTTCAAAGTTCTATCTAGACCATTTTTAAGTTACAGACCTTTTATCACAACAGCTGTTATCAATCTCTTAAGACAATTCTGCGATAATATAATAGCTGGCCCTAAAAATGCTACAGAGTTTACAGTTGAATTTTCAAACTTGACATTCTTAGGAGATGATAGAATAGAAGTAGGCAAAAACACTACGCCGATTTCAATTAAATGCTCACTTAAAGATGCTGAATTTCTTAAAAGATTATTGCTTGTGGCTTTGTCCGGGTTGACTACACTTAATTCTACTTATCTCTTGGACACAGAAAGAATCCGCAAAATCTTGAAGTTCTATGATGAAATTATTGACAGTAATAATAAGAAAAAAAAGGAAGAAAGAGAAGCTGAAAAACTGAGTTTTCAAGAAGATATACGTCTTGATATCTTTCAGCTGGTTCATCAGGAAAAATTCGGCAAAAATCGGCGTGAGAAATTTGAAAAGGAGTTGGAAAAAATAATAAATTATGAAGCAAGAAAGTAGTTCGGGCAAAGTTCTCAATGATGAAGAGAATAAGATTTTTACTCTTTTATTTCTTGAAAATTCAGAGTGGGATGAAGAAGATGAAGATGAACAAGCTCAATTTAAAGATTATTTGGATAATTTGTATAATGAGGTAACAAATCCTGATTATGAAAAAAATTCCAATGTCGGCCAAGGTGATAAAGCTACTTGGCTTAAAATCTTTCAAGAAGCCATACCTTATATCGTCGATAAACCTGATGATATTAAAAACAAAGAGGAATATCCATGGGCTATTAGGCCTTTGACTTTTGAGGGGTATTGTGATTCGTTTAAAATAGGTTTTGATATTCATTTTAAAGAGAAGACAAAAAAGACAAAAAAGACAAAAAAGAAAAATTCCCACTTACCTATTAAAAGTGGGCTTAATGAAAATAAGAAAGCATTATGGGGAAAGCTTCGTCTTGAAGAAAAAGCAATAAAAATGTCGGAAGACTACGGTATCACGAGTTTGTCAAAATTCAAAAAACAGCATTATGTTTTCGTCAAATTTAAAGAAAAAAAAGAGGGAACTCAAGACGCTGATAAAAATAGAGGGTTGTATTTACGTTTAGATATAGCTGACCTAAGGAAAGAAGATGATGTTGAGTATTGTAAAACCATTCGTAAAATAATGAGTCAAAGGAACAAAATTTTACAAATATTTACTCATGATTTATCTTCAGGAACCCTAAAACATATTCTTGAGGAAAGAGATGCTCATCGTGCTCTTGCAACTTCAAAAATCGCAGGTCATGGAGAAAATGAACAAACTAGAACAACTTATTACACCGATTGTGAAGAAGCCGAAAAACAAATACTACTACTGAATTCAAATAGGACTTTAGGCGCTCTTTACCAAAAAGAAAGTGAATATTTTGAAAATGAATATAAAGGAAAAACTAGTTTGGAAGAAGCGAAAGAAGTTTCTATTAAATGTGCATCTTTTCCAAGAGATGTTAAGTCGTTATCGTTAGCAAAAGAGGTCTGGAATAAGATTAGCTGCAAACCAAGATTTACGATTGAAGTTAAGTGGAAAAGTGAATCTTCAGGTCAGAGACGCAAAGTAACTCTTACCATCGAAGATGGCAAAGACCCCTTTACCAATAATCATAGGCAGCTGATAAAGTATGTCGATTACCCATCTCCAACGCCAATGCTCTCAGATAAGGCAGAGATTATGCTTGATTTTATCTTTCTGTTGGCATATAACAGTGGTAAACATTTTAAAAATGTAGTTGGAGTGGAAGGTGAAATTGATTTTAATATTAAAAAAGAGGGGCAATTCATAATTTTTAGAAGCAACATGGGTTGCACAGAGTATTGCGAAAAAACGTTCATCAATACTATTAAGTCATTAGTTATTCCGCCTTATGTAAGGGAGGAATATGTAAGAGAGGAAAAAGAATCAGGCAAGAAAGAAGAATCGTCGGAAGAACTTCCAGGAATAACCTTATGGTCCTTATCAAGATATTTTAGTGAATTAAATAGCTCTACAGATAAGAAAGTTATACCGATTGAAAGAGTTAAAGAAGGTTGGAAAGGTGGATATAATTATTTTGAGATTCAAGTTAAGAGGAATACAAACGGAGAGTATGACTTCATCGTAAAGATAAATGCATTTGAGGAGATAAGTCCATTATTACCGCCGATGATAAATCACCTGAAGTTACGAGGAAGTATAAAATGAGGGATAAAAATGTGTAAACAAAAAGAAATAGATAAAATTATATTAATAGATGATTTAAAAGAAACGCCGGCAGAATCCAAAGCAGTAGATGCCTTTTATGATATTTTAGAATATTTTATAGAGTATAGAGGATTTGATGGATATGAAAAGATTAAATTTATTAGGAATATTAAGACGATTCAGCTTATACTGGGAGATGGAAAATATGAATTTAAAGTAGATGATGATGGTATATTTGAACCAAAACTTAACAATGCAAAACCATTGGATGATGGTTATAGTAATGAAAAATATGAGCAGATTTTAAATGATACAATAGAAAAGATTAAGGTAAATGAAAACGGAACATTGTTAATGCTCGATTCTGTATTAGATGATAACAATATTAATGAAAAAAAGGGGAGAGAACGTTCGGAAAGCATGCTAAACCAAGTTTTTGATGACGAAGATGTCAAAAATAAAGTGAAAGTCCTTTTGTATTCTGCTTTTTTTGACAACGAATATAAAAAAGCACTGAAGGAAATATACAAAGATTTGATAATAGTTGACTCTAGTGTTGATAATCCAGAAAATATGGCTTTTCAAATTGTAAAGGGGTTAATAGAATCATGAGTCGATACTCATTAATTGAAGACGTTAACTTTTCTTCAACTTTTGCATGGGTATGTAAGGAATATTGCAAGGATAATGAAAATGTAAATGATGGTGAAGATAGGAAATTTTTACATTATCGTTCCTTAGAGGCGTTTAATTATATTCTCAAAGATGGGAAACTTCGTGCATATGATTTACGTTTTATGAATGACAAAAGTGAATTTGAGTTTGGGATGACGCTGCTAGAAGGAATGAAAATAAGTAAAAGAACTCTTCAAATTAATAAAGCAAGGACTTTTATTCCAATGTGTATCTCATTCTCAGTTGGAGAAGAAAGTATTCCTCAGTGGGAAATGTATGCTAAAGAAGCAGGAATTAATCTGCAATTTGATTTTAGTAGCCTTAAGGAAAATGGTGAAGTTTTTATTGGACAAGAAAGTAACCGCGAAAATTATTATATCAATACAGGACTCAAAGAGCCTATACCTGTTACCTATATTGAAAATCGTAGAAGTATGAAACTAGATAAATTCAAAGTAATCTTGGAAAAAAAAGAGATTCCAAACGGAGTAGCGAAATGGACAGTGGCTGTGCCGATGATTTTAGCGCCACTAATAAAAAGTAAAGATTTTGAATTTGAACACGAAGCACGCTTTGTAACTTTGGCTTATAGTGAAAAAGGAGATAAAGCGGGAAACGGCACTAAAATTTTTTCTGATTTCAATGGAACATATTTGCGTTCTTATGTTAACTTATGTTTTTGTAAAAAGTATAACAAAAAAGAGGGTGAGAGACTTTCTTTTGAAGAAATAGAGGAAGGGCCGTTTCCACCACCTGGTTATCCCAAAAGTAAAAATATCGGCTTACCCATAAAAAAACTTCAGATAGGCCCGGGACGTAATCAGGAAAAGGTATTTGATAGCGTTGTTAGAAGATTAGAGTTTGGAGAAGTCAAAGTTTGCCCTATTTCTTTATTTACTTTTTTGGAGAGGTTGAAAGAGTACATGCAAAATATTTTTGAATTTTCTGGTCTTACAGAGGCTGAGTATGAGATGGAAGCAGAAAGAATAAAAAAAAATCTTTCATCATTTGGAGATGAACAACAAAAAAAGAAATTAATAAATTTTAAAGAGTATGATGAAGTTAAAGGGATATTAAATAAAAAAGAATTACACGAAAACATCATCTCTGTTATTTGCGCCAAAATTAAGCAACAAAACGCGAATATAACTGAGAACGAAGCTAGGGCAGAAGCCGAGGAAAAACTTAAAGAATTTGAAAAGACAAATTACTTTTCGTGGTATGGCATCACAGTTTACACTTCAAAAAAAGATTTCTCTTTCGTTTAGCAGACATCTTGCGAACTAATTCTTTAACTCCAGATTGCAAACCATCTTAACAAATAAAATATATTATATCTTTTCATGTTCTTCGTAAATAAATATATTTTATTTTATTTATACTTAAATTTTATTCAAAAAAATATTACACTTTATTTCTATTAAAATATGTTATAATAAAGTAGAGGTGATTTTATGTATAAAAGACAAGCCTACATTGAGCACTTGCTCGCTCATAAAGATAAAGACTATATTAAGGTCGTAACCGGCATTCGTCGTTCTGGAAAGTCAACCATTTTACTGCAATATCAGGATGAGCTGAAAAAACAAGGAATATCTGAAAAGCAAATCATCCAAAAGAATTTTGACGATTTAGAAAATGAGGAATTTCTGGACTATCGGCTGTTGTACAAGAAGCTGCTGGAGGAAACACCGGCTAAAAACGAAAGATATTACATCTTTTTAGATGAAATTCAAATGGTTTCGCATTTTGAAAAAGTTCTGGCAAGTCTGCAGCTCAAGAAGAATATTGATATTTATATCACAGGCTCAAATGCTTATCTGTTATCAGGTGATTTAGCAACCTTGTTATCTGGGCGCTTTGTCGAAATTCTAGTATTGCCGTTTTCCTTTAATGAATACTATGACTATCTCGGCGGCGATAAAAATCAGGCTTTTCAGAACTACCTTGAAAATGGAGGTTTTCCTTATGCCGCTTCGATTTCAGACAAACGAACTTTCGACGATTACATCCAAGGCGTCTTAAATACTGTGTTGGTTAAAGATGTGATGAATCGCAAGAAGTTCACGGATTCTTTAATTTTAGAAAGCATTGCAAAATTTATTTTCTCAAATGTGGGGAGTCTAACAACAATTAAAGGGATTTCAAACGCACTTATTTCTGCAAATCGGAAAACGACAGCACCAACCGTTGAGAATTATCTTTCAGGGTTAATGGATGCTTTAATTATCTATAAAGTGGACCGTTTTAACATTTCAGGCAAAAAATATTTGCACTTGAATTCTAAATATTATTTAGCCGATTTGTCGCTGAAAAATGCCTATTTAGGGAAAAAGCGCCCAAATCGCGGCCATGATTTAGAAAATATTGTCTATATTGAACTCGTTCGCCGCGGCTATAATATCTATGTGGGGGACACAAAAGCTGGGGAAGTTGATTTTGTTGCAGTGAAAGAAGGGGTGACAACCTACTATCAGGTCTCATCAACTGTAAAGGATGAGAATACCTACCAGCGGGAAATTTCAAGTCTTCAAGCGATATCAGATAATTACCGGAAAATACTTTTAACTGAGGATTTAGGAAATTACAATGACAATGGGATAGAACAAATCAATCTTATTGATTGGCTGATTACAGAGATTTGAGTGACGTTTGCCGCTTGGGAAGTCGCTAAAATTCTACCACTTGCCAAACTCAAAAAAAATGCTATAATAAAAAAGGTTCTGCAAGTCTAGCAGAAGCATTGACCGCTTGAGAATGTAATTGAGTTCAAGGCGCCAGAAGCGTAGAAATTAGATGAATTGAGAACCTGCCCTACGGCCAGAACCTCAATTCCCTTAATTTCTACGCTTCTAAGCGGGCGCCTTTCACATCTTGAGCCGAGGCCATACGGACAGCCGGGTCAACTGCCGAATTGGAAAATATTTTTTCCCTATTGATGGTGCGAACATGTTTCTCTCGTTCTCACTGGGGCGTCCGCCCCACCCAAGAAAACACTTGCGAGTGATCAATAAGAGTAGTAAAAGTAATCGTTACTATATAGACTCTGAGCCGATGTACAAAAAAATAGTTTTTGTGTATTTTTGCGATTGATGATGAACTTCGGGTGTTTCCGGAGTTTTTTATGTTAATTGATGTGCTGGAGGGAGGCGGCTGGTCTTATGAAAATTGTGATTTTTGGCGGTTCCGGTTTTGTTGGTGAGGGGCTTGTTCAGCGCTTCGGGCTTGATAAGGCGAATGAAATTTTTGTGATTTCCCGTCAGCGGCAGAATAAGTACAAATCGCTTGAAAATGTCCAGTGGATTAAATCTGATTTGATGAAGGATACGCTTTGGCAGTCTGTGACGCGGCAGGCTGACTGGGTCATTGACTGTATCGGAATTTTACTTGAGAAAAAAGGTCAGACCTATCAGAATTCAAGTGTGGCGCCGGCAAAGCAAATTATTCATTTTCTGGCTTCTTTGCCTGCTGAAACTCGCCCGAAATTTCTCTTTGTTTCTACGAAGAAAATGCCTTGGTTCTTTAATGGTTATCTGCAGGCGAAGTTTCAGGTTGAGGCTGAAATGCGGCGCGATTTACCTGACTCAAGTATTGCTGTCTTTCCAAGCCTGATTTATGATAAATCAAGAAAATGGAAGTTACTGCAGGCAGATGTACTTAAATTTTTGAAAATGTTTAGACTTATGAGTGACTATCAGCCTCAAACCCGAGAATTCGTTGCAGATGAAGTCATCAAGATTACACTGGGAAAATCTTCTATTTTAAGCCAGAGAAATTATTAATGAATTGTTCCAAAGGAGATAGAAATGACGGCACAGATTGAATTTAAAAATGTGACAAAGATATTTGCGGATGCGACGGAGCCGGTGTTGAAAGACATCAGCTTTGAGCTGGAAGAGGGCAAGTTCTACACGCTGCTGGGCGCCTCAGGCTCCGGCAAATCAACCATTCTGAATATTCTAGCAGGTCTGCTGGATGCGACTTCCGGCGATATTCTGCTGGACGGCAAGCGAATCAATGATGTACCGACGAATAAGCGCGACATTCACACGATTTTCCAGTCTTATGCTCTATTTCCGAATATGAATGTGTTTGATAATGTGGCTTTTGCGCTGAAAATCAAGAATGTAGACAAATCCGAGATTGCGGCGCGTGTTACCGAAGCCCTGAAAATGGTGCAGCTCAAAGGCTACGAAAAGCGCTCGATTAAAAAGCTTTCCGGCGGTCAAAAGCAGCGTGTGGCCATTGCCCGGGCGATTATTGACCGGCCGAAGGTCCTGCTGCTGGATGAATCTTTGTCAGCGCTTGATATGAAGCTGCGCAAGGACATGCAGTATGAGCTGCGCGAGCTCCAGCAGTCGCTGGGCATTACCTTTATTTTTGTGACGCATGACCAGGAAGAGGCGCTGGCCATGTCGGACTGGATTTTCATCATGAAGGACGGCGAGATTGTCCAGTCGGGCACGCCGACGGATATTTACGATGAGCCGATTAACCGTTTTGTGGCGGACTTTATCGGCGAGTCCAATATTTTGAGCGGGACGATGATTAAGGATTATCTGGTCGAGTTTAACGGGCAGCAGTTTGAAGCGGTCGACGGCGGCATGCGGAAAAATGAGCCGATTGAGGTCGTGATTCGCCCGGAAGATATCTGGTTTACTTTGCCTGATGAAGGAAAGTTCAATGTTAAGGTCGATTCGCAGCTTTTCCGCGGCGTTCATTATGAAATCTGCGCCTATGACGCTTTCGGCAATGAATGGGTGATTCACTCGACACACAAGGCCATTGTAGGTGAAAAAGTCGGGCTTGATTTTGAGCCGGAAGCCATTCATATCATGCGTTTGAACGAGACGGAAGAAGACTTTGACGCCCGTATCGAGGAGTTCGCCGAGGAAGAGGAACGCGGCGAGGGTCTTGCCAAGGCCGTGGTTGAGGAAGAAGCTGAAGAAGCTGCCGCCGCGCAGGAAGCCGCTGCCGGAATTCTCCAGGAGGCGCTGAAAGCTGAGGGCGACACCATTGAAGTTCTGCAGGAGCTTCTGGTAGAGGACGATTCCGAGGAGCCCAAGGAAAATGGCGAGGAGGATGTAGATGACTAAAAAAGCCTACTCCATTCCCTACCTTTTCTGGATTGGCCTCTTCGTGATTATCCCGCTGCTGATGCTCTTTTATCAGAGTTTCTTCGGCATTGACGGCATTTTCACGCTGGACAACTACAAGACCTACTTCACCAGCCGCACCTACCTGCTGATGACCTGGAACTCCATCGTCTACGCGCTCATAATCACTGTCGCGACGCTTCTCATCAGCTATCCGACGGCCTATGTGCTGACCAAGCTGAAGATGAAGCAGTTCTGGCTGATGCTGATTGTGCTGCCGACCTGGATTAATCTGCTGCTGAAAGCCTATGCTTTCATCGGGATTTTCGGCAAATACGGCTCGGTCGACAATTTCCTGAGCTTCATCGGACTGGGACGGCCGCAGATGCTCTTTACGGACGCCAGTTTCATCTTCGTGGCAGCTTACATCTCGATTCCCTTCATGATTCTGCCGATATTTAATGCACTCGATGAGCTGGACGAGGATTTGGTCAATGCCAGTTCAGATTTAGGCGCCACACGCCTGCAGACCTTTACCAAAATCATTCTTCCATTGTCGATGAACGGTGTCAGAGCTGGAGTTCAGGCAGTTTTTATTCCCTCGCTCAGCCTTTTCATGCTCACGCGCCTGATTGGCGGAAATAAAGTGATTACTTTGGGTACCGCTGTTGAAGAGCATTTCCTCATCACGCAGAACTGGGGCATGGGCTCAACCATTGCCATTGTGCTGATTGCGGCTATGTTCCTCATCATGTTCCTGACAAAAGAAAGGACGGGCAAAGATGAAACATAAAAATAGACATCCTGTCGGAAAAATTTACCTTTTTATCATCCTCGTCCTGCTCTATGCGCCGATTTTCTACCTGATTTTCTACAGCTTCAACAAGGGCGGGACAATGAACGGCTTCACCGGCTTTACCTGGCAGAATTACCAGGATTTGTTTGACGACCAGCGCCTCCTGCTGATTGTGGCGGAAACTTTCTTTCTGGCCTTTCTGAGCTCGCTTCTGGCAACTGTCATCGGCACAATCGGCGCGATTTACCTGTCAGCGCAGAAGCGCAAGTACCGTGAGCGTCTGCTGAGCCTGAACAATGTGCTGATGGTCTCGCCGGACGTTGTCATCGGCGCCAGCTTCCTGATTCTCTTCACAGCCATCGGCATGTCGCTGGGCTTTGCGTCGGTCCTGCTGGCCCACATTGCCTTCTCGATTCCTATCGTGGTGCTGATGGTGCTGCCGCTCTATCAGGAGATGGACAAATCGCTGCTGGATGCGGCCAGTGACCTTGGGGCAACGCCTGTGCAGACGATGCGCTCGATTGTGCTGCCATACCTGACGCCAGGCATCATTGCCGGCTTCTTCATGGCCTTTACCTATTCGCTGGACGACTTCGCAGTGACCTTCTTTGTGACGGGCAATGACTTCACGACCCTGTCGGTGGAAATCTATTCACGCGCCCGTGCCGGTATTTCCTTAGAAATCAATGCTCTGTCTACCATTGTCTTTCTCTTCTCGATTTTACTCGTGGCTGGTTATTACTTCATCATGCGCGACAATGAGACCGCAGGAAAATCTGCAAATCTAGCTTAAAGAAAGGACAGAAAATGAAAAAATTACTCTCTTTCTTTATCGGAATTGTTGCTATCATCGCGATTCTAGGTTTCACTGCGAACGGCATGAAGGCAGCCGAGGGCACGAAGACGCAGAAAAATTCAATCACCATCTTCAACTGGGGCGAATACATTGACCCCGACCTTATCACGAAGTTCGAAAAACAGAGCGGCTACAAGGTCAACTACATGACCTTCGACTCGAACGAGGCCATGTATGCCAAGGTCAAGCAGGGCGGCACGGCCTATGACATCGTTGTTCCGTCAGACTACATGATTGAAAAAATGTCCAAGGAAAATCTGCTGGTCGAGCTTGACCATTCAAAGATTAAGGGGCTTGAAGATGATGACAAGAAGCTCTTGAATCCTGCCTTTGACCCTGGGAATAAGTACTCTGTGCCGTATTTCTGGGGCACACTGGGCATCGTTTATAACGACGAACTTGTCAAGTCACCGCCGAAAAACTGGAACGATTTGTGGGATGCGCGTTATAAGAATCAAATCCTGCTGACTGACTCTGTGCGTGACGTCATGGCCATGGTGCTGTCAAAAAACGGAGACTCACTGAACACGACCAATGAAGATGAGCTTAAAAAAGCTTACCAGGACTTGCTCAAATTGACCCCCAACGTCAAAGCCATCCTCGGCGACGAAATCATGAACTACATGATTAACAACGAGACGCCGCTGGCCGTTGTCTACTCTGGCCAGGGCTCGATGATGGTCGCGGAGAATAAGCATCTGCACTACGTGATTCCTGAGCGCACGAATATTTGGTACGACAACTTGGCGATTCCAAAGACCTCGAAGAATGTTGCTGGCGCCTACGCTTTTATCAATTTCATGCAGGAGCCGGAAAACGCTGCTCAGAATGCGGAATGGGTCGGTTACTCGACGCCGAACAGGAAAGCAAAAGCGCTGCTGCCTGAGGAGATTCGCGATGATAAGGCTTTTTACCCGGACGAGGCGCTTATCAGGGACGATGAGGCTTATAAGGACTTGAATCCTTACTGGAACGGGTATTATAATGACCTTTATTTGGAGTTTAAGATGAATAAGTAGGTTTTATACTATTCAGTTTTATTGAAAAGTGCTATGGTGAATTTTATAGAATTCACTGTAGCACTTTTTTGGATTATTTGTTACTAATTTTTTCTGTAAAATAAATGTTATAATTGGAGTATGGGGCATATAAGGGTAAAAGTAAAGGCGTCTGTTCAGCTATTTTAAGAGCGATGATTCTGTTTTTAAAGGGTATTTTGACCAACTAGAGATGATATCTACAAAGAAGAATTTTTTCAGAAGAATCATGAATTTTATCCTTGTTACACACGCAGAAAACATTGTATTTGGAGAAAAATTGAATCATTACATGGAGGCAGATGGCAAGTGGGATTATTTCAAAAATGATTACGCGCAATTTTCTTTTTTACCAATGTTTCAGATTGGAGAACCTGGAGTTTTGAGCAATTTAATGTATTTTGAGAATCAGCAGGACAAACTTAAGTACAATCTATTGAAAGAAACGTGATTAAAATCAGGACAAACTTAAGTACAATCTATTGAAAGAAACGTGATTAAAATTTGGTTGTTTTATATTTTTGATTTACAACCATTTTAGCTAGAGTTCAGAAAAATTCAACAGTGTAATTAGAGGCAGCATTAAGCTGGAGAGGGCAAACTATAAATGAAAACCGACAATCAGAGTATCGATTATGTACTCACGCAAAACAATACTTCGTTTTTCATCCCCCCGTTTCAGAGAGCGTATGCTTGGGGGAAAAATGAAATCGATAGGTATTTTGAGGATTTGGTACGAATTATTGAAAGTGAATTAGATGAAGAGCAAAATGATAAATTGGAACATTTCTTTGGCACTGTCGTCATAAAAACTGAAAAAGAAAGATTTTCCACCAAGAGTATTATTGTTGACGGGCAGCAGCGGTTAACAACAACTTTGATATTTTTAATCGCTCTGCGTGATGCAATAGCAGACGAGGAATATAAAAACTTGATTGACGGTAACTACTTGAAAAATAACTCTTCTTCCTTTGAAGACAAAATAAAACTTAAGCAGGTTACTAGAGACTGGGTATCATATAGAAACCTTGTTAATGGTGAAGATACTTCTCCGGGAATCATTCGAACGGCCTATGAATTATTTTATAAGAAAATCGTTTCTCAACATTTTACCATTGATAACTACTTAACAGCATTATCCAGAATAAATGTTGCTCTTATTTTCTTGGATGAACGTCCATTTAAAGGTGAAGATCCTCAGATTATTTTTGAAACTCTAAATTCACTGGGAAAGCCTTTATCTTTGGCCGACTTGGTAAGAAACTATGTATTGCTTGAGATGGTAAGTAGTGAACAGTCTAATATCTATGAGTCAATATGGCATCCAAAAATAGAGAAACTTTTTGAAGAGGGGACATCAAAATTCTTTAGAGATTACTTGCAGTACAAATTAGGGACTAGTCTAAAAGTGGTTAGTGATAATAATACAAAAGAGCTCTATCAGTCTTTCAAAGACTTTGTGGGAAGTAAATTTCCTAAAAGAGTTGATTTTGTGAATGATATCGTACGTTTTGCCCCTTGGTATAATTTACTAATTACTGAGGATGACCAGAATAGAATTTCAAATGAGTTAGCCAACGATGCGAAAATTCATGAGTTATTACGAAATATCTTTTTTGATATCAAAACTGACCCCTTTAAGCCATTAGTATTAGGTTTGCTTGAATATCATCAGGATTTTAAAACTTTAAGCGATAATCAGCTGATTGAGACACTAGAAACAATAAGAACTTACCTTATTAGAAGACGTACGTTGGGGTTAACCACTGCAGAAAATAAAAATATCCCCATGCTATCTAGAAGAATTACTGATATTGCTGCCGGAAAAACAACAATGATGGAACTTTTGTGTTCTCAGCAATATGCTTTGCGTATGCCAAATAATACTGAAATCAGAGAACGCTTAAAGGATATCAATTTTTATGAAGGGCTGAAAAGCTACTCTAAATTTATTCTTGGACAAATTGAAGCTCATACAGCTAAAGTTGCAGTCAATTTTAGAGATAAGAAAATTACAATTGAGCATATCATGCCGCAAAAGTTAAGATCTCAATGGAAAGATGAACTGGGCGAAGACTATAAGGATGTTCAAGAGAAGTATCTTCACAATATCGGTAATCTAATTTTAACGGAGTTCAACTCTGAGATGGGTAATGAGCCATTTGCAGCAAAAAAGGCAAAATATGAGACATCTTCCCTACACTACAGGCTTGATGTGATTGATAAGGAAGTCTGGAACGAGGAGGCAATCTTAGCTCATCAGAACAAGATGATTACTTGGTACCTGGAAACATTTCCATTACCTGAAAGTAAAGCACGGGCAAGCAATTGGAACCAAGATACACCAGATATTTCAGTGTTCTCTCCAATGGAAGATGGTCTGGAAGATTGGTTAAAAGGTACTAAACCAAAGAAAATAATGATTGATGCTGAAGAATACGACGTGAAAACCTGGCAGGATGTTTTCCTTACATTCATGAAATGGATAAGTGATTCAAAAGATTACTCGGTCGAATATGTTTTTGCGAATCAAGAACGTTTGTTTGGCAGGGAAGATGTACTAATGGAGTTCTCTAAGCTCAGGCATTCAGTTGCAAGTAGCGAAGGTGATAAACTTACAAGGTACAAGTCACTAGATGGTACTGTTGCTGCAAAATTGAGAGATGATTTCTCTGGTTACGTTTTCCATATCAATGCTAATACGAATACCTTGGTGGGGCGACTCTCTAGTGTAATGAAAGAATACAATTTGGATGATGATTTTATTATTATTGAAATTCAATAATATGCTTAGGGGATTAGTTATGGCTCAGAACAGTGATTCTGGGCTTTTTGACTGGTCCTGAGGGAGAAGATTTTAATATCGAGTATTTAAGACAGGCTTTAAAACACCATAGAAAAATGGCCTATTACTGTTAGAGGATAATTTGGATAACGAGCGCTTAAACGAAAGGGTAGTTCATATCACTAATAAGTGCTGTCATGTAATTTGTAGATTTAGTTTCTTTGTAACATTCTCGAAAAAAATACGTATTATATTATAAGGGGGGAAAACAGAGTTCTAACAATCCTGTTGTTATCTGAATGGCAATTTACCCGCGAGGTAAATTTATCTCTTGGGAAATAAATTAAAACATGATACAATAGATTTACCTCAAAGGTAAAACACTGAAATATATTGAACTCAAATGGAGGTAAAATCATGTTTCATAGTACAAAAACGCTCGCAGTTCCGCCTGGAGCAACGATTCGTGAGCAATTAGAAGAGCGCGGAATGTCTCAGAAAGAGTTTGCCTTGCGGATGGGGCTGAGCGAAAAGCATGTGAGTCATTTGATTAACGGGAAGGTTGAATTGACGCCGGATGTGTCGCTGAGACTTGAAAATGTTCTCGGCATGACGGCGAGGTTCTGGAACAATCTTGAGGCGCTGTATCAGGAACAGATTGCGCGAGCAAAGTCAGAGATTGAAGATGAAAAAGAGCAGGCGCTCGTTTCAAGATTTCCTTATGCCAAGCTTGCAAAGGCTGGTTTTGTCCCGAAAACTGGGGTGAAAAAAGAGAAAATCCAGAATCTGCGCCGCTTTTTTGAAGTGGCTAAACTGGGAATCATTGATGATTTGTACATTCCGGGCATTGCCTACCGGAAAGGGGGGACAAATAGGGAAAGTGATTATAATTTGGCTGCTTGGGCGCAAAAAGCCAAGGTGGAAGCGAGGAAAATTGCGACAGGGCCGATTAATATCGGGAAGCTTATGGGCTGCATCGCACGTTTTAGAGAATGTACCCGAGAAAAACCAGATGTTTTCGGACCAGAAATTCAGAGGATACTGTCGGATTGCGGGGTTGCTCTGGTTTTTCTGCCGCACATTGAAGGGTCTTATCTAAATGGTGCTTCATTTCTAGACGGTAAAAAGATAATTCTTGGGCTAACCGTTCGCGGGAAGGATGCTGACAGGTTCTGGTTCAGCTTCTTTCATGAGCTGTTTCACATTATTGATGGACATATTAACTCTTTTGCCGGCACAAGCCAAGCGGAGGAAAAAGCGGCGGACGAATTTTCGCGTGACACGCTCATTCCCCCGAAAGCCTATAAAGAGTTTGTCGATGCTTCGGACTTCACAAAGGTAAGGATTGTTGAATTTGCTGAAAATTTGAAAATCTCTCCTTGTATCGTGCTCGGCCGCCTGCAATATGACGGAAAAGTTAGTTACAATCAATTCCGTGATTTGAAAACTCAATATGACTTGGATAGTTAAAAGAATAAAATAGAATATATTCTTAAGCATAAGTGTGTCGAGAATATATTCTATTTATTTCAGGAGGAAAATGTAAAAATGAAGTGTCCTAGAGATGCTTTTTTTGAAAGTCAAAAATTCCTGAGTCAAATATTTGACACCAGTCTATAAAAGACTAAACTTAAATTAACAAAAAGAAAGAGGTGAAATCAATGTCAAAAATCAATGCAGCAGTCGCGATGATTAAAGTTTTTGAATCTTGGGGAGTGGACCACATTTACGGCATCCCTGGAGGCTCGTTTAACTCGACGATGGATGCCCTTTACAAGGAAAGAGACGCAATCAAGTACATTCAAGTCCGGCACGAGGAAGCGGGCGCATTAGCGGCGGCGGCAGACGCGAAGCTGACAGGAAAAGTCGGCGTCGTCTTCGGCTCTGCGGGTCCTGGGGCCACTCATCTCATCAATGGCCTGTACGATGCGCAGATGGACCACGTGCCGCTGGTCGCGCTGCTGGGACAAGTTGCCTCAACTGCCATGAATTACAACGCCTTCCAGGAACTGAATGAAAATCCCATGTTCGCCGATGTCAGCATTTATAATCGGACAGCCATGACGCCGGAAAGTCTTCCCCACCTGGTCGATGAAGCAGTCAAAGCAGCCTACGAGCAAAAAGGTGTTGCAGTTGTCACAATTCCTGTCGATTTCGGTTTCGACGAAATTGAAGCCCGCGAAATTTCCACAGCAAAAAATCACAAAACTGGCGTTCTGCAGCCGGCTGAGGACGATTTGAAAGCAGCGCTTCCCTATATCCAAGCGGCGAAGCGGCCGATTCTCTATGTCGGGCAAGGTGTCCGCGGCGGTTTTGACGCCGTCAAAGCATTTTCCGAGCATTTCTCAATGCCGGTTGTCGCGTCAGTTCTTGCAAAAGGGATTATTCCAGACCAGTATAAAAATTTCCTAGGTTTTGCCGGTCGTTTGTCAACCAAGGCTGCAAATGAGGCATTGGCTATGTCGGACCTGATTGTGTTCGTCGGCAGCGATTTTCCCTTCGCAGAGTATCTTTTCCCGAAAACTGCGAAATTCATCCAGGTAGACATTGATGCCACGAAATTCGGCAGACGTCACAGCGTTGATGTTTCAGTCCTGGGCGATGGCGCGGCTGCCTTGCAGAAGTGGGTTGATTTGGGAGAAGCTCGACCAGTTGATGCATGGCTAGAAGCGAACCAGAAAAACATTCAGAATTGGCATCACTGGCGCAAGAGCTTTTTCAATGACACACAATCCCCCCTACGCCCTGAGCCCGCTTTCAAAGAGATCAACCGAATCGCAGAAGACACAGCCATTTTCGTGACAGACGTAGGCAACACCACGATTCACGCAGTACGCCAGCTGGACATGAACGGCCAGCAGCTCTTCACCACCTCAGGCTGGTTTGCGACCATGGGCAACGGCATTCCAGGAGGAATCGCAGCAAAACTCAGCTTTCCCGAGCGCCAAGTCTTTACCTTGAGCGGTGACGGCGGCTTCGCCATGCAGATGCAGGATATCATCACGCAAGTCAAGTACAAACTGCCGATTATCAACGTTGTATTTTCCAATGATTCATTCGGCTTCATCGAGGCTGAGCAGGAAGACACAGAGCAGAAAAAATTCGGCGTGTTCCTGGAAGGGGCGGATTTCGGCAAAGCAGGAGAAGCACTCGGCGCACGCGGATTCACAATTACAGACTATTCTCAATTAGAACCCGCATTCACAGCTGCCAAAAACAGCGAAATTCCCGTCGTCATTGACATCAAAATCAAAAACGAGCGGCCTTTGCCAGCTGAAGAACTGAAGCTTGACCCCGAGCGATTTTCAGCAGAAGAAATCGCGGACTTCAAGAAAAAATACCAGGTTCATGACATGCCGATTTTGAAAGATTTGCTTGAGAGTGAGTTAAAATAAATATAAAAATCATCCAGATAAACAAGGCAATCCTGCGTGAGCGGGACTGCTTTTCTTATACTTTGATTTGACAAATTGATTCTGAAATAATATAATAAACATGTATTAAACGCGTTTAACATTTTAGAGGAAACTTTTATGGAAAATGACAATACAAAAGAGCAGCTCATTCAAGCAACAATGCGGCTTCTATCTGAAAATAAGGACGCAAGTCGGCTGACCGCCCGAAAAATTGCAGCCGCTGCCGAAGCAAATCTGGCCATGATTAACTACTATTTCGGCTCGAAGGATGCGCTTGTGAGTGATGCCGTCGGCCGGCTGATGGCTGAGCAGGCAGATAGACTGAGAGAAATCAGAGACAGCGAAGTGCCGGCACGGGACAAACTATTGGAGTTCCTGGTTACAATGTCTGATTTAACGCTCGATTTCCGGGAATTGACCAGGCCCACTGTCCCGTATCTACTGCTGGAAGCTGAGCTTGACCTGCCATATTTCATTCTCCCGATGGTGAAGCTGTGCTTTGACGATAAAAAAACAGAGGCAGAAAGCCGAATGATTGCTTATCAGATTATCACATTTTCACAACTTGTGTTTTACCGCTCAGATGATTATCAGAAGCTCACTGGCATTGACATCGAGGACAAGAAACAGCGCGATACGATGTATCAAAGTCTTTTGGATATTTATTTCGGCGGCTAAAGCAAGGAGATTGAGATGGGAAGAATTGGAATTTTACTGTTAGAGTTGACTGTGACCGGGCTTATCGTCTTCGCGGGTCTGTCTGGTAAACAGTTTCTGTTCATTAACGGGCCGAGAACTGCGGCGATTACCCTTGGAACAATTGGTTTTGCGATGTGCATGCTAATGCCGACGATAGGGAAATTTATCCGGAATGCGCCTGCACACCCGCTCACAATATTAGGCTACATTTTCGGCATCATTGCCCTGATTACTGCAGCGGCTCAGATTTTTAACTGGCACCTTCCATTAGTTGGCAGCAGCTCGAGAAACGCGCTGTTTGTCATTGCAGCTTGTATCGTCATCAAATCTATTATTGCCTGTTTTGCAAAAATTGTGATGAAATGAGGAACATGAGAAACATCGCGACAGTGATCACGTTCCTAAGAATCACAGGCGCTTTTCTGCTTTTGCTGACAACACCGCTTTCCCCGACTTTTTGGACAATTTATACCCTTTGCTTTCTGACAGATGTTCTGGACGGTCAAGCCGCCAGGCGCAGCGGAACAACAAGCCAGTCAGGTGCAATTCTAGACAGTCTTGCCGATTTTATCCTAATCATTATCCTACTTACTGTGTTTATTCCGGAATTTCACTTTGAAAACTGGATGATTCTGTGGACAATCGGTATCGCTGCAGTTCGCCTACTATCATGGCTTATCGGCTTCATCAAATACCATAGCTTTGCTTCGATACATACGGTATTGAACAAAATGACAGGATTTGTCATTTTCACCTTTCCAATATTGTACGCGCTGTCTGATTTGAAAATTACGATGATGTTTCTGTGCGCCATTGCAAGTGCGTCCGCGGTAGAGGAGCTGCTCATCATCGCTGAATCCGCAAGTTTGAATCGAAATCAGAAAACTTTTCTGAAATGAGAAGAAGAGACAATCAAAGCATCGTAATTAGCCCCCAGTTAATTATGGTGCTTTTCATTTTCTATCGACATCGTGATTATATGTTGGTACAATATAGTTATAAAGCGGTAAGGAGTGCAAAAAAATGACAACTCAATCAATGAATTTTAAAATAGACAGTGATTTGAAGAAAGAATTCCAAAAGCTGGCAGAGTCGATGGGGCTGACCTCTACAGCCATGCTGACCATGTTTGTCAAGCGCGCAGTTGATGACCAGGCAATGCCATTTCTGCCTGAAAACCGAAAGTTCAATCGCGAAACGATGGAAGCTTTTGCTGAAACGGCGGAAATTGAACGACAAATTCGTGCCGGCGAAATCACTGAGGGAGAGAGCGATTTACTTCTGTCTGCATACTACGAGAAGAGGAGACAGAACAAATACTGAAATGGCGTAGAAGTAATCGTTTTGAAAAGGACTATAATCGTATGGAAAAACGCGGTTATGATATGACATTTCTAGATGAAACTCTGGATAGTATTGTTCTTGAGGAAACTTTGGATAAACGTTACCGTAAGCTGCCCTAGAGCCGAAAAACAGTATAAAAAGAGCAGCGGACATACAAATTCCGCTGCTTTTTTTATACACAAATCACACGATTCTGTCTAATTCCCCGCTCTGAATCGCATCAATATTCTGCATAATCCTCTCCCTCGGCCAGTCCCACCATTGCAAATCAAGAAGCCGGTCAACCGTTTCATCAGAAAACCGTTTTCTGATGAGCTTCGCAGGCACACCGCCGACAATCGAATAGGGCGCCACATCATGCGTCACCACCGCGCGTGTCCCGACAATCGCACCGTCGCCAATCGTGACGCCTGACATGATGACAGCCTCATAGCCAATCCAGACATCATTCCCGACGACAATATCGCCCTTATTGTCCCAAGCCTCGGTCACCTTTTCCCAGTCCAGCTGCCATTCATCGGCAAAAATCGGGAAAGGATAAGTCGAGAGCGACTTGAGCGTGTGATTGGCACTCGTGAAAATAAAGCGCGCGCCGCAAGCGATAGAGCAGAACTTTCCAATCACGAGCCGGTCTTGGTTGATAGGGTAATGGTAGAGCACATTGTTTTTCTCAAAGTTCCTGGGATCTCTAAAGAAATCATTGTACATGCTGTAATCGCCCACAGTGATATATGGATTTTCAATCACATTTTTTAAATAAACTGTTGATAAATCCCCCTTACGAGGGAATATTTTTTCATCTGGAATAGTCATTTTACTTTCTTTCTTAATTTTATTCGCATAAATGCGTGATTTTTTAAACTATTCCAGTCAATACAATGCAGAGCCTCATGCCTATCCTCCAGTCTTTAGAGACACTCTAAAATTCGTCTTCTTATTATCTTAACACAATATGATATAATTTCCTCATGCTAAGAATTTCCCAAATAAAAATTTCCATCAGCGACCCTATCAGCAAAGTCAAGACACAAGTCCTGAAAAAGCTCAGAATTCCTGAAAGTGACCTGCTGGATTATCGGATTTACAAAGAGTCGATTGATGCCCGCCACGAGCACGAGATTGACTTTATCTATACAGTGGATGTTGCCCTCAAAAATGAAAAACAGTTTCTGAAAAAGCATCCGAAGCTGGTGAAGCCCACCCCCGAGTTGAATTATAAACTTCCGCAAGCTGGTACACAGCCGATGGCGCAGAGGCCTGTGGTCATCGGCTTCGGTCCTGCCGGCATGTTTGCAGCCTTGCTGCTGGCTCAGATGGGCTACCGGCCGATTGTGCTGGAGCGCGGTCAGGCGGTTGATGCGCGTGTCAAGGCGATTGACGAGTTCTGGACAGAGGGAAAACTCAATCCGCGCTCAAATGTCCAGTTCGGCGAGGGCGGAGCGGGCACCTTTTCAGACGGCAAACTGACTTCGCGCGTGCGTGATTTGCGCAGCCGCAAAGTGTTGGAGGAGTTTGTCAAGGCAGGCGCGCCGGAGGATATTTTGTACAAAGCGCATCCGCATGTCGGGACGGACTTGCTGCGCGGGATTGTCAAAAATATTCGCGCGGAAATTGTCCGTTTGGGCGGAGAAGTACATTTTGAGACGCAGGTCGAGGACTTTATCATCGAAAATGAGGCGCTGCAGGCGCTCAAGCTGACCACCGGAGAAGTCATCAAGACTGGACATGCCGTGCTTGCCATCGGCCACAGTGCGCGTGACACCTTCGCGAAGCTCTATGACAGGGGAATCAGCATCACTGCGAAGCCATTTGCCGTAGGTGTCCGCATTGAGCACCCGCAAGCGCTCATCGACAAGGCGCAGTACAAAGAGTTCGCGGGGAATCCGAGACTCGGTGCGGCCGAGTACCGTCTGACCTTCAAGGCCAGTAACGGGCGCGGCGTCTATACATTTTGCATGTGCCCAGGCGGACTGGTCGTTCCAGCAGCTTCTGAGGAAGGTTTTCTGGTGACAAATGGCATGAGTGAACATGCCAGGGACCAGAAAAATGCGAATTCCGGCCTGTTAGTGCAGGTCTTTCCAGAAGACTTCGCAAGTGATTCCCCGCTGGCAGGCATCGAATTCCAACGAGAATTGGAGTCCAGAGCCTTTGAGATGGGCGGCTCAGACTATCAGGCACCTGCCCAGCTTGTCGGTGATTTCCTGGAAAGAAAAGCTTCAACTGAGCTTGGGCGCGTGACGCCAAGTTATTCACTCGGCGTGAAACTGACGGAGCTGCACGAACTCTTTCCTGACTGGATTTCCAAGTCTCTCGAAGAGGCAATTCTCGGTATGGATACGAAACTTCACGGCTTTGCGGATGCGGAGGCGGTGCTGACCGGCGTAGAGTCGCGCTCGTCCTCTCCTGTTAGAATCAATCGTGATAAGGAAAATCTCCAGTCACTCTCGACAGCTGGCATTTACCCTTCTGGGGAAGGCGCCGGTTTCGCGGGCGGTATCGTGTCTGCTGCCATTGACGGCCTCAAATGTGCCGAAAGCCTGATTTCGGAATTTGCCCGGCCTGAATAAAATTAATAAGTGAAAAAATACCTTGGTTATGGGAATAACTAAGGTATTTTTTATGCTCAATTTTGGATTTTGGCTTTATTTCTGATAAACATGGCGTCGCCGAACGAGAAGAAGCGGTACTTTTCTTCAATCGCGTGATGGTAGGCCTCCAGCACGAAATCTTTGCCCGCAAAGCTTGCCACCAGCATGACCAGCGAAGTTCCGGGCAAATGGAAGTTGGTGTTGAAGGCATCCACGATTTTCCAGTCATAGCCGGGGAAGATGAAGATGTCTGTCCAGCCGCTGTCTGCCTGAATGTCGCCATTGAATTTGCTGCCGATGGTTTCAAGCGTGCGGATAGAAGTCGTGCCGCTGGCGATAATCCTGTGCCCGGAAGCCTTGACCTCACGCAGGGTTGCTGCAGCTTCCTCGGTCAAACGGTAAAACTCGCTGTGCAGTCGCTCCGAATCAATATTCTCGTCTGTCAATGGTTTGAAAGTACCCAGCCCGACGTGCAGCGTCAGCTCGACAATATGAACGCCCTTCGCCTTGATTGCCTCGAGCAGCTCAGGCGTATAGTGCAGCCCCGCAGTAGGCGCAGCCGCAGAGCCTTCTTCTTTGGCAAAGACCGTCTGATAACGTTCCTGGTCCTCCAGCTGTTCGTGAATATAGGGTGGCAGAGGCATCTCGCCAAGACTTTCCAGCACCTGCAGGAAAATCCCCTCATAACTGAACTTCACCCAGCGAATGCCGTCTTCCTTTTCAGCAACGACTTCGGCCATCAGGCGACCGTCTCCGAAGCTGACCTTCTCGCTGACTTTCAGCTTGCGGGCAGGCTTAGCCAGGCATTCCCAGACATTGCCGCCCTTATCCTTGAGCAGCAGAAGCTCCACATGACCGTGAGTTTCTGGACGTTCTCCATGCAAACGTGCGGGAAGCACGCGCGTATTATTCAGCACCAGCGCATCCCCAGCTTCAAATTCGTCTAATATGTCGTAAAAATGCTTATCTTGCATCGTTCCAGTCAGAGGGTCAATCACCAGAAGTCTTGAGCTGTCGCGCCTCTCAAGCGGTGTCTGCGCAATCAGTTCTTCCGGGAGGTCATAGTCGTAATCGTTGATATTCATAATGTTTTAATTATAGCAGAAAATCACCAGCTTGTTCATTCTCAAAGCATTTTCATATATTTTCTTTCATTTGAGATGCGAAAAATCATTTTTTATAGTAGAATTAATTATGATTCTGAAAATTTTAAAATCCAGAAAATGGTTAATTGCCGCGGTCAGCGTGATTGCGCTGATTTTTTGTGTTTTCATTGGAAATTCTATTTTCAACGAGATAAAATCTGAGAAAATTGCGAAAAATAGTAATCGTTATAATATTTCACATTATTCGGTTTCTGTGTTAAAAAATAACTCGAGAAAAATTGGGAATTTCGATTTTTCAAATACACATCTGCTGGACTGGAACATTGTTCAGGCAGCAAGTAAAGCGGACAATCTGCCAGTAATTGGAGAAATATCTGTCCCGAATCTGGAGGTACATTTGCCTATTTTTCTTGGTGTCTCCGATTCAACAATTGCTGTGGGTGCGGGCACCATGAAACCGGGTCAAAAAATGGGCGAGAGAAATTTTGCACTGGCTAGCCATAACTTGATTGATAATGCACCAAAGCTTCTGTTTAGTCCAATAACTCACATAAAACCCGGCATGAAAGTTTACTTAACAGATAAATCGAAAATTTATAAATATGAAATCACGCATCAAGAGACTGTTTCTGCCAATCGGATTGATGTGATTGACGATCATTCTGGCAAAAATGAACTGACACTGGTGTTGTGTTCAAATGAAGCAGGAGTTGCGAGATTGATTGTTCACGGTGTATTTGAACGGTCGGAATCCTATGATTCGGCTCCAGCTCAGCTTCGTAAGAGTTTTCTTGAAAAATATGATTAATATATTTTCAGACGACTGGCGTCATTGGTATAAATAAATTGTCTTGATTATTAACAACCGATAGCTGTAGTTTTTTCACTCAAGTAAAAGGCCGTGAATTATTTCACGACCTCAATTTATTAGAATTAATCCTCAAGTGATTCATTCAAATATGTCTCCGAGTCCACGATTGTCCCTCTTTCACGCTCGAAAGGAGTCTGGTTTGCGACAGCGTCCTGGAATTCTTTGACTTTATTAGATTTCAATGCCACACTTCCACTATTATTAAGTGGAATGGTTGAATTCATCCCACTGGCAACGATTGAGCCTGCCGGCAAATCTCTATTCGGATTTTGTGTATAAGTTGCAAAAATATAGTAATTTCCTTTTTCAGGCATTTCATCATCTTCATAAATATACAGAGTCCCATTCTCTGCGTGTCCTCCATCCTTGTAAAGCCTGACAGACTTACTTTCAGAAAACTCTCCCTTAAGATTTTCAATCACTTTGACTTCATATACTGTAAATGGTGTTTTTGCTGGCTTTGGATAAATAGTCTCAATTTCTTTGATGACTTCACCGACAAAGACATTGTCTACTATTCCTGACAAAGCTTCCAGATTGTTTGGGTCTACGGCATAGCTCCCAGACATTCTAACAATTTTTCCGTTTTTTGGCGGATTTGCCTTTTTCGTGGAATGATTTCCCAGTTTTATGAGAATTCCTATTGACAGGATGATTATCACCAATGCAGAAAGAAAAATAATTATTCGTTTTTTCATTATCAATACCTCCTGTAGGCTGCGTCGTAGCTTGTTTTATCAATAGTTAATAAACTTGTGGTAGAGTTGCTGTAGGGATATAATAATAATATTATAACATGAATATTGTTTAATTTTTTATACACTTGCTGAATAAATGTAAGTTTTCCTAGTTTTTAGCAAATTTTCCCCGAAATCCTTGACAAAAGAATAGTAAAAGCATATAATTGGTCTATACCAATAAACAAATAGTGAATGGCGAGAATGCTATTCAAAGGAGAGACAAATGAAAGTTATCAAAGTAAAAGACCCAGTCGAAGGCGGAAAAGTCGCATTTGACCTGTTCAAAGAAGCATTGGCAAACGGAACAAAGGTTCTCGGCCTGGCAACAGGTTCAACCCCTGAGACATTCTATGATGAGGTGACAAAGTCGGATCTTGATTTGTCGAATCTGACCAGCGTCAATCTTGATGAGTACGTAGGTCTTGACGGCAGCTCTGACCAGTCTTACCGTTACTTCATGCAGAAGCATCTGTTCGACAAGAAGCCATTGAAAGAGACTTTTGTACCGGACGGAAAAGCAGCGGACCTTGATGCTTATGTCAAAGAATACGACAAAATTATCGATGAGCATCCAATTGACTGGCAGGTTCTGGGCATTGGCCAAAACGGCCATATCGGCTTCAATGAGCCTGGTACACCAACTGACATCACGACTCACGTGGTTGATTTGACTGAGAGCACAATCAAGGCAAATTCACGCTACTTTGCAAATGAATCAGATGTTCCTCGTCAGGCAATCTCCATGGGCATCGCGAGCATCATGAAGTCTAAACAGCTCGTTGTGATGGCTTGGGGAGCTGAAAAGGCTGACGCAGTGAAAGGCATGATTGAAGGCCCTGTAACCGTTGACCTGCCGGCTTCAATCCTACAAACACGCGACAATGTGACAGTCATCGTCGACGAGGCTGCCGCTTCAAAATTGTCAAAATAATCCCCCTATCTAGGATTACTGAAAAGCTCTGCTCAGGCAGAGTTTTTTAGTATTTTCGTAAATTTTCGCAAATTGAAGAAAATCCTAGCTAAAGCCATAGATTTTTTGTATAATTAAGAAATGAATAACTTACTGAACGGACTGAACGACAAGCAGAAAGAAGCGGTAGAAACGACAGAGGGGCCGCTTTTGATTATGGCCGGGGCGGGTTCCGGCAAGACGCGGGTGCTGACCCACCGCATCGCTTATCTGATTGACGAAAAAATGGTGAATCCCTGGAATATTCTGGCGATTACCTTTACGAACAAGGCGGCGCGGGAAATGCGTGAGCGTGCCATTGCCCTGTCGCCGAAGTCTCAGGATTCGCTCATCGCGACTTTCCATAGCATGTGTGTACGCATTCTGCGGCGTGACGGCGATAAAATCGGCTACAGCCGCAATTTCACGATTCTAGACACCAGTGACCAGAAAACGGTTATGAAGCGAATCCTAAAAGAATTTGATTTAGACGCTAAAAAATGGGAACCAAAGACCATCCTGAGCCTGATTTCCAATGCTAAGAATGAGTTAATTGACGAAGTTGAGTATGAAAAGCGCTCGAACTCGCGAAATCCGATGACCATGCTGGTTGCCCGCTGCTACAAAGCCTATCAGGCCGAATTGCGCAAGTCCGAAGCCATGGACTTTGACGACCTGATTATGCAGACGCTGCGCCTTTTCCGAGAAGTGCCTGAGACTCTGGCCTATTATCAGGGAAAATGGCAGTACATCCATGTTGACGAGTATCAGGATACCAACCACGCTCAGTATATGCTCGTCAAGCTGCTGGGTGACCGCTTCAAGAATATTTGCGTCGTGGGAGATGCCGACCAGTCCATCTACGGCTGGCGCGGGGCAGATATGCAGAATATTCTGGACTTTGAGCAGGATTATCCTGAGGCAAAAGTTGTCCTGCTGGAGGAAAACTACCGCTCAACCAAGAATATCCTGTCTGCGGCCAATCAGGTCATCAAAAACAATGTCAACCGCCGTGAGAAAAATCTCTGGACTTCAAGTGATGACGGGGCAAAAATCACTTATTACCGGGCAAATGACGGGTTGGACGAGGCAGTTTTCGTGGCCAAGCAAATCTCGGACGAGGCGCGCAATGACGGGCGGAAATACGCCGACTTTGCAGTGCTTTACCGGACTAATGCGCAGTCCCGTACCATAGAAGAAGCGCTGCTCAAGTCAAACATTCCCTACACCATGGTCGGCGGCACCAAGTTCTACAGCCGCAAGGAAATCCGTGATTTAATCGCCTATCTGAACATTCTGGCGAATCCCAACGACAATATCAGCTTTGAGCGGATTGTCAATGAGCCCAAGCGAGGCGTCGGTCCCGGCACATTGGACAAGCTGCGGACTTTTGCGGCGCAGCAGGGTAAATCTCTGACAGAATCATTGCTTGATCTGTCAATCTCGCCAATCAGCGGGAAAGCAGCGGCCAATCTGTATGAATTCGGTCTGCAGCTCGATATTCTGAGGAATTCTTTGGACAATCTGTCCATTACTGAGATTCTCGAAGAAATCATTGCCAAGACAAACTACGTTGGCTATCTTCTGCAGCAGAACACGATTGAGGCACAGACCCGCATTGAAAATATTGACGAGCTCAAGTCGGTGACTCAGGATTTTGACAAGAAAACGGCTGAAGCTGAAGACCTGGGAGAAGAGACGGGGATTGAGCGTCTGTCACGCTTTCTGAACGATTTGTCATTGGTCATGGACACTGATTCTGTGGAAGAAGACGGAAACGTCCAAGGTGTGACACTGATGACGCTGCACGCCGCAAAGGGGCTCGAATTCCCCATTGTTTTCCTGGTTGGTCTGGAAGAAGGAATTTTCCCGCTCTCCCGTGCCAACGAAGATGCAGATGAACTTGAAGAAGAGCGCCGTCTGGCCTATGTCGGCATTACAAGGGCTGAAAAAGAGCTCTACCTGACGAATGCTAACTCACGTGTGCTTTACGGAAAGTCCAGCTACAATCGGCCTTCGCGCTTCATTTCTGAAATTGATGAAAGCCTGCTGCAGTATACCGGGCAAGCCCGCGGGAGAAATACCAGCTACAATGTTCAGTTTTCGGCTTCGTCTGGTTCTGGAGCAAGCACACGATTCACAGCAGACCGCAGCCTGAATAGCGAAATTCCGCCGCAGCAGCGTGCCCATCGAGACGGAAAACTGCCTTGGCAGAAAGAAGAAGTCAAGCCGGCCGTTGACTGGCAGATGGGGGACACCGCGCGCCACAAAAAATGGGGCGACGGCGTTGTGCTGGCTGTGAGTGGCTCGGGCAATAATCTGGAGCTGAAAATCAACTTCCCGGAAGTTGGACAAAAGCGGCTCCTTGCCAATGTAGCGCCGATTGAAAAAGTATAACTGAATAAAACCGAGCGCTTGCGCGAACGTTATTTAATGAAAGGAAAAAAATGATTGATTTAGACTGGAAAAACCTTGGTTTTACCTACCGAAAACTGCCTTACCGCTATATTTCTTACTATAAGGACGGAGCTTGGGATGCGGGCAAGCTCACAGAAGATTCGACCCTGCACATC
Source organism: Lactovum odontotermitis (assembly GCF_054658595.1). Lineage (NCBI taxonomy): Bacteria > Bacillati > Bacillota > Bacilli > Lactobacillales > Streptococcaceae > Lactovum > Lactovum odontotermitis. The sequence goes on from NZ_BAAGGQ010000007.1 coordinate 32,046, forward strand.
TCTGAGGCTTCTCCGAGCCTGCACTATGGCCAGCAGGGCTTTGAGGGACTTAAGGCCTATCGTACCAAGGACGGTAAGATTCAATTGTTCAGGCCTGAACAAAATGCTGCTCGTTTACAGAAAACGGCTGAACGTCTGAGCATGGCGCCGGTTCCGACTGAACAATTTATAGACGCGGTTGTCCAGGTTGTCAGAGCGAATGCGGATTACGTGCCGCCTTATGGGACAGGGGCGACACTTTATATTCGGCCGTTGCTCATCGGTATCGGCGATATTATCGGCGTGCAGCCGGCGAAAGAGTATATTTTCACTGTTTTTGCCATGCCTGTCGGTTCTTATTTCAAGGGTGGCTTAACGCCTTCTAATTTTATTGTTTCGCATGATTACGACCGCGCGGCGCCGTTTGGGACGGGGCAGGCAAAGGTCGGCGGAAATTATGCGGCTAGTCTGGTTCCAGGGCATCTGGCACACGCTGACGGTTATTCTGATGTGATTTATCTTGACCCCGCCACGCACACGAAGATTGAAGAAGCAGGCGCTGCAAACTTCTTCGGCATCACGAAAAACGACGAGTTTATCACGCCTTTGTCGCCGTCGATTTTGCCTTCAATTACAAAGTATTCACTGCTGCAGCTGGCGGAAGAACGTTTGGGCTTAAAGGCAATTGAGGGTGATGTCTTTATTAATCAGCTGGAGCGTTTTGTCGAAGCCGGTGCTTGCGGGACAGCTGCGGTTATTGCGCCAATCGGTGCCATTGATAATCGTGACGACCATCATGTTTTCTACTCAGAAACTGAGGTCGGTCCGGTGACAAAGCGCCTCTATGATGAATTAACCGGAATTCAGTTCGGCGATATTGAAGCGCCTAACGGATGGATTTACACCATCTGACATAAATTAAATTATGTCGAAGTAAAGTTACATAAATAAGATTACGTAAAATGATGACAAAAACACGCTGTGCCTGGTGTCAAACATCAGACAAAATGATTCATTACCACGACAACTATTGGGGGACGCCGCTGCATGACGACCATGAGCTTTATGCCAAACTCGTGCTTGATTTAAATCAGGCCGGTCTTTCCTGGAATACCATCCTCAATAAAATGGAAAATTTTTACACGGCTTTTGACAATTTCGATATTGCCAAAGTTGCCCAGTACGATGATGGCAAAAGAGCTGAACTCCTGCAGAATGCAGGCATCATCCGAAACAGGCTGAAAATCAACGCGGCGATTGTAAATGCCCAGAAAGTGCTCGAAATCCAGCGGGAATTCGGCAGCTTTGACAAGTATCTCTGGGGATTTGTTGACGGGAAAACCGTCCAGCACCACGTTACGGACGAATCCAAGATTCCTGCCTCAGATGCTCTTTCTGACAAAATTTCCAAGGACATGAAAAAGCGCGGTTTTAAATTTACCGGCACAACGGTGATTTATGCCTATCTGCAGGCTGTCGGCGTTATCAATGACCATGTCGAAGGCTGCTTCCGATATAAAGAATTAGTAAACTAAGACAGTTTGTACAAATACATTGTGGAGAACTCCGTATGCAGTTTTGGACGCAGTGTATAAAATAGCACTTACAAATTTAGAGATGTAAGTGCATTTTTTCTTTAAAAGTGTTAAAATTAAATTACAGCTTAATATCATATCAAAAAGGAGAGTGGCCAGAGGTCATTCTTCTAAAAAATGGAGGTTTGTATGACAATTTTAACAGACACCTACACGCTGGCAAACGGCGTGAAAATCCCGAAAGTCGGCTTCGGTACATGGCAGACGCCAGACGGCGATGTTGCTTATCAGGCAGTTCGTGATGCGCTGGAACTTGGCTATCGCCACATTGACACGGCCCGCGTTTACGGCAATGAAGTTTCCGTCGGCAAGGCCATCAAAGAGTCCGGAATTCCGCGCGAGGAAATCTTCCTGACGACAAAACTGCCGAGCGACATCAAGACTTATGACGGCGCACTTGAGTACTTTGAAATCAGCCGCAAAGCACTGGATGTCGACTATTTTGACCTTTACCTGATTCATGCGCCATGGCCATGGTCAAACGTAGGCGCTAATGATGACAAAGGCAATCGCGAGGCTTGGCGGGCATTCGAGAAGCTTTACAAGGACGGCAAGCTCAAATCCATCGGTATTTCCAACTTCGAGCAGCATGATATGGAAAATCTGCTGGAAGTGGCTGAAATCAAGCCGATGGTTAATCAGATTGAGTACTATGTCGGCTGGACAGAGCCGAATATCGTGAATTTCGCTGAGAAGAACGGTATTTTGATTGAGGCCTATTCTCCATTGGCAACAGGACATATGCTGGAGAATCCTGCGATTGTTGAGATGGCAGGCAAATACAGCGTGTCTACAGCTCAGCTGGCCATTCGTTTCTGCCTGCAGAACGGCGTCCTGCCTCTGCCTAAAGCCACGAGCCGCGGACATATCGAAGACAATACTAAGCTTGACTTTGAAATTTCAGCAGAAGACATGCTGACGCTCAACGGCTTGAAAGACACGGCTGAAGGCAAAAATCATGCGACCAAAGGCTGATTAATAAAACTTGGACAAAGCAACTTCGGTTGTTTTGTTTTTTTACATAAATAGACATTATATCTATTAACTAATCTTTTCATTTGTAAAGGATTTAAGAAAGTATTACTATAAAAAGAACGGCAGGAAGATTGCGAGAATGCTGCTTATCTCAAGTCGTTATTAAGGGAGGAAATTCATGCGTTATACAAATGGTAATTATGAGGCCTTTGTGAGCCCGGCAAAACCTGAACAGGTTGAACAAAAATCCGCTTATATCATTGGGGCTGGTCTGGCTGGTTTAGCAGCCGCTATTTTCTTGATTCGTGACGGCCAGATGAAAGGTGAAAAAATTCATATCCTGGATGAAATGAGCCTTGCCGGCGGTTCACTTGACGGGAAGTTTATTCCGAATGAAGGTTTTGTCATCCGCGGCGGCCGTGAAATGGAAAATCATTTTGAGTGTCTTTGGGATTTATTTCGGAGTGTTCCGTCGCTTGAGGTGGATGGTGCTTCGGTTCTCGATGAATTTTATCGTCTTGACCGTGCAGCCCCCAATTCAAGCAACTGTCGCGTGATTGAAAAGCGGGGACAACGTGTCGCAGATGACGGCAAATTCACATTGACTCAGAAAGCTCAGGAAGAAATTGTCAAACTTTTCATGACAAAAGAAGAAGATTTGGCGGGAAAAACGATTCAAGATGTCTTCAGTGAAGAATTCTTCGATTCAAACTTCTGGATTTACTGGTGCAGCATGTTTGCCTTTGAAAAGTGGCATTCTGCAATCGAAATGCGCCGTTATATTCTGCGTTTCATTCACCATATCAAAGGCTTGCCTGATTTCACCGCCTTGAAATTTACAAAGTACAATCAATATGATTCACTTGTCAAGCCAATGCTGAGCTTTTTAAATGGACACGGTGTAGATTTTCAATATGAAACTCAAGTTAAGAATGTCGAAGTTGATTTTTCTGACGGAAAAAAAGTTGCCAAGAAGATTATTTTGGCCGGCGGCAGCATTGATTTGACTGAAAATGATTTGGTCTTCGTTACCAATGGCTCGATTACAGAAAGTTCGACCCAGGGCTCTGCGACTCAGGCGGCGCCTGAAACTCATGAGCTTGGCGGTTCCTGGAAGCTTTGGCAGAATCTGGCGGCACAGTCTCCAGAATTCGGCAAGCCAGAAGTTTTCTGCGAAAATCTGCCGAAAGAAAGCTGGTTTGTGTCTGCTACTGTGACCTGGAAAGACCTGGAAATTCAGCCTTACTTTGAAAAACTGACCCATCGTGAACTTCGTTCTGGTAAAGTTGTGACTGGCGGCATCATCACGGTGAAAGACTCGAACTGGATGCTCAGCTTTACGACGCACCGCCAGCCGCATTTTAAGGAGCAGAATGACCAGGAAACGGTTACTTGGGTTTACGGACTTTTTTCAGACAAACCAGGTAACTTTGTCAAAAAACCGATTGAGCAATGTACAGGTGAAGAAATCACGCAGGAACTGCTTTATCATCTAGGCATGCCTGAAGACGAAATTGCCGCATTCGCCCATGAGCACACAAATACAATTCCCGTTTATATGCCTTTTATCACCAGCTACTTCATGTTGCGCGAGCCGGGTGACCGTCCTCTCGTCGTTCCAAATGGCTCTGCTAACCTCGCCTTTATCGGAAACTTTGCTGAAACGGAGCGCGACACCGTCTTCACAACTGAATACTCTGTACGCACCGCGATGGAGGCAGTTTATCAGCTGCTTGATGTCGACCGCGGCGTTCCTGAGGTTTGGGCTTCAGCCTATGATATACGCGATTTGGCAGCCTCAGTTTACTACTTATCAGACAAAAAGAAGCTGACTGAGCAAGAACTCCCCTTCATGCAGAAAATCGCCCTGAACTTTGGACTGAAGAAGCTTAAAGGTACTGTCATTGAAGAGATGCTGGAAGAAGCTCATTTATTGTAATTTAACTTGAAAAATGGCGGAAGAAGCCATTTTTTGTTATAATTTTAAAGATGGACGGAATACTAAATGTTTACAAAGAAGCCGGCTGGACTTCAAACGACGTGGTGCAGAAGCTCCGCGGCATCTTAAAAACCAGGAAAGTCGGGCATGGCGGGACGCTGGACCCGGCAGTGACGGGCGTTTTGCCGGTGGCTGTCGGCAAGGCCACGCGCCTGCTGGAGTACATGGACGGGGGCGGGAAAATCTACGAGGGCGAGGTCACGCTGGGCTTCTCTACCGAAACTGAAGATGCCGAAGGTGCTGTGGTTGAGCGTAAATCAGTCGCACCTGAAGAGCTGACTGAAGCAGAGGTAGACGCCGCAATGACAAGCTTTGTCGGCAAGATTCATCAGACGCCGCCGATGTATTCTGCGGTCAAGGTCAACGGCAGGAAGCTTTACGAATACGCTCGCGCCGGCCAGACAGTAGAGCGGCCAGTGCGCGAAATCGAAATCAGAGAATTCAGCCGAACTTCAGCGCTCGAGTTTAATGCTGCGGATAAAACGCTTAAATTCCGTTTCCGGGCGGCTTGTTCCAGGGGCACATACATTCGGACACTGGCGGTCGATTTGTCCGCAAAACTCGGCTATCCCGGGCACATGTCAGGGCTCCAGCGAACCATGGCGAATGGCCTGGACATTGGCTCCGCCAAAACATTGAAAGAAATCGAAGAAGCACGTGACAGCAGCTCTTTGAGCGATATCCTCCTGCCTCTGAAATTCGCCGTGTCAGAACTCACGAAAGCTGAGCTCAGTCCATCAGACTTTGAAGACATCCGTGTCGGAAAGAAAATAAAATCCCCTCAGCTTGCTGAAATCGGCGAGCCTGTGGCTGTCTTCTACGAGAACCAGCTGGTCGGCGTCTGCCTGCAGCTTGAAAATGAACTAAAACCAAAGAAAATATTAATATGAAAACAATGAATTTTGATGAAGAGAGTGACGGATTCCGCGAAAATACAGTCCTCGTCCTTGGCTACTTTGACGGTCTGCACCGCGGTCACCAGGCACTTTTTACCGAAGCCAGGAAAATTGCCTCGGTTTTAAATCTGAAAGTCGCCGTTTTGACTTTTCCGGAAAAAGCAGTGCTGACGTTCAAGCGCTTTGAGCCTGAAATGCTGCTGAAACTGACTTCGGACAAGAAACGTGAGGCACTGTTTGCGGCCAACGGCGTTGACTATCTTTTCTACAAGCCTTTGACCTCCGAATTCGCCAAATCAACGTCCAGAGAATTTGTCGAAAATTACTGCAAGAAACTGAATCCGCAGGTCATTGTGACAGGTTTTGACTACACGACTGGCTCTGACATGGTCAATCTGGAATCTACGGACGACATTCGTGTCGTTCATGTGCCTGAACTCACTGAGGGCGGCGGGAAGATTTCTTCTAGTCGAATCCGTGATCTGCTCAAGGCAGGAGACGTGGGTCAGGCCAATCAACTGCTAGGCTACGAATATGAAACGACTGGCATTGTGGTACACGGCTTTGCCCGCGGGCGCGACCTGGGTTACCCTACGGCCAATCTGGTCATCAAAGACTATATTCACCTGCCGGCAGTCGGTGTCTACACTGTGGATGTACTGCGCGGCGGCGTGCGCATGCGCGGCTTTGCGTCCATCGGCTATAACGACACTTTCGGCGGCAAAGAAAAAACCATTGAAATCAACATCTTTGACTTTGATGAAGAAATCTATGGCGAAAATCTGACCGTCCTCTGGCTCGAGCGCATCCGCGGCATGGTTAAATTTGACAATGTTGAAGCTCTAATTGCACAAATGAAGCAAGATGAAGAAGTCGCAAGAAAATGGAAAAACGAGGTTTAATCTGCCTCGTTTTTTTGAATTTTTTTGTCATTTAATTGAGTTCACACAGAGCTAAAGCTCTGGCAATTTCTAGAAGCTAAAGCTTCTGAAATTGTCTGCGTCCTACGGACGCTGTTGTCGACTCTCGCTACGGCGCTGAAGCGCCTAGTCGAGTCGCAGCACGCCTGAAGCTAGAAGATTAGAAAAGCAGGCTGTTGCGGCTTCAGCCGCTTACAGATCGCTTTCCCCACCACCGTGGGATAAATCGGAACCTGCCCTACGGGCAGAACCGCGATTTCCTATCTGCCCGAATGGGGCTGCTGTCGACTCTCGCTACGGCGCTAAAGCACCTAGTCGAGTCGCAACTCTTTACGCTTCAAAGCGGGCGTGCTTCACATCTTGACTGGAAGCACACAGGTAATCTCAGGCGCGTAGAAGTCTTTCTGGAGCAGTTTCAGCTTGCCTGTCTTCTGGTCGCGCTTGAACAAAGTCAAATTGTCAGAATCCTGATGGGCGACCAGGATAAATTGCTCGTCGCCGGCAAAATTGAAGTCGCGCGGAATGTTTCCCTCAGTTTTGACAACATCCATGAGCTCAATTGAGCGACCGTCAGCAGCAACTTTATAAACGGCCAATGAATCATGTCCGCGATTTGAGACATAAAGGAACTTTCCGTCCGAGCTCAGACGAATCGCTGCAAGACCGTTGAAGCCCTTGTGATGCGCCGGCAGCGTCGTCGTTTTCTGCAGCAGACTGAATTCGCCGTCGCTGTATTCCAGTACCTCGACGGTCGAATCTAATTCGCAGGCCAGGTAAGCTGTTTTGCCGTCTGGGGAGAAGGTGATGTGGCGGTCGCCAGAGCCTGGAGCTGACTGGTAAACGCTGAATTCGGTCAATTTACCGCTTTCTGCAACATCATAGACAGAAACGGAGTCATTGCCCAAATCACAAACCACCAGTTTGTTGTCCGGTGTCAAGTTGGCATAATGACAAAGTGCACCTGTTTGTTCAGGTTTTGGCCCATGATGGTCATCATGCTTGACTGTATCAACCAGTTCAATCGTTCCGTCTTTTTCCCGTTTATAGACACGGACTTCACCTTCGTGATAATTCGCGCCGTAAACCAGGTTGCGCGCCTCATCAACAGCAACATAGCAGTTGGAAGCGCCTAGAGTCATGACCTCGTTGAGCGGTGTCGCTTTTTCACCGTCGAAGCTGAAAGCGGCAGTGCCTCCGACTTTCCCTGCGCCAGCCGCCACGGTATAAAGATGGCCGTGCGCATCCAGGGTCAGGTAGGTTGGATTGCCGACACGGGCAACTTCAGTGAGCTGCGCCAATTCGCCTTTTTCCGTGTCCAGCAAAACACTGTAAACGCCCTGAGATTCACGCTTTGTGTAGCCCGAAAGTAAAATCTTTTCAATCATAATATTCTTTTTTTTTAACCTCTTTCCTCAATCTGCTATTGTCCGCAATAGTCACTTAACAATTTTATCATAAAAAATGATAAAATATAAGGGATTAAAAATTGAAAGAAGGAAATTTTATGTCACGTAAACCGCTTATTGCCGGTAACTGGAAAATGAATAAGAACCTCAAGGAAGTTTTTGCCTTTATTGCCGGGATTGACGGCAAGCTGCCGGACCCTGAAAAAATCGAAGTCGCAATTGCAGCCCCTGCATTGTATCTGGTTCCGCTTGTGCATCACCGCGGTCAGAATCCATACGCCGTAGCTGCTGAAAACGTCTATTTTGAAAACTCTGGCGCGTTCACAGGCGAAATTTCGCCAGCGATGCTGGCTGCTGAAGGCATTGAATACTCTATCATCGGCCACAGCGAGCGCCGCGAGTATTTCCACGAGACTGACGAAGACATCAACAAAAAGGCTAAAGCGCTGTTTGCTGCTGGTGTGACGCCGATTCTCTGCTGCGGCGAGACTCTGGAGACTTTTGAAGCCGGCAAGACTTCTGAATGGGTTTCCGGCCAAATCGAGGCTGGGCTGGCTGGCTTGACAGCTGAGCAGGTTTCAAATCTGGTCATTGCTTACGAGCCAATCTGGGCAATCGGTACAGGTAAAACGGCGACGCCTGAAATTGCTGACGAGACCTGTGGTGTGGTGCGCGACACGGTCCGCAAGCTCTATAGCGACGAAGTGGCTGAGAAAGTCCGCATCCAATACGGCGGCTCAGTAAAACCTGAGACAATTGCTGAATTGATGGCGAAGCCGAATATTGACGGTGCTTTGGTTGGCGGTGCCAGCCTTGAGCCTGAGAGTTTCCTGGGCTTGCTGAATTTCTAAAAATATTGAAAAGTTACCTGTTCTAGGTAGCTTTTTTTCTCCATATTCATAGTAAGCAACAGAATTGACATTTTTTCAGGAAAAGTATATACTGTATATACACAAAGGAGCTCTGTAATGGAAAAATTAACACTCAATAGATGGGGGAATTCACAAGGAATAAGAATTCCTGCAAAACTTCTGCAGCAGCTGCAGTGGACTAATGCTAGGACTTTTAATGCGGAAATCTCTGAAAATCACCAGCTCATTCTGAGTGTCGCTGAGGACCAGGATGACGGCTCGCTTGCTTATTTATTTAAAGAGTATGAGGATGACGGGATACGCGAACCTCTGATTGATTTTGGTGAAAGTATGGGAGAAGAAGCGTGGTAGAGAATGGGATAAAGCCAAAACAGGGAGATATCATCTGGGCAAATCTGAATCCGAAAAAAGGGCACGAACAGCAAGGTTTCCGCCCTTTACTTGTCCTGTCCAATAATATTGTTGCAGATTATACAAATGTGGTACAGGTTGCGCCGATTTCAACAACACGACGTAGACTCCCATTGTACTTGGATTTGCCGCCGGAACTGGAAACATCTGGAGCAGTCTTGCTTGATCAGATTGTTTCAATTGATTACACTGCAAGGAATGCAAAGTTTGGAGAGAGAGTTCCTGAAGATTTTTTGAACCAGGCGCTGGATATTGTTCGACGCATCTTCACGCGCTGATTTTTAAACTTCCAAAAGTTTCAAGTTTTTAAATTTTACTTACTTAGTAGGAGAGAGTATGCAATATCTGGTTTTCATCGGAGCCGCGATTTCTCTGGGAACAGCGATTCCTTATATCATTAAGACAATTAAGGGAGAAGTGCGGCCGAACAAGGTCACTTGGCTGCTCTGGTCGTTTGGCCCGCTGGTTGGCGCCATTGCGGCTTTTTCGACAGGTATTACCTGGTCAGCCCTGCCCGTTTTTATGGGTGGCTTTACACCATTACTTATCTTAGCAGCCAGTTTTGTCAATAAAAATGCTCAGTGGCGGCTGAGCAGATTTGACTATATTTGTGCGGCGTCTTCAATCCTCGTGCTGGTCGTCTGGTTTTTGACCAAGGATCCAAACTGGGCGATTGCCTTATCGATTCTGAGCGATGCACTGGCAGCAGCACCAACCGTAGCAAAAGCCTGGCTATACCCGGAATCAGAGCACGTCTCAACCTACTTAGGCGGCATCTTCACACCGCTGACCAGCTTTTTCGCCATGAAAGTCTGGAACTTCGCCTCGCTAGCATTCCCGATATATCTGACTTTAGTGAGTCTCATCATCGTTCTCGCCATTGAGCATAAGAAGTGGCTGAAAATTAAATAGCAGAAAATATCATGCACAGCTTCTGATCTTTCGATATACTCATACTAAGAAAGGAAATGAATGCATGAAAACAATACATACACACACAATTAATCTAGAGGGTACAAACACTGAGATTGGTGCTGCACTAGGACATACTGTAAAAGAGGTCCCTGCCTTGCGAGCACTTCATAGTAATAATAGCGCGATAGAGGCTTTCAGCAGTAAAGAAATGAAAGAAGCCGCGGAACTTTTCAAACGTTATTGCCCAGGTCTTAATGAGGAACTTTCTGAATTTGCAGAAGTACTTGGAGTTAAACGTGAACAGCTTTTCTTTTACGCCATGACTTATCTCACCCCTCGATGCAGTCATATTGCATTGCTGCCGTCTCGCACTGCGGATGGGAAAATGCTCGTCGCCAGAAACTATGAGTTCAGTGATGAGATGGAAGACTTTTGCCTCGTGAGAACTGCCGTAAAAGGAAAATATACGCATATCGGCACATCGGTTTTAAATATAGGAAGAGATGACGGAATCAATGAATGCGGATTGAGTGTGACATTCGCCTCCTGCGGTTTTCCTGTCGGCGCCTTGCCGAATATGCGGGCGCCGAAAATCAAGGGACTCCAGTATTGGGCAGTCGTCAGAACACTTTTGGAAAACTGCCGTGATGTCAATGAAGCTTTGTCTTATCTTGAGGAGATGCCTGTCGCTTCCAACATGAATCTGCTCCTGGCAGATAAATCGGGCAGTGCCGCACTTATTGAAACAATTGATGGTCAGACGGCAACGCGGCGTATTGATCACTCAACAGAAGATCAGCTGATTTTCGCGACGAATCATGCTATTCTGCCGGAATTGTTCCCTCTTGAGCCTGAAATCATGACTCATTCCCAGAAGCGCTATGATTATATTGCGCAGGAACTCGCAGGCGACAAAGCTATTACCTGTGAAAAGCTCAAAGCAATGATGCTGTCAAAATATCCGAATGGACTAAGTACAGATTACTTTACTGAGTTTTTCGGAACTACAAAGAGTATGCTTATCTCTCCGACAGACGGCATGATTGAGCTCTGCTGGGGTGGAAACCCGGAAAACGGCTGGGAGAATTTCGATGTCAGTAAGCCGCTCGAAAATACTGAAAAAGAGATTAAAATCAATATTGAAAAAGCAAGTCCTGGTACTTGGGGACTTATGCCTCGCAGCTAATGAGCGGGCGCTCAGCTTTAAAAGGTCCCCTGAAGGAGAAAGAATGGATTATCGTGAGGCACTGGTACGAACCGTGAGCTATATTGAAAACCACTTGAGTGACGATGTCAAAGTGGAAGAGGTGGCAAGAGCAGCAGGGTATTCCTATTACCATCTTAATCGGCAGTTCACCGCAGTTCTAGGGGAAGGAATCGGCAGCTACATCAAAAAACGGCGCTTGGCAGAAGCAGCCAAGCGCCTTCTTTATACGGATGAAAAAATAATCGACATCGCCATGGAGAGCAGTTTCGAATCGCCTGAGGCTTTCAGCCGCACTTTCAAAAGCATCTACGGCGTCAGTCCGAAAAGCTATCGTCAGAACCGTTTAAATATACTGCTCGGGAAAAAAGACCAGTTGGATACGGATTTGATTGACCACTTACTCGTCAATGTAACCGTTCATCCGAGAATTCTGGAACTTCCGGAGATCAAGACCGCAGGGCTCCGCGGAGAAACCAGTCTGCAAGACAACAAGCTGCGGAAACTATGGGAAGAGGCAAGCCGTCAATTTTCGCAACTCCCTCATCGTGTGACAAATGGCCGCGGATTTGGAATATGCGAAGCCTGTAATGAGAACACACTCTACACAATGACAAAGGACATCATGTTTTCTGAGGTAGCGGCGGCAGAAGTGTCGTCCTATGATGGAATCCCCGAGAATTTTGTCTGCAAAACTATCCCCGGCGGACGTTATGCCGTCTTCACCCATAGAGGCACACTGGAAAAACTGTCGCAGACTTTTGACTACATTTGGGGAACCTGGTCGCTGCAATTGCGGGCAAAAGCCGGCGAAGAAATAGATGGGGAACGAGAGGACTTTGAGCTCTACGACGATCGATTTCTAGGCTACGACAATCCCGACTCGGAAGTTGATTTGTATATTCCTATGAAGTAGGAGGGAAATGATTCGCTGACGCGAATTCATAAACTTACAAATTATCAAGCGCATTTTTTTGTTCCTCATTGACAATATGCGTATACAAGTCCGTCACCTGGGTACTCGCATGCCCCAGCTGATGTGACACCAGCACCTGAGAATTAGTTTGAGCATAGAGGCGTGTGCCAAGAGTATGGCGCAGTTTGTGCGGCGTCACACGAACTTTGAAACCCTGTGAGTATTTCGCGACAAACTTCTCAACCGAGGAGTTATCGATGCGAGAAGAAGTTCCCCGGTAAATCGTCAGGAAGAGCGCTGTTTCCTTCTTTTTCGGCTGATAGCGTTTTTCACGGATTTCCAGATAGGCCTTCAGATAGGGCTTGGCAAACTTGGCAATCGGTACGGCATCACGCTTTCCGCCCTTTCGTGTGACTTCGACCACCATTGTGTTGATGTTCAAATCACGCAGATTGACGCCCACCGCCTCAGACAAACGCACGCCTGAAGCCAGCATGAGCGCAATCATGGCCAAATCACGTTCTTTATTTTTCTCAAAGCTTGATTTTGCACGGTTTGATAAAGAATTCACATATTCGTTAGAAATATAGTCAAGAAAACCTTGCGTTTCATCGCCCAGAAAGAGTTTTCCCTTAATATTTTCCGCACGAGCCGCTAAAGTCTCGTGTTTTTTTGCGGTTTTCACCTTTTTCATGACGTTGCGGTAAAAATAGGGCTCGCCATCCGCTCCCTCGACCTCCTCGGTCAGGAACTTATAAAGGCTGGAAAGTGCTGAAATCGTGCGGTTAATCGTCGTCTGCGAGACGCCGAAGCTGTTCGAATCCGTATTCAGCAAAGGTCGCTCGCGCAGATAAAGAATGAAGGCCTCTAAATCCTTTTTAGGAAGATTTTCAAGGGTTTTCAGCGTGATTTTATCCGTCACGCCGGAGTCGGTCAGCCAGCTGAAAAATCGTTCGTATTCCTTCAGATATTCATATAAAGTGTTGAGCGAATAAGAGGCCGCCAGTTTTGACTGGTAATACTCCAGAACAAAGTCGGGCATTTGTGCCTTGAGTTTGTCAATTTTTTCGATTAATAATTCACGTTTCATGATAATAGAAGTATATCACAGGGATATATTTTTGTCAAGAAAATTATAGTTTTTCGGAAAGATAATACGAGAGAGCTACCTTTTGCCGTATTTGAAATTGTAACGCTGATAAGTCTCTAAACGTTATGTTTGAGCTCTTAACAATCAATTTTGTACACCATAAACATTTTCGTCTTAACAAAAAATGGACACTTTATAATCAGTGTCCATCAATATGATTCACATTTGTTTAAAAAATCGTCGGTACCAGCCCGCCGTCCATGCGCAGAGCTTCTCCTGAAAAAGCACCAGCCAGAGGACTTGCGACAAAGCAGACAAAATCGCCGATTTCACGCGGGCGGATGAGCCGCTGAATAACCGAACTTGAGCGATTGGCTGCCATAAACTCTTTTTCAGCCTCAATCGGCGCTAAATCAGGATACAATTTCAGCAGCATATTAATTACGCCTTCGGTTAGTGTTGAGCCGGGCATCACTGTATTAACCGTGACGGACGAGGCGCGCGTCTCCCAGCTAAGTGTCTTTGCGAGGCTCAAATTCATTGTCTTGGTCATTGAATAGTGCGGCATTTCGGGACTTGGCATAATAGCAGCTTCGGAGGCAATAAAAATAATACGGCCATTATCGTCCTTTGCCAGCATCTGCGGCAGGTAAAAATTCGACAGAGCAAGGCCTGCCAGGCTGTTAACCTCAAAATAGTAACGCCAGTCATCAAGCTCCAGCTCCTCAAAAGTTGCCGGCTCGAAAATTCCCATATTATTAATCAGGATGTCCACTTCAGGGAAAAGCTCGAAAAGCTCCTGTCGCTCTTTTTCAACAGAAAGGTCGAAAGGCGCAGCCAGTGCCTTAATCGCAGGGAATTTCGCCATTATTTCAGCTGAAACCTGCTCTACAGCAGCCATCGTGCGCCCATTGATGATGACGTTTACTCCTTCTGCAGCCAGCGATTCTGCAATCGCACGCCCGATTCCCTTAGTTGAACCGGTTATCAGAGCGGTTTTTCCGTTTAATTTCAAATCCATTTTTGTACCTTCCTTTTCTATTTATAAAACTCTTAATCGCTAAGCAAATCAGCGATTTTGAGTTCTTTCACCTATAATTCTTACTTCAGGCTCAAGTGTGATACCTGAAGATTTTTGGACTTTTTCGATGACATATTTAATCAAATCTTCGTAATCCGCCGCAGTTCCCTGAGCGACATTGACCATAAAACCCGCATGCTTCGTCGAAACTTCCACACCACCGATACGATGCCCCTGACAGCCTGCCTGCTGAATCAGCTGCCCGGCAAAATGCCCCTCCGGCCGCTTGAAAACGGAGCCGCAGCTCGGATATTCCAGCGGCTGCTTGCTCGCACGCTGGGCATTCAAGTCATCCATCCGCGCCCGAATCATCTCACGATCCCCCAGCTCAAGCCGGAAAGTCGCCGACAAAACAATCAGGCCCTCTTCCCTTATTTTAGAACTCCGATAGCCAAAATGCAAATCGTCGCGCCCCAGCACCGAAATCTCGCCCGTCTGCGCATCCATCACGGACGCATTGACCAGAACATCCTTAATTTCGCCGCCGTAAGCACCCGCATTCATAAAAACAGCCCCGCCGATACTGCCGGGAATCCCGCAAGCAAACTCAAAGCCCGTCAGACTCTGCTCCAGCGCATATGCGGTCACATCTTTCAGCTTAGCCCCCGCCTGCGCCGCAATCTCATAACTGATGCCCTTCTGCGCCTCACCGACTGTCAAGCCGGACACGCTGACCTTGTCCAGCTGGTCAAGCAGAATCACCAGGCCGCGAATCCCGCCGTCCCGCACAATCAGATTGCTGGCATTCCCCAGCACAGTCACAGGTGTGGCCGATTCCCGGGCAAGTTTTATCAGCGCAGACAACTCATCAAGCGAACGCGGAAAGACCAGAAAATCAGCCGGACCGCCGACCTTCGTGTAAGCATAATCAGACAGCGGCGCATCAAATTTAACATCAAAATCCGCAAGTTTTTCTTTATTCAACATAGCTCTATTTTAACATTTATTTCCAAGCTTCACCAGCTCAGCATCAACCATTGCCAGAACCTTCTCCAAATCCTCTGCCTTATTCACAAAATCAACTCCATCCCCATTGATTCGAATCTTGGGCGAAGCCTTATAACTCTCATACCAGCCGGGATACTCCTCATGGACCTGCTTGTAGTAAGCCTTCAGCTCAGGCTGCTTCTCAAACTGCTCATAGTCACGGCCGCGGGCCTCAATGCGCGCGAGCATGGTATCAAAACTGACATCAATATAGACCAGTAAATCCGGAGCCTTCTTCGGCATACCCGCCAGCTCCTCCATCATATTGGCCAATAACTCCTGATAAATCTCCAGCTCAGTTTTAGACACATTGCCGTTTTTGTAATTCAGTGTCAGAAAAAGCTCATCCTCAAAAATCGAGCGGTCGAGGACGTTGTTATCCTCTCTATAAGCCGCTTTGATAGACTCAAAGCGCTTGTTCAAGAAATAAATCTGCAGCAGGAAAGCATATTTCTTCGGGTCTTTATAATACAAATCCAGCACAGGATTATTATCCACAGATTCATAGAAAACCTCCGTGCCCAGATGCTCACCCAGAGCCTTTGCCAGACTGGATTTGCCAGCGCCGATAGTACCTGCTAAAACAATCAAAATTTTTCTGCCTCTTTCTACTAAATGTGCTCAAAATTCACAGTCTAAAGTATAGCATATTTTGCTTATCGTTAAACTTTATTCTGCTTTAAAGAAAAAACACGCTACATAGAATCGTCACATGCCGTAAGACTTTACAAAACTATTTTTGTGAAAGAGCAAAGTTCTTGATTTTTGCAGTACTAGTTTTCATGTGTTTCCTTCTTAAAAATAAAAACTTTTTTATACGGTTACATTATACATCTAATTAATTTTATTATCAATATTTGTTTATCTAATGTCACGTGAAATTTCCCGATTTCTTTTAATAAAAGGACGTTAAACAAAGAAATGTCCATAATATTGGCGTAAAAATTAAGGGTCTCAAACTCAATATTTAACTTTTTAGGACATAAATAGAGGTCGTGTGCTTATTTTATGCTTAAAAGCACTATAATCATTTATAATTTTTGAACACAAATATAGAATATGTATTGAAGAGTTTGTTAATAATAATTCAATCTTATATATAGTAGAAAGAGAGCCATTATTCCTCGATTTGGCCTTGCTTGTCCAAAATAATTTTATGTTTAAGACACTATTTATAATTTTGTCTTCATATTTTAATTAAATATCATTATAATATGATTATGTTTCACTAAAATTAAATAAAAAAGTCATAATAAAACTGAAAGGGACTAATTAAATCATGAGTAAATTAGAAAAAGAACGTCATTTACACGCTGCACACAAGCACAACTTGCAGCGCAAAAACACGAACTTCCGAACCTGGAAGGCTGGCAAGGCCTGGCTGTATTCATCATCTGTCATTGCTGCTTTGGCTGGTGCTTCAGTCATTGCTCCGACTTTTAATGCCTCGGCTGACACTGTTCAGACAACCTCCAATGCAGCAGTCAAAACTTCAGAGTCTGCTGTAACAAGTAATTCTATCGCTACTCCGAATTTAATGGCTGCACCTGCAGCGTATCAGGCCACTTCCTCAGACGCCGCAGCCGCAGCTGAAGCCTCTTCTATTGCTGCTTCGGTTGCCGCTTCAAACATAGCCGAGTCGGCAGCTTTGGCTCAAGCAAACAGCATCAAATCCAGCAGTCCAGCAGGGTCAACCGTCCCAACTGCTGACAGCTATGCCGGCCTTTCAGTTGCGCTGGATTCAGCTCAAGCCGCACCAGTCAAATCTTCAGCGGCTCCTATCAAGACAACTTCTCCAGCTAAACTTTCAGCAAGCAGCCAAGCAGGTACAGATTCTTCAGTTGCAGTGAATGCCCTGTCTGATGCAACTGCCAGCTATGCTTCCGAGGGTGAGGGGCAAAGTACACCCACAGCCGTAACAGTTTTCGATCCCTTTATCACACAAAGTCTAGCTTCCCTTACAAGCGCAGCTGCGAAAACAGCCACAGACTCTTTAGTTGCACAATACAACCGTTTCAATAATGATGATCCAGCCAAAGGCTCTAGCTACATGGCCTCAATGGCTGCTGCTGCAGAATCTGCAATTGCTTCCTCGGCAAAGGCAAAATCAGGCGCATATATTGAAATTGCAAATGGAGATTGGGCAGGATTTAGCTCGGCCTATGCTAATCCAAACATTTCATTTATTCAACTCGCTTCCGGGGCCTCTATTTCAAGTCCAAATCCAACTGCTGATGGACAGATTACCTCAGCTCGTACGACAAGTTTAACAATTGATCTTGGTGGAGGAACGTTGACTTTGGGCTACGCCGGTCTCTATCTCGGAAAGAGCGGCGGCGGTACAACCTTTACCCTCACAAACGGTACCGTGCGTCAATGGGGGGGAAATCAAAATGAAAATGCAAACCAAAGAGTTGGTGTTATCAATGCAGACTGGAATCCAGGCGGGAGAACCTATGCTAATGCAGGAACCGGCCAATGGAAAATTAACGTTAAGGATTTAACTACTTTAGGAAATCCTAATGCCTCCGGAGGAATTAACGATAACTCTGAAACCGTTGCAGCCAAGGGAAGTTTTTTGACTTTGGCAGGAACTATTAAGGGTGACTTTTATGCCCATTACGCCGAGACCGGTAACTGGCAGATTGCGGATAATTCATCAATTACTGCATCATCAACCAATAATTCTTCATGGGGATTCATTGTCAACATTGCTAATCCAAATTCTGTCGGAGGCAACGTTGGTAGAGGAGATATGAACTACTATGATGGACTCGGTGATGTTAAAACTTTAGCTTCAACAGGTGGTCGCTCTGTCATAATTGGTAACCATGTAAAAATGACTATTACTCAGGCTCCGGGTGGGTGGCCGCTTTTTGAACAAGCAGCTTCTCTAGTCACTGGCGATTTTCTCGAGATTAATGCGACAGGTGTGACTGGCCTGATTAATCCGAGCATTGATGGTGGGGGTGACCTTCATCAGACAAGTACTGATTTTAATCAAACGATTATTCTAGGACAGTATAATAAAATAAAAGGCACCTTTAGTAGTTATGCTTTCTATATTGTTAATAATGATTATAATATATATAAATCCTTCATCACTATCAACCATGGTGCCGATATTAATTTAAAGGCTACATCAGCTAATCCATTCTACTTAGGCAACCGTAATACAGTAGCGGAAATTATTTCGCCAGCCAGTATTATTCTCTCTACAACAAATGGTAACGGGATTGTTTATGGTCCAGATAACGCTAATACAGGAACATTGAAGATTTCCAATACTTCGGTAAGTTCTGTTGTTGGAAACACAGCACAACAAGCAATGTCAAATACTCAGTCAACTCAGTTAATATACTCTGGTATTAAACAAAATATCAACGGAACAGACGTTGCAAGTGGAACCTGGAATTCCTGGATGAACAATGAACAGGTTTTAAAAAACATTCCTGACAATGGTATAAGTTCAATGAGCTTAACCATTGGTAAACCAGGGGACATTACTCTTAACTATGTAGATACCGACGGTAACATTGTCGGTTCGGCAGTCATACCAGTCACTTCTTATAACGATTCAAATCCGATGCCAGGTAACTTGCTGAACAAAAAAGCACCAATGCCGGGTGATACAATCACAGCTAGAAATCCTCAATACTTGGTAAAAGACATGCCGGCTGGTTACATTTGGGCCTCAAGTAATCAGATGAACCCAGCAACTGTAGCAAAACTTCAGACTGATTCGACTCTTCCTTATCTTTCTAGTGTTGATGGATACGGTGTAAAGGGGTATGACAATTATGGCCAGCTCCAGAACTTGGTAGTTCCGATTGAGGGTTCCAATCTGACTTATTACATCATGGTCATTGGCGTACCAAACCAGAATGTCACATATACTTATGTCGATGCGGCCACAGGCTCAGCGGTAGCCACAACGAACTCCTCTCTAGCCTCCAGCAACTACGTGGGCGCTGAGGGAACCGGAACCGGCTCTCTATCCAGCTTAGCCACCGCCAACATCCACAATTCGATTAACTATACGGACAGTTACTACACCTCGACGAATCTTCCATCAGGCTACATTTATGTTGACTCAAAAATGAACTCCCAGTATGGTGAACTCAACGCGGCAAACAACGCGGTAGTCGTCGGTACAGAGCCGTCTAATACAGTCATCTATGTTCTGAATGAAAATCAGCCAAATTCTTTATCTGTATCGAACAATACGCAGGAATCAGCAGTTAGTATCAAAGCAGGCAGTTCTGTCAATCTCCTGCCGGGAAGTTCTTCAGCGAATGTTTCTATCACAGTCAGTGGCTCTGACAGTTTCCTGAATTCACTGTCTTCTGACAATCTGCAGTCCCTGTTTGCGTCAGGTTCACTGGCCATCTCAGTTGACGGGGCAGTCATTGCAGCAGGTTCAGCTGTGCCGGTTTATGTAACAGCCACTAACTCTGTAACGGCCGGCGGCCTGCCAGTCACTCACGAAGTCGTTTACACGCTGACAGATTCCCATAACAAGAATACGAAGGCCTCAGCAATCGCCTATATTACTGTGAATCCGCTGGCTAAGTCTACTTTGAGCGCAACAGCGGTTCCAGACAAGGCGAATGCGACATACGCAGCCGGCAATTCAGTAAACCTGATTGGCAATCCTGATCCGGCTTCAGGACAGACACTAGGCGTTAATTTTTCAGGGACAGACGCTTACGGCAATACGTTTACGACGGCTGAAAACATTACAGTCACTTCAGTGATAGACAACGACACAAAACTCCAAGCTCCGGCTTCTGTCTGGACAAAGGGCTCAACGACTCTGAAGAGCAGTGCTTCTGATTCAGGAGCGACATACATTGTCACTTACATCTACACCGATCCTGCGACTGGAGAAGGGGTCGAGGCAAAAGTAACTCTAACTGAAAAAGCACTGCCTCTGCCAACGATTCAAGTAACAGACTCTACCGTTAAAGCCGGCGATACGATTGATCTAATCACCGCATCATCACTTGGACTGAAAGCGACCGATTCATCAGAAAAAACCTTTGATTATCGCGACGCTTCTTACTTGGCACTGAACACGACAGTTAAAGTCTACAACGAAAATGGTAATCTCGTCAGCACGCCAAATAATATCCTGACAACAAAATTCACAGATAAAAATGACACTTATCGCGTCGTTTATACGTTCACAGACCCTGTAAGCAATATCTCAGTGACCTGCGAAGGAAAAATTGTAGAGACAGCACTGGCTGCCCCGATATTGAGCGTGACGCCTTCTCAAACAGTTACCGCTGGCTCAGATGTTGATTTGTTCGCAGGTTCATCAAACCTTACAGCAACTGATTCAAGCGGAGATACTGTTGGTCCGGATGTTTTAGCGACAACACAGCGCAGCAACGTCTTAATTACTATTGAAGGCGGTTCAAAGACAACTCCGCAAACAGTGACAGGAACGATTTTCCATATCCCTTCAACAGATAACAAAGGCACTTACAAGGTTTACTATACTTATACCGACCCGACAACAGGTGTGACAAAATCCGCTGTTCAAGTATTAAACGTGACAGCTTTGCCTTCACCAAGCCTGACAGTCACTCCGACACAGACCATCAAGGCAGGGCAAACAGCCGATTTAATCCACGGCATTTCTGCACTGACCGGAACAGATTCCTCAACAGGCTCAGACGGCAGTCTAAACTTTGACGATTCAAATATTCTGAAAAACTTAACGATTACTGTCAACGGCAAAGTATTTACAGGGACTGTACTGGTAACAGATGTTAAAGATCAGACTCAGACTTACACAATTGTTTACAGCTACACCGACCCGGTAACATTGGATTCTACAGGCACTCAGCAAACCATCACTGTCAACGCTCTTCCGGCACCAGTTTTATCAGTTAATTCTGGACAAAATGTCAAGGCCGGTACAACCGTTCAACTGGTTCAGGACCTCTCGAATCTATCTGTCACAAATGCTTCTGGAGCAACATTCACCTTTGCAGACCATCCGGACCAGCTGGCAAATTTAAAAATTCAGGTCGACGACACACTACTTTCCTCAGGAACAACAACCTGGACGCCGGCAAAGAACTCTCCAACGGGACAGCATACCGTGACCTATTATTACACCGATCCGACAACCGGCGTAACGAGCATCGCTGTAAGACAGACCATTAACGTTCAGGCGCTGGCCGCACCGACTCTAGTTGTTACACCTGAAAATAATACAGCCAAAGCAGGCAGCGCATATAATCTGATTAGTGCCTTGACAGGAACAAATTCAGAGCTCGACGCCATCAACTTCAACGATCCGGCTGAATCTGCACGCTTGACCATTACGATTGACGGCGTGTCAATGAACGGAAGCACGTCCTGGGCAATTCCAGGAAATAGTGCAGTTGTCGGCGAACACACCATCAATTACAGCTATACGGACCCGACGACAGGTTTCAAAGCCTTCGTTTCACAAAAAGTCACCGTGACAGCCATGGATGTCGTGACAATCCTCGGTTCATCCAACCTAGTCGGTTCACCTTATAACACAACCGACCAGTCTGTAACAAACTTTGTCGCAGTCGGCGGCGGACAAGGCGCTGCGAATACATCAGGCACCATGCGCGGTCAGCTCTATGCGAACGGCGTGATGATTACAGGCGCAGTTGCACAAACTGACTTTGTATATGACTCAAACGGCAATGCAGTTGCCTCCCTAAATTATTCTGGACTTGACTTGAGCAAATATGCCGGCCAGAAACTGACCAGCGTAGCCACAATTGAAGTAAACGGAGTAAAAACCGTGACTTCTACTGCTCTTGCAATCAACACCATGCCAAGTGACGGCGCCACAGGCGCAACAGGCGCTACCGGAGCCACCGGTGAAACAGGAGCCACAGGCCAGATTGGCGCAACCGGTGCAACGGGTGAAACAGGAGCCACAGGTACAACAGGCGCGACAGGGGCAACAGGTGAGACCGGCGCGACTGGAGCTACAGGAGCCACAGGCGCAACAGGTAACACAGGCGAGAACGGTGCAACTGGTGCTACCGGAGCCACGGGTGCCACAGGAGCGAGCGGCGCAACTGGTGCAACAGGCGCCACCGGAGCAACAGGTTCAACTGGTGCAACAGGCTCAGTAGGTCCTACACCAGTCATCAGTGCGAACGGAACATGGCAAACCTACGTCTGGAACAATGCCACAGGCCAATATGACCTAATCGACACAGGAATTCCAGCGACAGGCGCAACAGGTGCAACCGGGGCAACAGGCGCTTCTGGCAGCAACGGTGCAGACGGCAAATCCCCATACGTTGACAAAGAAACAGGCAACTGGGTTGTCTGGAATGATTTAATCGGCCGCTGGGAAGACACAGGTGTTCCAGCGACAGGCGCAACAGGTGCAACCGGAGCGACAGGCGCAACTGGAGCCACAGGAGCCACAGGAGCAACAGGTTCAACTGGTGCCACAGGCGCCACCGGAGCCACAGGTTCATCAGGCACAACGCCGCAAATCGGCGCTAACGGCAACTGGTGGATTGGTACAACCGATACCGGAATTTCTGCTCAGGGTGCAACAGGAGCCACAGGTGCAACCGGTGCGACCGGACAGGCAGGCCAAAACGGTCAGACACCATATATCGGCCCTAACGGAAACTGGTTCATTAACAACACTGACACCGGCATTCATGCCCAAGGCGCCGTAGGAGCCACAGGTCCAAGCGGTTCAATCGGAGCAACGGGTGCGACTGGTGCCACAGGAGCTACTGGCGCAACCGGAGCAACCGGTGCCACAGGAACAACACCTCAAATCGGTAGCAACGGCAACTGGTGGATTGGCACAACCGATACCGGAATTCCAGCGACCGGCGCAGCCGGAGCAACCGGTGCCACAGGAGCAACCGGACAAGCAGGACAAAGCTATCTCCCATACATCGGCCCTAACGGAAACTGGTTCGTAAACGGAATAGATACAGGAATTCATGCCCAAGGTGCGATAGGTGCCACAGGCGCGACAGGAGCAACAGGTGCGACTGGCGCGACGGGTGCCACAGGTGCGACAGGTTCAACCGGCGCAACAGGCGCAAGCGGAGCCACCGGTGCCACGGGCGCAACAGGCTCTACAGGTGCGACCGGAGCAACGGGCACAACGCCGCAAATCGGCAGCAACGGCAACTGGTGGATAGGCACGACTGATACTGGAATTCCAGCCCAAGGCGCCACAGGCGCAACGGGAGCCACAGGCGCAACTGGACAGGCAGGACAAAACGGACAAACACCGTATATCGGCCCTAACGGCAACTGGTTTATCAATGGAACCGATACAGGCGTTCACGCCCAGGGCGCCACAGGCGCAACGGGTGCAACAGGAGCCACAGGCGCAACCGGTGCAGCCGGCACAACACCTCAAATCGGCGGCAACGGCAACTGGTGGATTGGTACGACCGACACCGGAATTCATGCCCAAGGCGCGACAGGTGCAACCGGTGCCACAGGAGCAACAGGCCAGTCAGGCAAAGACGGCTACACGCCATACATTGGCCCTAACGGAAACTGGTTTATCAATGGAACCGATACAGGTATTCATGCCCAAGGTGCGATAGGTGCCACCGGCGCGACAGGAGCAACGGGAGCAACGGGCGCGACAGGTTCGACCGGTGCAACCGGCGCAACAGGAGCCACTGGTTCAACCGGTGCAGCCGGCACAACACCTCAAATCGGTGACAACGGCAACTGGTGGATTGGCAAAACAGATACAGGTATTCCAGCCCAAGGCGCAACTGGTGCGACAGGTGCAACCGGAGCCGCAGGCCAGTCAGGCAAAGACGGCTACACGCCATACATCGGCCCTAACGGCAACTGGTTTATCAACGAAACAGATACCGGCATCCGCGCCCAAGGCGCGACGGGTGCCACAGGTGCAACTGGTATGACCGGCGCCACAGGTGCAACAGGAGCTACAGGCGCAACCGGAGCGACAGGTGCAGCCGGAGAAAACGGTAAAGACGGAATAACACCTCAGATAGGCACCAACGGCAACTGGTTCATCGGAAACAAAGACACAGGTGTCGCCGCCTCAGGCTTAACCCCTCAAATCGGCGACAACGGCAACTGGTGGATTGGCACACGTGACACCGGCATCCCTGCACAAGGAGCCACAGGTGCAACAGGAGCTACCGGAGCGACAGGCGCCGCAGGCCGTGACGGCCAGTCCCCATCCATCGGAGTCAACGGTAATTGGTGGATTAACGGAAAAGATACCGGCATCCAGGCGCACGGAACGGCTGGAGCAACAGGTGCCACCGGAGCACCAGGCAAAAACGGTCTAAACGGCAACAGCGCCCTGATTGGCTCCGACGGAAACTGGTGGATTTATGACTCCAATACCGATACTTACACAAACACAGGCATTAACGCCGTCGGTACACCAGGCGCGACAGGAGCCACAGGACCAACCGGCCCTGCAGGAACGAACGGACATGACGGCAGCAACGGACGAAGTCCGATTATCGGAAACGACGGCCACTGGTACATCTGGGACGACTCAGTCCATTCCTACGTTGACAGCGGTTATACCTCCATTGGTTCAACTGGCGCAACGGGTCCTGCCGGACAGCCGGGAGCAACAGGGGCAACTGGCCCTGCAGGCCGACCAGGAGCAACAGGTGCCACAGGTCCTGCCGGCCAATCAGGTGCAACTGGAGCCACAGGCCCTTCCGGCCAATCAGACACGCCGGAACCAGATAAAGACCAGTGGACAGCCATTTATGCCTCAGGCTTCCTCTCAAATAACGGCCAGACAATAACAGCAGCTGACAAACAGACCGTCAACGAGATTGTCGCTCTGTCTGGAGTGAAAGATGGCAACGGCACGCTAGTAACCGGCCGCCAGCTAGTGAAAGGCTACCTCTATGCCAATGGTAAATTAATCGCTCAGGGTGAAGCAATCGTCACACTCGATGCAACAGGAACAGCCCCAACCTTTGCTATCCCAATTCATTTTGACGGCACAGCCTATGCAGGACAAACCTTAACCGGCGGCTTCTGCATCGGCGATCCTCTCGGCGCAAACTCGCCAGAGGGAGCCATCGGAGGAACCCAAGCCGGTGAAATTTCAATTCCAGCCAAACCCGGCTTTGTGACTCCGACCCTGAAAGCTCCAGGAAATGTCAGTCTCACCGTAGGCCAGAGCTTCACAGCCAATGCAGGTGAGGCAGTCGTCACCGATTCAGCCTACCAGACAGACGGAGGCTACCGCTTCATTGTCTCAAACAATGTGAATACAGCTGTTCCAGGCGTTTATCAGGTCGTGTACGGCTATACCTACACTGATTTGGACACAAATACCTCCAAGACACTAACTGACATCCAGACAGTCACAGTTTCAGCAGAAAGTACAACCGACCATCCAGGCACGACAGGACCAACTGGTCCAACAGGCCCGACAGGCGCAACCGGACCTGCAGGACAAACCGGTTCAGACGGACACTCGCCAATCCTCAGCAACGGCCGCTGGTACGTTTGGGACAATAACAGCCACTCTTACATTGACAGCGGCAGCTCAACCGGAGCTCCCGGAAAGAACGGCACCGACGGTCTCAACGGAACCAATGGCAAAAACGGGACAAACGGCCTGACACCTTTCATCGGTGCTGACGGCTACTGGTGGATTGGCGGTAAAAACACCGGCGTACGCGCCTCTGTCGAACCTGTCACTACCAGCTATACACCGAACTCAACCCCTACTAAAGGAGCACCATCAGCCGCAAGAGGAGCCGTTCTCCCTCGCACCAGCGATTCGGAGAACAGCACAGCCCTTCTTGCAGGCAGCGCACTTCTCGCAGGAGCCGCCAGCCTAGCTGCTGTACGGCGCCGCAAGAGAAAATCTGAGTAAAATCAAGCAGTCAAACAAAGAGAGAGAATCAACAATTGATTCTCCCTCTTTTTTAGTCTTTAGTGACATAGCTCGATTTTAAATAATTATTTAGAAAAAAAGCCGACATTGGCTTTTTTATTAATCTTTCTTAGTCGCTACTTTAGCAACCTGTTTCACACCAACGTGATCGTAGTGCTTATGTCCGCCTGAACGGTGATTACGCTTACCTGATTTTTTTGACTTATAGGCCATGTCTGAACTCCCTTCCAACTAGAATTTCTAATCTATTATAACGTATTTTTCCCTAGCTTTCAAGTTACACGACGAGAAAAAATATCCGCCAAAAAACCCCAAGCAAAAATTGCTTGAGGCCAGTAAAAATTATATTTTGTCAGAAATCAATCCGCAAAAGAGAACTTCAGCGTCATATGCTTACTGCCAGAGATAACCATTTGCCCCAGCAGAGCAGTCTGCGCCTCCATCGCAACATCTGACAGCTTCTGGTTGACAGCCAGCAGGTCAGCAGAAGCACCCTCAGCATCTGCAGCATTCTGGATTTCATGGAATTTAGAGAAAGTCGCCAACTCAGAGTTACGGAAAGCATCCACATAGCGCTGGAAGTCAGTGTCGCCCAAAAGCCCGCAAGTCGCAGAAAGCCAGTAATACTTAGTCGCATCGTACTCAGTCGTCGTATCGCGGAAAGCAGCCGGCGTATCATCAACATTAGCATAGAACGGCACCACATAATTGAAAGTATTTGCACCCATACCCATCCAGTGAATACCAGCCAGCTCCTCCGGCACATCATTACGGATTTCCAGAATATGTGTGTTCATGTTGCGGTTCAGACCAATCGGACGAATCAAGTGCTTCTCCGCGTCAGTATTAGTCGTGCCATAAGGGTCAAATTCAGTATTCTCAAAGTGGCTTGACAAGACAAATTTCACATCTTCAACCGAAATCTTCCGGTTCGCCTGGCAGATGAAAGGCAAATCCTGGTCCATGAAATCATATTCAAACTCAGTTTCAGGCGTGAAGAATTTCTGACCGTACCAGGCGCGAGGATTGTTGTAAATCGTGTCCTTAATGGAACTTGAACCAAAAATATGACGCAGATTATAGCCCTCAAAATCAGGATTCAGATGATTTTCATTGATTAAAGTCTCCAAATCTTCCGAGCACATCGTGTCATCCGAGTCAAAGTCAAAATCATCAATATTCATACGGTTCGGCGCAACAACATAAGCATCGTCAGGAATACGCACAGCTGCCCAGTGATGACCGCCAATCGTCTCCAGCCACCAGACCTCATCATGGTCTGAAAAGGCAATCCCGTTCGGCTCATAAGTGCCGTAAGTCGTCAGCAAGTCGCCCAGACGCTGCACACCCTCACGTGCCGTATGAACATAAGGCAGCGTCACGGTCACAAGATCTTCTTCGCCGATACCGCCCTCGACATAAGGGTCCAGCCCCTGAATCCGCGGATTGGTCGTAATCGTCTCCGTCGCAGACATCGCCACATTACTGCTGTTGATGCCGGCCGCAGCCCAGATACCATTCTCAGTATTCGCATCAGGAATCGACGTATAACGCTGAGGAGTATCAGGCAGCTTGATTTCACAGCCGGAGATAACAGCCTTGTAGTCGCGCGGCTGCTCTTCAGGCTTAATCACGACAAAACGCTGCGGATTCAAAGTATCCGAGCCGTCTTCATTTCGGCTAATCAGCGTCGCACCGTTCAGGGTCGCAAGTTTGCCGGCAAGTATAGTAGTACACGAGCTAGCACGATAGTTTTTTGACATAATCCAAAATCTCCTTTTTATTATTCAGCAATTTATTGTTGACAATTTCATTTTCGATTTGGGACAAAACTAGCCCCAGACCAGGCCCCGGCTGAAAACCAAGAGCCAGCAGGTCAGCACCCTTTACGACAATCTCTGATTTATCGTGAATCTGGAGCCGCTTGTCCAAAAGCGTCGGCAGCAGCAAATCAAGCTTCACCCCTTCGCCCGTTTTCAAATCATCCGCAAGTTCTGCGACATCCAGACCATAAGAATAAATCTTCTCCAGGTCCCAGACATCCTCCCGATAGGCCGAAACAATATTCATCACTAACTTAGAAAAATCGTTAGAAACCTTCCAACTCTTCAAATCAAAATGCGGAAACTGCAGCATCAGCCAAGCCCAAGCCTGCGCCGAACACTTGAAGCTGAATCGCTCAATCAAGCCGCTGGCATCCACCTTCTCAAAACCAGGCAAATACCTCCAGACTTCAGTTTCATTCAAATAAAGCAGCCCTTTTCGCCAATTTTCAGCAACCAGCAGCCTATCAAGCTCCGTAAAAATCCGCTCAATCGAAATCTTTTCAAGTAGAAAAGCATGCGAAGCCATCGCCGCCAAAGTCGCCTCTTCAATCGTAAAGTCAAGCTCAGCCGCAAAACGCAGCCCCCGCATCACCCGCAGCGCATCCTCATTAAAACGCTCTTCTGCTTTGCCAACCGCCCGCAGCGTCCGATTTTCCAAATCCGACAAACCATCAAACCTGTCAATAATCTCGCCGTCAGCCAGCATCGCAAACGCATTAATCGTAAAATCGCGCCGCAGCAAATCCTCCGTCAAATCCGACACAAACTCAACCTTATCCGGCCGCCGAAAATCAGTATACTTACTCTCCGAGCGAAAAGTCGTCACCTCATACTGAGCGCCCTCAGCCAGGACCAGCACCGTTCCATGCTCAATTCCCACATCAATCGTCCGCTTAAAAATCTGCTTAATCTCCGCCGGATAGGCACTCGTTGCAATATCCACATCATGAATCGGCCGCTTAAGAAGCGCATCCCGGACCGAGCCGCCGACAAAATAAGCTTCAAAACCAGCTTGATGAATTTTCTCTAAAATTGGACGTGCTTCATTAAATTCCGTCGGCAGACTTTCAAGTTTCATTAAAACAATTATACCAAAAATCCGCCGAAGCGGATTCATTCAAAGATTAAAAATTACTCATTTACACACATTTACTAATGTTCTGTGCAAATATTATGCCTCAAGGCCTCTAAAAATTTCCGGACTCACTGCATAAGCCACAGAGCCAAGTCCCAGATGTGTGGCAATCACTGCGCCGAAATCAACAATTTCTACATTGGGATAGCCCTGCTCAATCGCATAATCATAGAGTTCCTGAGCCTTTTCATCTGCACGTACCTGAATGACAAAAATCTTATGCTTTTCCGGGTCTGAGTTTTCCAGCAATAACTCTTTCATACGCGCCATGGACTTTTTAACAGTGCGCACTTTTTCAAAAAGCTCGACCTTTCCGTTAGTGGAAAAAGTCAGGACAGGTTTTATATCAAGCCAAGTCCCAAGAACTGCGGAGCCATTTGACAAACGCCCGGACTTTGAAAGCCACTTCAAACTGTCAACCAGCATATAAGCCGCATCATTATCACGCTGCTTCTCAAAATTGGCATAGACGTCCTCAAAACTCAAATTGCGGACCGCCCCCTCCAAAGCCGTTTCTACCATATAACCCAGAGGACTGGAGGTAATGAAAGTCTCTGGAAAACAGACTTTCATCTTCTCAAATTCATCCTGCAGATAAAAAGCATTGTCGTGAAAGCCGGAGATCCCGGCAGACAAAAATAAGCCCAGAACATGGGTGTATCCTTGAACCTCAAGATGCTTCAGAAGCTCTTCCAGCTCAATCAGACTCGGCTGAGCGGACTTAGGCACATCCTTGGCACTTGCCATGAGGTCGTAAAAAACATCCGAGCTGAGCTCCTTAGATGAATAAGTCACGTCATCAATCGTCAGCGGAATATCCAAAATATGCAGATTATCAAAGCGCCTATACTTGTCTGAAATCGCGGCCGAACTATCTGTTATAACGGCTAACTTCATCCTAAAACTCCAATTTTAGCCCCGGCTCATCCAATGCAACCTCTGTGATTTCATAGGTCAGGCGCTTCAATAGCTCAAACAAGGGTGAAGCCAACTCCTGCATATCTTCCTGGCTCAAGTCTTCCTGACTCTCGATGAGACGGCCGTTGACCTGGCTGACTTGGCTTAAAGCACTTGAAAGAACAAACTTCTCAAGCACAATTAGTGCACTCAAATTAATCTGAACAAAAGACTTATTGGCAGCCTCATCTGTATTCAGAATATGCAGCTGAACATTAATCCGGGTCTCGGGAGTCCCGTGTTCACGCTCAAAGTCAAAGTTACGCGCGTCATAATGATAAAAACTTACAAGTTCTTTTTCTCGCAGAATGTCCATAATTTCCTCTATCCTATCTCTTGCTTCAGGCCGCCTCAATCAGACTCTTCAAACAAATCATCTGCGCAAAGCGCCCTTTTACACTTATAATCTATTATACCAGTTCTGAGAAAATTCTGCTAGTCTTGCGCAGGATTTTTCTGTATTTCACATAGAATTTTTTGCGCCTCGTCGCTTAATTCCTGGTTTTCCAGCATATCCGGCCGCCGCTGCCAGGTCTTCTTCAGACTTTCTGTCAAGCGCCACTTACGAATATTCTCGTGGTGGCCGCTCATCAGAACTTCCGGCACCTTCATGCCTCTGAAGTCCTCAGGCCGTGTGTACTGCGGATATTCCAGCAATCCGGAGCTAAACGAATCATCCAGATGACTTTCTTCACGTCCCAGCACCTCAGGAATCAGCCGCACCGCAGCATCAATCATGACGCTGGCGGCCAGTTCTCCGCCGGTCAGGACATAATCGCCCAGCGAGATTTCATCCGTTACCAGAGTCTTAATCCGCTCGTCAAAGCCCTCATAATGGCCGCAAATGAAAATCAGCTGCTCTTCCTGTGACAGCTCCTCTGCTTTAGCCTGGTCGAATTTAATACCGGCAGGGTCAAGCAGAATCACACGCGGCGGTTTTTTCCCGGACTGCGGAATCGATGCAAAACAGTCAAAAATAGGCTGCGCCATGAGGAGCATGCCTTGACCGCCGCCATAGGGCATATCGTCCACATGCCGCTGCTTATTGTCCGCAAACTCGCGAAAGTCGTGCGGATGAATCTCAACCAGACCGCGTTCCTGGGCCTTGCCAATCATCGACTGATTCAGCGGAGCAAACATTTCCGGAAAAATAGTTAAAATATCAATACGCATAAATATAAAAAATCTCCATCAAAATCAATCATCTAGTCCCTCAGGTATCTCAACATTCACACGCTTTCCAGCCAAATCAACCGACAGCACAACCAAAGGAATGTAGGGCAGCAGCAAGTCCGGCTTGTTCTCGCGCTTGACCACCCAGACATCATTGGCGCCCGGCTGCAGAATCTCAGAAATCACGCCGATTTTTTCAGCGGCTGTGACGTCATAGACATCAAGGCCGATAATGTCATGATAATAAAACTCATTCTCAGACAGGTCAGACAGGTTTTCTTCAGCGACTTTCAGCGTATAATCGCGGATTTTCTCGACTTGAGCGATGTTATCAAAGCCGGCGAACTTGATAATCCACAGATTTTTCGACGCCCGGGCGCGCGTGACCTTCAGATTTTCGACAAATTCTCCCGCTGTGTCAAACAAGGCCAGAATAGAGCCCTTTTTGAAGCGCTCTTCAGGAAAATCGGTAAATGACTTGACACGGACTTCTCCCTGCAAACCTTGTGTGTTCACGATGACGCCGACTCGGTAAAATCTGTTAAATTCACTTTCACTCATAACAGCCATTATATCATATCGCCCTGTTTTAAAAAGGCTGCGACTTTCGCAAGGAACTGCTCTCTCACATTGTCCGCATGCAAAAGATGATAGCCGTGCGGGATTTCCTCGTACTGAAGTTTCCCGCTTGCCTTGCCCGAAGCCGCAAATTCGCGGATGGCCGCAATCGAGACAATGTGGTCTTCCTGGGCACCCAGAAGCAGCGTAGGCACAGAAAGTTTATCCGCATTTGCCAGTGCAAATTCACCAGCGTCCGCAATTTGTCCGTAAAGGCGCATGGACAGGCGAGTATGGAACAATCCGTCATTGACCACCTGCTTGACCAGCTCCTGGTCATGGATGACGTACTGCATTTTCAGACCGGTCGGAACGGCGAGTTTAGCTGACAATCTTCCAAGAATTTTAGCAGCCGCAGTCACAATTTTTGCCGGCGGTTCTGCCAGACGCAGCCAGGGACTTTCAATGACAGCGCGTGAATACATCAGCTCAGCCGAATCAGCATTCCTCAGTAAAATGTTCAGTGCAATATTCCCGCCCATTGAATGGCCAAACAAGACAATCGGAAGTTCTGTGTATTTTTCTGCAATCAGTCCGCGAATTTCCAGCACATCGGAAATCCAGTTTTCATAGGAATCCGTCACACCCTGAAGCTTTTTATTTTTTGCAGCAAACTCGCCGAAGCCGCGCTGGTCATGAATGACACAGATACAGCCCATTTCTGTCAGGCTTGGAATCAGGGCCTGGTATTGGCCAATGTGCTCACCGAAGCCGTGGACGAGCTGAATCACACATTTTGCCTGGGCTTTCTCCGGCTGATAAACTGCGACACGGATTTTTTCTCCGTCTGACATGAGCTGCGTGAAAGTTTTCTCCTTCATTCGTCAATCCTCCTTAAAGCGCGCAACTGAGCCTGCAGCTCTGTATCTGCCGGATAATCGTGCGCCAGTTTTTCCAAAATCTCCGCCCGCCGTTCTTCTTTATCGGCCAAGCCAAGCACGGTCTCAAATTTCTCCAAGTTTTTCTCGGAGCGCCGCAGCAAATCTGAAACCGCTTGCTTGGTCGCACCGGTTGACTCGGCAATTTCCGTCAGCGAAAAATCCTCGGAATAATAGAGCTGGAGGGCTTCGCGCTGTTTGTCATTCAAGAGGCCGCCGTAAAAATCAATCAGAACATTGATGCGGTTCGTTTTTTCTATGGTCATATCCTTGATTATAGCAGATTTATGGTAAAATAAAACTAATGAAAAGACTTAAGCGCATTTGGAAGACTTTGCTGCTGCTGACTCTGTTTTATGCACTCGTCACTGTCTTCGTAGTTGTGTTCGCAAACCGGCAGACGCTGCAGCTTGACACCAGCCGTGTGCTTGCCCGCGCGCAAAACGTTGAGGAGGACCTGAAAACGAACCCTCAACTGACTTTTGACGATTCCGTGAAAGAAATTTCACTTTCCAGCGATTCAAAAGCTGCAAAGTCCATCAAGAAAGGCGCTTCCTATGTGCGCTCAGTTGACGGAGACCAGCTCACTGTCACGATTCCCGTTGTAACAAACGGGCAGATTGACTCTTTCTTATCAGTGACCGACAGTCTGACCTCTACTTCTCACACGACTTTTCTCGTCATCGGCATGGGTCTCCTCTTCTGGCTTTTCTCGATTTACCGCTTCATTCAGCGCTCTATCAGAATGCATACTTATACAAAAAATACAGTGGCAAAAATCAAGAACATTGAGCGCTCGCCTTTGACCCAGTCCTACCTGATAACGAGCGATGACGATGCTGTAAGCATTGCACTGAACCATCTGGGCGAAAACATCCAGCAGAGCATTTTGTCCAATCAGGAAGCCAAAGAAAATCTGTACGAATTCATCGAATTTTTCCAGTTTCCGATTTTCGTTTATGACGGCCGCGGCGCGATTCACCGGTCAAATGCCGCCTTTCAGAATGAGTTTTCAGACAGTAAGAGCATAGATGTCTTCAGCCTCTATCCAGAATTCCTGAATTTCCTGGTCGAGAAAATGGTTCGACCCGATATTCAGGACAAAACCTTCTACTTTGACCGGATTAATTCCTACTACCAGGTCCAGTTTAACCCGCTGGAAATGATTTCCAACCGTTATCTGGTAGCCATGAACGACGTCACGAGTTATCACCAGATTTCGCAGGCCCACGTTGACTTTACGGCGAACGTTTCCTTGGCAATAAAAGCTCCGCTTGAGCGAATTGAGCTACTCTCAGCCGAGATAAACCCGGACGAAATCAGACAAAAAATCACGCAAGAAACTGACTGGCTCGACGAGCTGGTCGACGACACGCTAGTCTTAACACAGCCAACGGTCAAAGTAACAAAAAGCCATATCCAGGCTGACCAGCTGATTCAGAGCATTTTACTCGACCTGCAGCCGACAATTATGCGCAAAAACCTGCAAATCGACCTGCAGCTTGAGGCCGTCAACTTCAAAAGTGATGAAAAGAAAATCCGCATCATCTTCAAGAAACTAATTGGTAATGCCCTCAGCTATACGCCAGCCGGCGGAAAAGTGTCAATTTTACTGAAAAACGGCCCGGAACATCTGACTTTCACAGTGACAGACTCAGGCCCAGGCCTAACTGACATTCAAAAGACACAGATTTTCGAGCGCTTCTATCGGACGGACGTTGATAAAACCACCGTCGCAGGTACCGGACTTGGCCTGGCTATTGTCAAGAAAAACGTCAAAGACCTCAAGGGACATGTCCATGTCAGCAGCCTGCTGGGACACGGCTCAACATTTACCGTAACATTTTAGAAGATATCAAAAAAGGGAACATTTGTCTCCCTTTTTACGTACAGCTTATCTCTCAAGATAGAATTCAAAGCGCTCGCCCGCATATGATGAAAGCACGAACTCAAAAGGTGTCTCATCTTTGAGGTAAGAAACCTGATTGACCGTCAGAATCGCTGCGCCGTGCTTGATTTCCAGATAGCGCGACAATTCCTGACTCGCATTCTTGCTGGAAATCGTCTGCTCGCTGCGGCCGATAACCTTGCCGTTCGCCTCTAACGTTGCAAAAAAGTGCTTTGTAATCTCGTCTTTCTTGAAACCTTCCACTAGCTCAGCCGGAACACAGGCAACCTCAAAGCAGATTGGAAGCCCGTCCGCATAACGAATACGCTCCATACGGATGATTCGAGCATTGTGCTCAAGATGCAGCTTCTCACGCTCCATCTCGTTGGCAAACACCTTCAGATAGCTGATAATCTTGCTGCTCGGCTTTTTCCCCTGGGATTTGGCAATCTCAGTGAATGAAATCGTCCCGCGCATGCGCTCGCGCACCCGCTGACCAACCACAAAAGTACCAGCGCCGACACGGCGCTCTAAAATCCCCTCATCACATAGGGCTGTCACAGCCTGACGAAGCGTGGTACGAGTGACATTAAACTTCTCGGCAAGCACACGTTCGCTCGGCAGTCGCTTCCCTACTTGATAGACTTTTTTTTCAATGTCTGCTTTTATCGCATCATGAATTTGGGTATAAAGCGGCGTTATCATAAGTCTTTCCTTTTAATTTTTTATAGCTCTTTCTCAAGCATAGATTTGACCGGTTCAAAGCTTTTCCGGTGAATCGGTGTCACACCCAGCTCTGCCAGCGCCGCCAAATGCTTCGCTGTCCCATAGCCGGCATTCTGAGCAAAATCATAACCCGGGTACTTCTTGTCATAGTCTGCCATCAGCCTATCCCGCGTGACCTTTGCCACAATAGAAGCCGCCGCAATACTGAGCGACTTCGCATCCCCTTTAATGATTGAGCTTTGGGCAATAGGCAAATCCAGTTTCATCGCGTCAATCAGCAAGTACTCCGGGCTGATTTCAAGCAGTGCGACAGCCTGCATCATTGCCTGTCGAGAAGCCTGATAAATATTGATATCGTCAATCGTTTCCGTACTACAAGAACCGATGCCAATCGCCAGAGCCTGCTGCTGCACCGCTTCAAAAATTTCCTGGTGATGTTTCTTGGGAATCTGCTTGCTGTCATTCAAGTGCGGAATTTTGCAGTTTTCAGGGAGAATCACTGCTGCTGCAACAACAGGACCTGCCAGCGGACCGCGCCCGACCTCGTCAATTCCGGCAATGTAATGGACACCCTGTGCATAAAGAGATTTTTCATAGCTCAGCATCTGCTCAAGCCGGGCATCTTCAGCAATTTCAGCTCGCAGCTGCTTCTGCCGCTGTTTTACGGCTGTCTGCACGCCGACACGTTCATCCTGCGCAAGCTCTGTGAATCTGGGTGAAGTCAGATTGGTCAGCTGAGCCAGTTCTGCTTTGATATTCTTAATTGTCTGCGTCATTTGTTTTTGCTTCTTCAATCTGGTCTAAACAGAATCGTCCGAGCTTGCCATTGCGGACGTCGTTGATAAATCGTGTGTAAAAACGCTCGTAGGCGTCACGGAAGCCCATTTTAGCTGTGAGTTCTACAATGTAGTCGGGAATAGACGTATCTGGCAGCTGTCCATAAAGCTTCTCTAAACGCTCAGGATGGTGCTTTGCGAAAAACTCTAAGCCGAAAATTGTCACGTCGTCCTGCGGGTAGATGTCGTCTTTGATTGCGCCCGTCAGCGCCAGCTTCAGCCCGACCGTCTGGTCTTCGAACTTCGGCCAGAGAATTCCCGGCGTGTCAATGATTTCGAGCTCCTTGTTCGAGCGAATCCACTGCTGAGCCCGCGTCACGCCTGCCTTGTTGCCGGTTTTAGCCGAACTTTTTCCGGCCAGCGTATTCAGCAGCGTCGACTTGCCGGAGTTGGGAATGCCGATGACCATGGTCCTGAGCACAGTGTTTTGAATGCCGCGCTCAGTGTTGCGCTTGATTTTGTCAGCCAAGAGCTCCTTGGCAGCTTTCAGTACGCGCTTTGACGTGATTTGCTCTTTGCTGTTGGCAGCCAGCGCATGGCCGAAATAGCTGAGCCAGTCGGTAGTATTCTCAGCCAAATCTGATTTATTCAAAATGAGCAGACGAGGTTTGTCGCCCACAATTTTTTCCAGCATCGGATTACGCGAAGACAGCGGCAGACGTGCGTCTACGACTTCAATCACAAAATCGACAAATTTGAGCTTTTCCTGAACTTGAGTGCGGGCTTTGGCCATGTGGCCCGGGAACCATTGGATTGTCGGCAAATTGAAACTCCTTTCGCTAAATTAAATAGTATTTGCACCAGATTTCATGTTTTGTCCATTATACCATAATCGAAAAGCAATCTTTTTAAACAATTATTCATTTTTGTGCTGAAACATTTCCCGATTTTCTGCGTATTAATATATAAGGCAGAAAAATCCCGCTGTAAATGAAAGCTCTAGCCCCGAAGACTAGAGCTCAGCTCCACAAGATGAATCATTCAATCCACAGACTTCAGCGCTCCCAGCATATCCACATGCTTCAGCTGGAAATGCACCAGAATACTCAGCAGGAAAGTGGTCGCAAGCGTGATTGCAGCGGACAGCAGATAGTTGCTCCAGAGCAGATTCGGATTACACATAACATTATCGGGCATCAAGCTGGTAATGATGAAATGGTGCAGATAAGCGCCCAGAGCGTAGCCGCAAAGTATCCCAATAAAGGACAGGAAAATCGTCTCACGGTAAATATAGAAGGTCACCTCCCGGTCGTAGAAGCCCAGCACCTTGATTGTCGAAAGTTCGCGGATTCTTTCGGAAATGTTAATGTTTGTCAGATTATAAATAACCACAACTGCAAGCATAATAGCGCAGAAAATCAAAATAACCATGACAGAGTTAATGCCGTGTAAGAACGTGTCAACCGTGCTTTTCAGCTCATTGTTCTGGACAATTCCGACCACCGTGTCGTTTTTCATCAGTTTGGCCGACATTTTCTGAACGTTTTGTTTGCTATCGTCCTTAAGCTCAACCAGATGCGCATTCACCTTGGAGTTCTGTTTGAAGTCCTGGCGGTAAGTGCTATGATTCATGAAGACGTAATGTCCCATATACATTTCTGTGATTCCAGAGATCTTCAAGCGAACACTCTTCTTTTCACTGCTTTTTAGCGTGATACTGCTTCCGACCTTGGCATGAAGCAGATTGGCCAGTTTTTCCGAGATGATGACTGCATGCTTAGCAAGACTTAGTTTTTTGCCGGAAGCTCTTTCACGCAGACTGATATAATCGCTAAAAGCCGCGTCATTCTGCGGCACAATCAAGCTAATATCTTGTGTATCTTTGTCCTGCCCTGCAACCTTAGTCAGCTGCTCAAAATAAACCGGCTCCTGCCTGTTAATTTCACTCGAATCAAGCAGCTTATTTAGTTCATTTTGCTCATTATTGTCCAGATTTGTTTTATTCACCGCAATCAGGTCATAATGCAAAATGCTGGTAAATTGGCGTGAAGCAAGGTCTGAGATGGAATCACGAATACCAAAGCCCATAATTAAGAGAGCTGTACAGCCGGCAATGCCGAAAATTGTCATCAGCATGCGTTTTTTGTAACGGAAAAGATTTCGCGCAGTGACCTTGTAAGTAAAGCTTAAATGCCGCCAAATCGGCCGAATCCGCTCTAACAGAATGCGTGAGCCCGCTTTGGGCGGTTTTGCCAGAAACAGACTGGCCGGCGATTCTTTGAGCTCGACATTGGAAATAAAATAAGAGGACAAGACTGTACAGATAATCGCAACCAGAAATGCCGCAACTGTCCAGAAGAGTGAAAAAGTCAAACGCAGATTTGACAGCGTCGAGGAAGCCGTATAAGCGTCAAAAACCGCATAAGGCAGAAAAGTATGGCCTAAAATTGTCCCGATGACGGCGCCTGCAAAAGCCGAGGTAAAGCCGTAAACCAGAAATTTCCGGCGGATTTGACGATTGGTATAACCCAGCGCTTTCAGCAGTCCGAGGTTAGAGCGGTCCTCTTCAACAAAGCGCGTCATTGTCGTCAAACAGACAAGTGCAGCAATTGTGAACAAAACAACCGGGAAAACATTAGACAGTGTGTCAATTCTCAGTGAATCTTCAATGTAACTCTGATAACCTGGGTTGCCGTCTTTTCGATTATTGACGGTATAGACAGGCAGTTCAAGCTTTTTAAGTGTTTCTTCCTGCTGATTAAGCTGCTCGGCAGCATCCGTTATTTTTTTCTGAGCTGCTGTGAGCTGTTCCTGGGCAGACTGGACTTGGCTGAGTTGCGAAGAATCAGGCGTTAATCCTGCCGCTTCTGCCTGCTGCAGTTGACTAAGCTGCTGATTGAGCTGATTTTGCTGCGCAGTAAGCTTTTCCTG
This sequence comes from Lactovum odontotermitis, assembly GCF_054658595.1. NCBI lineage: Bacteria > Bacillati > Bacillota > Bacilli > Lactobacillales > Streptococcaceae > Lactovum > Lactovum odontotermitis. The sequence goes on from NZ_BAAGGQ010000007.1 coordinate 71,112, forward strand.
CTCGGAGTCCAATTGGGCCCGTGCATCGGAAATTTGCTGCTGCGGCTGATTTTTCAGAACCTCCAGGCGCTCCTCAGGCTGTTTTTTCAGACGTTTTTCAAGAGCAGTACGATAATTATCCGATAGTGTCTGATATTGTTTATCATAAGGAGACATGCCGTCCATTTTCTGGTAACTGAGTCTGGCAATCATGTAGACATCCGACTGAAAAACGTCTTTTGCAGCCACAGCATAGCCGTTAAGCTGGCCGGTTCCGATATTTGTCTGGCCGAAGCTGTTTTTGTCGACATATTCACTTGATTTGACGAATCCGCTAATTTTAAAGCGATGATTTTTCAACAAATCTTCGCCGTCTGTCTTAGTTTCAGTGAAAGTGATACTTCCGCCGAGTTTATATTTTCCCTGGAGTTGATATTCCAGCGCGATTTCCTGATTATTCTGCGGCATTTTACCGCTTACAAGCTGATAAGTCGACAACGTCTGAGGCTCAGAAAGAACGCGCAGGCTCGTGTCCGTGCCTTTAATCAGAATGTCCTCAAAATAGCCGTATTCGACCTTTTTAAGCCCACTAGCACTACTGATAAGTTCCTGGTCGCTTTTATCCAAGCCGTAGGTTGAAATCACGCTCAAATCAGCCAAATGATGCGTCTCATAAAAATGCTCGGCGGTAGCACGCATGTCCGGACCCGAAACTTTTAGTCCAGTGAACGCAAAAACGCCCAGTCCCATCAATAGAAAAATTGATAAGAAACGGCCGAATGAACCCGTAATTGAGCGTCGAATATTTTTATTTAGAATTCTCGTTTTCATGTCATCGTCTCTAGTTCTACTTAAATCTTACCATTCAATCCTCTCAATGTCCAGCGGTTCTGCATTAACTTTTATTTCCTTTATTTTTCCGTCATGCATCTGTATCACGCGGTCGGCAATCTGGCTGATAGCCACATTGTGCGTAACAATAATGACCGTGGTGCCCTGCAGACGCGACATATCCTGCAGAATCTTCAAAACCTGCTTGCCAGTTTCATAGTCCAGTGCACCCGTAGGTTCATCGCAAAGTAAAATCTTAGGGTTTTTAGCCACCGCCCGGGCAATTGCCACCCGCTGCTGCTCACCGCCTGACAGCTGCGAGGGAAAATTATCAATGCGTGCGCCCAGGCCGACATTTTTCAGAACCTCGACTGGGTCTAGCGCCTCAGTCACAATCTCAGAAGCCAGCTCAACATTTTCCTTGGCGGTCAGATTGTTAATCAGATTATAAAACTGAAAAACAAAGCCGACATCGTACCTGCGGTAGCGAATCAAATCACGCGGACTAAGCTTGGCAATGTCTGTTTTGTCAACGACAACACTGCCGCTGTCGCAAGTGTCCATGCCGCCCAAAATATTGAGCAAGGTGGATTTGCCTGCCCCGGAAGAACCCAGAATAACTGCCAACTCTCCTTTTTCAATGGAGAAGCTGACATTGTCATTGGCTGCAATGATGCTGTCGCCGGTTTGATACTTTTTAGTTTCATCCTTGATTTCAATAAAAGACATATTTTCTCTCCAGAAATCTAGCAGATAGTAGTAAAATCACAAAATCTGCCAACACTACAAACGATGTATTTTTTCTACCCTAATCATAACACTTTTTTTCTTAAATAATAAGACAATTTGTCTTATTTGTAAAAAAACGGACTTAAAAGACGTTATTATTTTTTTTGTCTATTATCTTTAACTGGCGCTCAGCTTAACAAAAAAAGCTGCCAGTCTTATTAAACTGACAACTTTTAATTTAAAAGATAATAGACAAGCTGAACTAAATCAGTGAATCCCGTCAAGTCTCTGCTCGTTCCACGATATTATAGTAAACACGGCTGGTCAGTTTATAAATCAGCCAGTAAATCAGCGCAACCATGATAATCGTCACTGCACTGAGGCCAAGCATGAGCGCCGCTTCGCGGATACCGAAGGCTTCCTCAATTTTAGAAATCATGTTGAAAGCAAAGCCGAAATGGACAATTGTCACCACAATGGGCAGGAAGAAAATCATACGCACTTGAGATTTAATCGTCTTGCGCACCTCGATTTTAGACAGTCCAACCTCTTGAAGAATCTTGAAGGAACGCTTGTCCTGAGTGGCTTCTGACAGCTGCTTGTAGTAGATAATCAGTGCGGCGCCAAGGATAAAGGCAATTCCCAGGATAAATCCGATGAAGATAAATCCGCCGAATTGCATGCGCTGATTGCTGATTTCATCACTCTTGAAACTGACTGTGATATCGTCGAATGTTCTGGGCTGGTATTCTCCTCTAGGAAGAGCTTTCATGAAGGCCGCTTCGTCTGATTTGTTAATCTCAAAGTTGGCATTCGCCATAACGATGATTTCGTTTCCTTCACCACTATTCCCCTGGTTGTATGCCGCAACAGCACTGTCAAGCTGCACGTCTGACGGGAAGATAATCAAGACTTCATCTGCACCTGTGCTCTGATTCATCGGGAAGTTTTTCAGCGTTTTCAGATGCGATTTGACCTGATAGCTCGTACCGCCGATGTTGAGCTGGTCAATCTTCTTGGTCGAATTTGTCAAGTCATAGAGATAAATCTGATTGTCAGCCAGACTCGGAAGTTTATTTTTTAGCGTGTTTAAATCTTGTACCGTGCTGATGGTTGCATTTACGGCATTTTTCGTTTTCTTATAAACTAGGAACTTTTTAGCCGCATCTGTGAGGTTCAGGCTTGAGCCGGAAGCTTCCAGCATCACGTTGTTTCCAGTTCTAACAGGATAAATTGAATCTTTAGGCAGCGTGATATTCGCTTTTCCTGCGGCCTGCTCCAGCCCGTCAACCAGCTCAGAGCGCGTCATGCCGACCCGTATGCTGTAGGCTTGCCCTTCGGTCGGGTATTGCTTCGCAATCACATTCCCTGTTCCGAAATAAAGCACGACGGTTGTGGCAATCGTGACCACGGCCATGGACAGCAGAATCGTGATGTTGCCGAGACCCACAGCATTGGCTTTCATCCGGTAAAGGAGGCTTGAGATTTTGATGAAATTACGCGGCTGGTAGTAGGAATTGCGTTTCTTGCGCCATTTCAGATACCAGACGGTTGAGGAAATGTAGAACAAATATGTTCCAAAGATGACTAGGAGCACTGCGATAAAGAACTGTGTCAGAGCCGCTATGGGATCCGTCACACGTATCGCGATAAAATAACCTGCACCAATCAGCAATACGCCCAGAACCGCAACGACGATGTTGGACTTCGGTTCTTTCTCGCCTTTCGTATCCTGGCGCAATAAATCTAGACTGGAAGATTTCCCGATAATAACGCAGCCTATCAGGAAAAGTACAAGGAAGATGACGAGGAAAATGGCTGCGACAAGGGCGATAGACAGCGGATTAATCGCCAGATTGAAGCTTGACGCCTGTATCAGGTTGATATAAATCAGGAACAGGAACTTGGCCAGCGCAATGCCGACCACCGTGCCGAGAACGACTGTCAGTATGAAGCTGAAGAGCAGTTCAAAGAAGGCCACACCGGCGATTTTGCGCTTACCGAAGCCGAGGATGTCATAAAGCCCGAATTCTTTTGAGCGCTGATTCTGCAGGAAACGGTAGCTGTAAATCAGAATGATTGTACCGAAAATCATCAGAACGAAGAGCGCGAAAGTCATCATGGAAATTATGGCAATGCTTCCGGGCATCTTCGTCAGCGACTTAGAAAGACTGATGGACGCCGTCACAAAAATCAGCGCAAACATCGTAATCGTCGACATGAGAAAAGGTGCAAAACTCCGGAAGCCCTTCCTAAGATTGGATAAAGCTAGTTTTAAAGTCAGCATTTGAGTACCTCCTTTAATTCACGTTCGCATGAGCAGACGATTTCTCGGCCTCACTTAAGAAAGCCGTCAGCGACAAAGTAATGTCTTTGGCAAATTCTGTCGCACTGCGCTCGCCGCGGTAAAGCTGGTGATAAAGGACACCATCCTTGATAAAGAGCACCCGTTTCGCATGACTGGCCGCAAGACTCGAGTGCGTCACCATAATAATCGTCTGACCGCTGGCATTAATTCCCTCAAACAGATTCAGCAAATTCTCTGAGTTATTGAAATCAAGCGCCGCCGTCGGCTCATCGGCCAAGACCAGGTCAGGCTGAGAAATCAGGGCACGCGCCACAGCCACACGCTGCTTCTGCCCGCCTGACAGCTCGAAGGGCTGCTTATCCAGCATGTCTTCAATATGGAGCTTCGGCGCTAAATCCGCGATTCGCGCGCGCATCAGTTTTACATCCTGCTTGCCTAAAACCAGCGGCAGATAAATATTGTCACGCACATTCAGCGTGTCCAGCAGATTGAAATCCTGAAAGACGAAGCCTAGATGGTCACGACGGAATTTTGAAATATTCTCATTCTTTATCGCTGTGATATCCTGGCCATTCAGCAGGACTGAGCCTGCGGTAGGCTTTTCAAGTGTGGACAAAATATTGAGCAATGTCGTTTTTCCTGAACCGGATTCGCCCATGATAGCGATATATTCGCCGTTGTCCACGGAGAAATCTATATCTTCCAGCGCAGTTGTCTCCTGCTTTGAAAAGCGTGTTTTGAAAACTTTTTTGAGGTGTTTTACTTCTAGTAACATTTTGGTACTCCTTTTGGAATAGCGTTCACGCAAGCGCTCGGCTTTTTCCTCTTTCTATTTTATTACAATGGCTACTATTTGCGACTTTTTCATTTGTCTTGTCGCTCCTTTATCGTTCACAAACGATTTGTCTCATTTGCTTCGATTTTAGCCAATGCTGCGGCCGAAATTTCTGATTTCTGGACTTCTCTCCAGTCCGTGACGCCCTTTGACTTGTTGTAAGTGATCTTAAGATAAGCGTCTTTGCGCAGCGAATGGTCAGCTGTGAAGTTGAGAACCTTTTCGCTTCCATCTTTCTGATAGGCTTTTTGGCCATAATTGTAGAGATAAAACGTCTCGCCGTTGTCAAATTTTTCTTCGGATTTCTTCCCGTCATCAACGACACGTGAATAGTAAGTCGTACCTCCGTATACAAGAGTTTTCCAGCCGTAAATTCCGCCTGCAATCAGGAGCACAACAGCTGAAAGAGAAAAAAATAACTTTTTCATTGAAAATTTCCTTTCTTTTCTGAACATGTGTGCGGTGCTGCAGCATCCCGCGCACAACGTTTTATTTTTCCAACATCATCAGTTTATCAGAAATTTCGCCCATGAAACTTACAATTTTGTCATATAAAAAAACAAGCTCCAATCAGAACTTGTTCTTAAATTCCGCAACCGCGGCTAAAAACTCCTCTCCGTACTTCTCCAGCTTCATCGGCCCCACGCCAGAAACCTCAAGAAAATCCTCATCCGTCGCAGGCATCACGCGCGTCATGTCCTGCAGTGTAGCATCCGAGAAAATCATGAAGGGCGGCAGCTTTGCTTCACGGGCAATGTTAAGACGCAAAGCACGCAGCACTTCAAAAAGGTCTATATTGAACGCGCCATTATGCTCAGTATTCTCAGAAGACTTGGCAGCTGACCTGCCGGAGCGGACAACTTCAGGCCTCAAAGTCTCCCGCCGGAAGACCTTATCCTCTCCCCGCAGCACTTGCTTTCCAGCAGCTGAAACAAACAGCAGCGGGAATTCACCCGTACTGACACCCAGGAAACCCTCACTAGTCAGAAAGTCGATTAAAGCGGCAATTGATTTCTGGCTGTTGGATTTCATAATGCCGTAGGTTGAGAGACGCTCAAAATTCCAGCGGGCTAAGTTTTTATTTTTTGAACCTGCTAGTACACCGGCGACAGCCGTTTTCCCAAAACGCTCACCCATGCGGATGACACAGGACAGGACTTTCTGGGCATCGGTCGTAATATCTGTCAGAATTCGCTCATCTGCACAGTTACTGCATTTTCCGCAGTCTTCGCCCTCATCGCCGAAATAGCGCAGAATAAAGCGCTGCAGACAAGTTTCTGTATTGGCATAAGCCTGCATCTGACGCAGTTTTTCATACTCATTTGTCTTCAGCTCGTCATCAGCCTCTGACTGCTCAATCAGGTAATTTCGGACACGCAGGTCATTAAGCGCCCAGAGCAGAATGGCATCCGACTCCAGCCCGTCACGTCCCGCACGTCCCGCTTCCTGATAATAAGACTCAAGATTTGCCGGTGTTGAATAATGGATGACATAACGGACGTTGGACTTGTTGATGCCCATGCCGAAAGCATTTGTTGCCACCATAATCTGCACCCGGTCATAAAGGAAATCTTCCTGATTTTGTGTTCTTTCCTTTTCGCTCAGGCCCGCATGATACCGGCCGGCAGAAAATCGGCTGTGATTCAGCCAGTCTGTCAGCTCTTCCACTTCTTTTCTGGTCGAGCAGTAGATAATGCCAGAATCAGATTTGTCGCGGCCGCGCAGATAGTTCCTCAGCCAAGTGCGTTTATCAACATTTTTCACGACCTCGAAGCGAAGATTTTCACGCAGGAAGCCGGTTTTAACCGTATTTTCCGGAGAAATTCCCAGAACTTGCTGAATATCTGCTGCAACACGCGGCGTTGCTGTGGCAGTCAAGGCCAGAACAGTCGGCTTCTCCGGCAGCGCCTTGAGACGCTCCGCAAAAGCCAGATAACTCGGCCGAAAATCATGCCCCCACTGTGAAATACAGTGCGCTTCATCAATAGCGACCAAATCAATCTTCAGATTCTGAATGAAAAAATTGAAATAATCCAGTTCAAAACGCTCCGGCGCAACGAACAAGAGCTTAATTTCTCCCGCCGAAACTTGCTGCATGCGCAGAGAAACTTCCTCCATGTCAACACTGCTGTTCAAAAAAGTTGCAGGAATTCCAGCCGCTTCGAGCTGATCCACCTGATCTTTCATCAGTGAAATCAGCGGTGAAACAACTATAGTCACACCCGGCAGCAGCATTGCCGGCAGCTGATAACAGACCGACTTTCCCGCGCCCGTCGGTAAGATTCCCAGTGTATCCTTTCCGTCCAAAACCTGCTGGACAATCTGTTTCTGGCCGGCACGAAAACTGTCAAAGCCGAAATATTTTTTCAGTGATTCTTCTAAATTCATATAGCTGTATAATTCCCTCTTACTATATAATACGTAAAAAGAAACAAAAAGTTTCAAAAAGTTACAGGATTTCAGCTCACAACTTTAAAATTATTGTCCGCCGTCGCTTCAATCACAGGATGCTTCTTCAAATACTCGCCAATCAGTTCTGTCATGTCCACTGTAATTTCAGAGATAATCTTTGAGGCATCGAACATCGGATAATTTCCGCCGCCCACACCGCGATACTGATTCACTACAATCTCAAGTTCGTCGCTATCCTGAACGGACTTTCCGTCAAAATCCAGTTGAGTGATACGCTGTCCCTCCGGCTGTGTCAAATCAATTGTGTAATCAACGCCTTCGTACATGTCATAGTTATAATACTGCGGCTTCGGATTGACAAATCTCGGATTAAAGACAATTTTCCCATTTTCGTCCAAAGATAGATGCGTTGCTGTCAATTCCAGCGCTGCGCGCAAATCCGCACCAGACACACGCAAAACAGCCAACGTATTCGGATAAATATAATTCGTCAGAATATCGCGCATCGTGATAATTTCGCCAAAACCTTGCGCTTCGTTATTAAACAGGGCCGTGCCTGAAATTTTCGCACCACTGGCCGCCATTTGTACTTTATTAATAAATTCAATGTAAGGATGCTCATGAATCCGCGCCTCCATCGGGTCCTTGATGGTCATATCGCCTGTAACACTGCCCATCGGCGTGTCCAGCCAGTCTTCTGTCTGATTATTAATCGGCGTGATGAGTGAAATCACCTCTTCTGAAACTTCGCTTTCTTCAACGGAGTGAAGCTCAGCTGAGGAGCTGATGACATGCTTATTATCATCCAGTTCCAGCGTGATTTCGGCCACATTGGCCCCGCGGTATCCTGGCTGGACAACGGGCACACCAAGCACTTTCTGTGCGATTTCCCGGTGCTGATGTCCTGTGACAAAGGCGTCAATGAGCTCACTGCATTCTGTAAGCAGCTGGTAGCCTTCATTTTCGCCTGTCAGCGCTTCTTCGGGCAAGCCTGTATCAAGTCCGCGCTCAAAACCGCCGTGATAGGCAACCACGACAATATCGGCCATTTCATGCAGCATCGGCAGATATTCTTTGGCCGTCTCTACGATTGACTTGAAAATCAAGCCTTCAATCGTCGCAGGTTGCTCCCAGTGCGGGACATACTGCGTCAAAAGGCCTAGCACTGCTATTTTAACGCCCTTCTTTTCAACAATCTGATAGGCCTGACCAAAGGCCGGCTCGCCAGTTTCTTCATCCAAAACATTGGCACAGAGAATCGGATAATCTGTCAGAGCGACATAATTATTTACATAATCACGGCCGTAATTGAACTCGTGATTGCCCAAGAGGCCCGCGTCATAACCGAAAGAGTTCGTAACTGAAGTCAAATGAGTCAGCCCGTCCTCGGCTTGTTTCGCCAGATAATAAGCCAAAGCTGAGCCTTGAATAATATCGCCGTTTTCAATTTTTAGGACAATGTCTCCATCAACTTCAGCCGCAGCTGTCAGGCTGTCCATCATCTCGCGGGCTTTTGCCATGCCGAAAGGCAGATTCATGTTTCGAGCCGTATAGTTTGACGGCAGGATGTAGCCGTGCATGTCACTGGTTTCAAAAATCTTGATTTTCATTTTCAACTTTCCTTAAAATTGCAAATAATAGCAGTTCTCACTGCTATTATTTTACTATATTTTACTCGGTTTTGTCCATTTCCGTCAAATGATTATTGATTCCAGGCACCGTCAAGCTCTGTTTTGCCTTTCTTGAGCAGGTCATCAATATTGCCGTTCTTGTCTGTCAGAATCTCCTGCATGGTGGCAGTCAGCTGGGTGTAGGCAGCATCTGAGTTCTTCTCAATCGGATTTGTAAAGAGTTTCGTCGTTGTTGCTGCAATGATGGCTGGGACTTTGCTGGTCTTATTGCCTGTGTAAGCAGTATCCTTCATGCCGGCGACTGTTACAGGCATGTAGCCTGTTGCATTTGCCCATTCAACCTGTTCTTTTGTTGAAACCAGGAACTTCTCAAAGAGATAAGCCGCTGTCTGCTGATTCTTCGTGGCATTTGAGAACATGTAGATGTCAGTGCCCTGCTGAATATTATTTTCCGAAGGACGGGCAGCTACACCATATTCAAACTTCGCGTCCTGAGCAACAAAAGTTTCACCGGCTGTTGTGCCGATGAACATGGCAACTTTTCCATTCGCGAATGGGCCGGACAAGTATTTGTCAGAGCCTGCAATACGGAAGTAACCGGCTTTCACACCGTCAAGATAGTAGCTCACGACAGCCTTTGAAGCTTTTGAAGTGAAGTTTGTCTTGCTGTCAAACTGGCTGCCTTCGTCACGCATCCCGATTGAATAATAGTTGTTCAGCGCATCAAAGCCGCCGCCGACAAGCTCGCCATTTGACTTTTCATAAATCGTCTGAGCAGCTGTTTTGAACTCGTCCATGGTCGTTGGAACTTTGATGTCGTATTGTTTCAGCACATCCGCATTGTAGAACAAGGCCTCGGTTGACTTGTTAAATGGAATGCCTGCCTGGATGCCGTCAAACTTTGCGCCTTTAAGCAGGGCCGGCTGAATCTTTTCGTCGCCGGTAATTCCAATCTTACTATTTGAGATAAATGAGCCCTGGTCGACCAGCATGTCATTCTGAGCGGCGTTGTAAAGCCAGCCTGGATAAGCCTGCGTGATGGTCGGCAAATCTTTCGGCGACTGCATAGTGGACGTCAGCTTCGCCTGCAAGTCTTGATAGGATGATTGATTCTGCAAAGTCACATGGATTTTCGGATTGGCTTTTTCAAAATCAGCTGTCATCTTCTCAAGCTCAGCTCCTTGAGCCCCTGTCATTGCATGCCAGAATGTAATTGTCGTATCTTTTGATACAGAAGTCTGGATATCGTCTGATTTCTTTGACGATGAAGAGCCTGTGTCTTTTGATGACGAACATGCGGCAAGCGATACAGCGGCAGTCAGTACGACGGCTGACAGAGCCATTTTTTTGAAATTCATTGAATTTCTCCTCCTAAATTTTGATTGTACTTTTCATAATTGAGTTCAGCATGCCTGAAGCCAGGAAATTAGATGAAATTGGAAGCTGCCTACGGCAGAACCACAATTTCCCTAAATTTCTACGCTTCAAAACGGGCATGCTTCACATCTTAAAAAAAGCACAAAGGTTTTTTGATGTGAGTTTTTCGTCTCACAGTGCAATGACCTGCCCGCGTTCGGGCAGTATTCTGTCACCATAGGGATTCTCCAGACGCTCTGGATGATAGCTATGGATTGGAACCAAGAGTTTAGGCTCGATAAGCTGGACAATCTTCTTCAAATCGTCCGGTACGGCATGGCCCGAGCAAGCCAGACGTACAAATTCTATGCCGTTTTCTGACAGCATGTCAAGAAATGGCTGATAATGCGGGTCAAAATCTCCTAAAGGTGACGCATCTGAGTGGATGTAAAGTCCGCCCCGCTGCAGTTTATCAAAGTCAGACTCCACCTGCCAGAGATAGTCAGATTTATCAGCTAATAACGTCGAATAATCAATTTCAAGCGCAGGATTCAAGGCTTCACGGCGCTCAGCTCCGGGCATGACATAATACAGCGTCTCCTGACCAAAGATTTTCTTCAAAAGCAGTGCCATATCCTGCGTCAGGACAACCTTGCGAGGCGAAGCTTTCACCAGCTGGCTGAAACGCTTGACGTTGGCCGGATAACCGTTAAATGTAATCTGACGCTCAGAATTCTCTTTCTGCAGGCGGACAAATTCATCAATCAAATCCTGCTCAGAATAAATCGGATGTTCCACAGGCTCATTCTCTTCTGCTTCACGCTCGGGGAAGCTGATGGATACGCCTTCCATGATGAGCATGTCGGCCTGTCGGGCCAATTGAGTGAACTTGAGAGTATCATCAGGGTCATAACCATGCAGGCGCAAGTCACCGGTATAAGCAATTTTCCTGCCGGCGACGCGAATAATCATGCCGCAGGCACCGTAGGCATCATGGTCTACCGGCGCCAGCTCAACTTCAATGTCACCGACTTTGACAGTGCCGTAAGGCGCAATGCCGATGATTTCTCTGGTAAAAGCCTTATCGTCTTCAAAGGGCTGTGGAATCAGGAAATCCCCATTTTGATTGAGTACGGGCAGCACTTCTGCTGTTGCTTTCAGCGCATACATGGGAATGCTGGGGTCTAGGTAGTTGACCATGCGCGTGTGGTCCAGATGCGCGTGACTCAGAAAGACGGCTGTGTGCGTAAAATCAGGTCGGGGCAGTCCTTTATACTCATTTTCAAAACGAAAGTCGTAAATGTCTTTGAGCTCCGGAATCAGGCGGTTCTCGAGCAAAGTTTGGAGGCTCTCGTCCGGCAGGTCCAGCTCGGGGCGGAACTCGGTGCCGAAGTCGAAGAAAATATGCGAGTCCTGGTAGGCAATCTCGACGACTGTTCCGCCGATGGTCAAGACACCCGCATGAAAAATGATTTCAATTTTATCCTTTGATGCCATTACGTGCCACCCCTCTGATGATTTGTTTGCGGAAAATAAAGTAGAGCACCAGCACCGGCACGACGGTCAATGTGGCTGCCGCCATCTGCAGCTGCGTCTGTGCGCCGGCCTCTGTCGCAAATGAAGCAAGACCATTGTTCAGCAGGCGCATCGTATCCGTATCCGTCACCAGTAAAGGCCAGAGGAAGGAATTCCAGCTCATGATGAAGCTTAGAATGCCCACTGTCACAAGGGCCGGTGAAATCATCGGCACCAGGATGCGGCGGATGTACTCCAGGTCGCTCGCGCCGTCGACTTTGGCCGCCTTGTAGAGACTGTCTGGAATCGCGGCCATGTAATTATTCAGGAAATAGATATAGAAAATACTGGTCAGAAAGGGGATAATCAGCGCCGCATAGGTGTTTTTGATGCCCAGCTGCAGAATTGTATTGTAGTTTGTGAAAATAATCGATTCGTAAGGCACCATCAAGAGTCCAATCAGGAGCGCGAAGATGACTTTTTTGAATTTGAACTCCAGGCTGGTCAGCGCAAAGGCTGCCAGTGTACAGGTGACCAGCGTTGCAAATGTTGTCGCAAGCGAGACGACCAGCGTGTTGATAAAGTACTGCAAGAAAGGGACTTGTTTGAAGACCTGCACGTAATTGGTAAACTGGAAGTGCGCCGGAATCAGCGTCGGCGGCATGCTTGCCATTTCCCGGTGTGTCATCAGCCCAGCGAGAATCATGTAGATAAATGGGAAGAGCGTGATAATACTGAACATAATTAATATTATGTAAACTACCGCTGTCGAAATTTTTATTTTCATTCTTTCAAACTCCTTCTATGACCGATGACTTCTTGTAATCAGCCGCTGCAGGATTGTCATGATAATGATAATCGCAAAGAGCACAACCGAAGCCGCCATGGCCGGACCCGACTGCCCCAAATTATAGAATTTGGTATAGACGTAGAAGACTGCGGTCACTGCCGAATTCGCAATGCCTGCCTGCCCGCCGAAGAGCGCGTAAACTTCTGTATAAACTTTGAAAGCGCCAATCAGATTCACCGTCAGGAGAAAACTGATGGTCGGCATCAGCTGCGGCAGCGTGATTCTGCGGAACTGCTCCCACTTGGAGGCGCCGAACAAGTCGGCAATCGTGTAGTAATCCTGACTGATGTTGCGGAAACCGGACAGCAGGATAATAATATTAAAAGCCAGAGCGCTCCAAATTCCGAAAATAATCAGCGTCGGCATGGACATGCTCGGGTCGTCCAGCCAGTTGACCGACGGAATGCCGATAAGACCCAGAATAAAGTTAATCACGCCGTAATCCCGATTGAAGAAATAACGGAAAACCATGCCGATGGCAATCACTGACGTGACATAAGGCATGAAGAAAATTGCCTCAAAGACAGATTTAAACTTGACTTTTTCAAAAATCGCCCAGGAAATAAAAAGTGCGATAATCAAAGCCAAAGGCACTACGATAATGGCGAAAATTGCTGTGTTGATTAACGAGCGGATGAAAATCGGGTCGGAAAATATCTTCTGATAATTCTCAAGTCCGGCAAAATGCTGATTCAGTATGAATCCCGACTGGAAACTCATGTAAAAGGAGCGAAAGAGCGGATAAATACTGAAAATAAGGATAAGAATCAAAGCGGGCGCCAGAAAAATCCAGGCCTTTTTTTGATTCTCAGGATTATGACCTTGTCTAAATTTAAACATCAGTAGACCCGCTCTCCAGCCTCATTGAAGACAAAGGCTTTATTGAAATTAAAGACTAAACTTCGAGTTTCATTTTTGACGGCCTTCTCAAGACTGACAACCGACTTAATCACCAGCCCGTTTTTCTCAAAACGGAGAATGCAGTCGCGGCCGATGACTTCGTTGTCGTCTGTTTCCATTTCCACTACGCCGCCGGACAACTCTGGGCTGACATCTTCTGAGCGGATGGCAAAAGTATAGCTGCCGTCAGTGATTTCAGCTTTTTTGCGTGATTCTACCAGTGTGGACAAGGGAAGCTGAAAATCGCCGAAATCCATTTGGCCATTTTTCACTGTGATTTTCATGGAGTTGATAATCGGCGAGCCGATAAAATTTGCCACGAAAAGATTAGCCGGCTCTAGATAAAGCTCCTGAGGCAGTGCATACTGCTGCACTACGCCCTCATTCATCAGGATGATTTTATCAGAAATAGACAGGGCTTCTTCCTGGTCGTGGGTGACAAAAATTGCGGTGATGCCGACTTCCTTGACCAGGCGACGAATTTCTTCGCGAATGCGTAAACGCAAACGAGCGTCCAGATTCGACAAAGGCTCGTCCAAGAGCAGAATATCAGGTTTTTGAACAAGCGCCCGTGTAATGGCCACACGCTGTTGCTGACCACCTGAGAGCGTCCCGGGTTTCTTTCCGGACAATTCTTCGATATTTGTCAACTTCATGTATTCTTCGGCGATTTTCTGAGCTTCGCTTTTGGCCATTTTATTTTTGCCGACTGTCAGCGGGAACATGATGTTCTCAAGCACCGTCATGTGCGGATAAAGCGCATAGTTCTGAAAAACGAAACCGATATTGCGGTCTTTCGGCGCCGTTTTGACCACGGATTGACCATCAAATTTAATATCTCCGCCAGTCGGCGTTAAAAGGCCGGCAATTAAATTGAGAATCGTTGATTTACCACAGCCAGACGGTCCCAGCAGACAAACCAAATCTCCTTTTTCAATCGTGAAACTGACAGATTCAAGCGCTGTGAATCCATTTTCAAAACGCTTGTTCAAATTGATAATATCAATCATTTAAGTGAACTCCTTGAGAAGTGATAAGTAACCTATACGCAATTACTCGGCAAAAATTTCAATTGTGTTACTTTTATTTTACACTATTTAACAGAATTCTGCTACATGAATTTACGTTTTTAAAGCAAAAAAATGTAAATATACGGAAAATTCTATCCTTTGACAGAAAAAAGAGGCTTCTCAGCCTCTTATCATCTTCTTATGAATTATCCGCGCATCAAAGCCTTCCGAATCTGCGAAGAAATCAGCTCCACCACCACAATCAGCACAAAGAGCGCAATTAAAATTGAACCGACTTTCGGCCACATCTGCCCGTTCATGGCAAAAATCAGCGGCGCACCAATACCGCCGGCACCGACCAGACCGAGAATTGACGCATTACGCAAATTCATGTCCAGACGATAAAGCAGATTGGAGAACAAGTCCGGCATCAGCTGAGGAAGCACGCCGAAACGGATTTTCTGCATGGTCGTTGAGCCGGCAGCATCCATTGATTCGAGAATTCCGGTGTCTAAGTCCTCAATCGATTCTATAAAGAGCTTCGCAATCATGCCGATTGACTCAAGTCCCAGCGCCAGCACGCCCGCCGAGGGCGACATTCCCACCACGCCGACGAAAAACAGGGCATAAACAAAGGAAGGAATTGTCCGAATCGCCATGATGACCAGCCGGAAGAAATAGGCCAGCGGCCGCGGCATGATATTCGTCGCTGACAAAAATGACAGCGGAATGGCAATAATCGCCCCTACAATGGTTCCCAGAATCGCAATGGCAATGGTCTGCAGCAGCAGATACGGCACACCCTGAGTGCCCATTTCAAACAATAGTTTCGTGTCCGGGTGAATGATGCCGTCAAGCACAGATTGCGCCATACGCACACCCTGACTTGTCATATGAATGCCGCTCAACGACGAGCTTGACCACCAGCAAAGTCCCAGGACAATGACGACAATCAGCGAAATATACGCCATTCGGCGCGGACGACTTTCATAAAAGTCAAGAATTTTTTTAGTTGTATCAGTCATATTCTATTCTCCACTTCATTTAAGCCAATTTCGCGCGAATCAGCGTGCTGGTCAATTCAATGATAATCACCGTCACAAGAATAGCCACCAGAATCATGCCCACATCCTTGTACATCAGGAAGCCCATGCGGTCATTCAGAATCGTCCCAATACCGCCCGCGCCCACATAGCCGAGAATCGTCGAATACCGGACATTTCCCTCAAAAGCGTACAAAGATGTCGACAAATACGACGGCGCAACCTGCGGCGCAATTGCAACCACAAAGGCCTTGAAACGTCCCACGCCAAGCGCTTCCGTCGCCTCAAAAGCGCCCATATCCACCGTTTCAATATTTTCAAACATCTGCTTGCCGACAAAGGAAAAAGTGAAAATAAAGATGGCTACAAGCCCGGCGAAAGTGCCCAGACCAAAGACATGAGTTGCAATCAAGGCAATCACCAGCGTCGGAAAAGTTCGCGTAATCGTCAGCAGAATACGCACCAGCTGATTGACAAATCGGTTCCGGACAATATTATGCGAAGCCAGCACCGCAAAAGGAATCGCCACCAGAGCACCCAGAATGGAGCCCAGAAAACTCATTTTAATCGTATCAAACAAAGGCGTCGCCACATGGGAAAAATAAGCCCAGTCCGGCGGGAATAAGTCAGCAATCATGGCAAAGAACGAATGCCCGCGCCGTGCCAGCCCCACAAAGTCAAACTCCGTCAAGCGAATCGAGGCAAAAATAATGGCCAGCACAATCAGCCAGTAAAGCCAGGCTAGCGAGCGCTTCTCCTTGACAACTTGACCGTCGGACAGAATGTAAGTTTTTGGCTGAAAAAAGTTTTTCATTTTTCACTCCCTGCTTCTTCCGTTTCCTTGCGGTAGACTTCATCAAGAATTTCCTGCGTCACCTCGCTTGAAGGACCATCATAGACAATCCGGCCTTTTTTGATGGCAACAATCCGGCTGGCATACTGCAGCGCCAGCTCAACATGGTGAATATTAATCAGAACTGTTTTATTCAAATCCTCATTGATACGCTTGAAATCGTCCATGACCTCTTTGGCAGTCACCGGGTCCAGCGCAGAAACCGGCTCGTCCGCCAGCAGAATATCTGAATCCTGAGCCAATGCCCGCGCCAGAGAAACACGCTGCTGCTGACCGCCCGAAAGCTGGTCGGCACGTGTATAAGCCTTGTCCAGAATCCCCACGCGGTCCAGCGCCTCCAGCGCCTTAATCTTATCTTCTTTAGAAAAGAGACCAAACAGCACCTTGCCGAAAGACATGTCCGGCACAAAAGCCGTCAAAACATTGCGCAGCACTGAAATCCGCGGTACTAGGTTATAGGACTGGAAAATCATACCGACCTTGCGGCGGAATCTCCGCAATTCTTTGCCTCTGAGTTTGGCAACATCTGTCCCATTGACAATCAGCTTGCCGGAAGTGACATTGTTTAAACCATTGATTGTTCTAACCAAGGTTGATTTGCCGGCACCTGAAGTACCAATAATCCCGACAAATTCACCGTCCTGAATCTCCAGATTCACATCGGTCAATCCTGGAAAACCATTGGGATAAATCTTGCCTACGCTCTCAAATTTTATCATTTGAACTCCGTTTATATAAATATTTGTAGTTACAACTCTTATTGTATCAAAATGTTATAAAAAATAAAATGAATAATGGCAGAAAAAAAGCCGAAATTACAGGAATAATTTCGGCTAATTTTTCATGAAACTTAACCTAACTGAGCTCAACACACCTGAAGCTATGAAATTAGATAAATTGAGAACCTGCCTTTCAGGCAGAACCTCAATTTCCTAAGCAGACTCTTACCGCTTTAGCGGTTTAGAGGTCGCTTTCCCCTTTAGGGGTAAATTTCTACGCTTCAAAGCGGCGTGTTTCGCATCTTAACCTAACTGAGCTCAACACGCCTGAAGCTAGGAAATTAGATAAATTGAGAACCTGCCTTTCAGGCAGAACCTCAATTTCCTAAGCAGACTCTTACCGCTTTAGCGGTTTAGAGGTCGCTTTCCCCTTTAGGGGTAAATTTCTACACTTCAAAGCGGGCGTGTTTCGCATCTTAACCTTCGTTGGCAACATCCTGCAAAATCTTGAAGAATGGCTTGTAGTTGCTGGCTTTAGAAACCTTGTAGCCGTCATGTGCATAAACTTTGATGATTTCTTTGCCCTTTTCAGTTTTAGACAGACTGACAATTGCTTTCTGCAGCGCCTTCTTGAGACCTGGGTATTTCTTGAGGTTATCAGAAGTCTTAGACACAAGAATGGCATCGTTGTAGATTTCATCGGTCACACCGATGACATTGGTCTGGTTCCAGATTGTATCTGTTGCGTGATAAGTGGTTGTCCAGTCCTCGGCGAAGTCCATACGGAGGTCCGCGTAGCCGGCAATGACGTCAACTGTGCCTGAAGCAAGGTCGGCTGCGGCTGTCCCGTAATCAAGTCCTGTGACTACATTCGGCAGGTCACGCACTGAAATCTTGTATTTCTTCGTCAGCCATTCTGAAGGGTAAAGATAACCTGAAGCTGATGTTGTTGAAGACAAGCCCCATTTTGCTTTCTTAATCAGCGCAACTGGAATTTTCTTGCCTTTTTTCACGTAATCCGCCATTTGCTTGCCGACTTCTGAATTTCCGGCAATAAGCAGCCCGCGGTAGGCTGTCACTTCATCTTTTGAATATGTCGTTGGTTTATGGTCGTTCCAATACTGAGGATTTACGGCATTTTTAGTGTTCTTCAAATCGTCGTTGCTCAAACCTTTACGAGTCGCCGTCAGGATAACTTCTGCGCCCTTGGAATAAGCCGCATAAGTACCGCCGGAAACGCCCCAGCCGATATCAACAGTGCCCGCATCCAGTGCCTTGCCAACTGCATTGTAGTCTGTACCGGTTGAAGTATCAACCTTGCTCACAGTGTAGCCCTGCTTCTTCAGCTCTTTAATCAGCAAAGTATCAAGTCCCTTTGTGGCAGTTGTGATGTCACTCGGATTCTTTGAAGGGATGAAAGAAATTTTCAATTCCTTGATTTTTTTCGTTGCTGCATCAGCACTTGTGCCGACGGCCAATACTGCAGCGCTGAGGACAGCCACAGCTGAGACTGCAATAATACGTTTGAGACTTTTTTTCATTTTGAAAATGAACTCCCTTAAAATTTTTTCCGCAATTTTACTCGCAACTCTAGAATATCAAAATATAGTGTTTTTGTCACTTAATATGTCAGAGATTTACCGAATATTTACTTAAAACGTTCGTGTTTTCCAAAAAGCTGAAAGTCCGCGTCTGTCAACCCAATCAACGGGTCGATATCCTCAGATTCAACCAAAATCCGGCTGAGAATCGACGGCTTCGGCTCAAAATCGGACACTACATCTAGTATTTGTCCATTTTCTGCCTCTTCTCCCTCATCTGGCGCGAAATCCGAATCCCCGGAGAACTTTTTCATCTGCTGCAGCAGAAAAGTCGCCCGATTTGTCCCCTCTTTGGCAATGGCCTGCCCGAAAGCCTCCACCTCGCCCAGCAGAATCAGCGAAGACTTGGCGCGCGTCACCGCCGTATAAAGCAGATTACGCTGCAGCATGCGCGAATAACCGGAAACCATCGGCACAATCACACTTTCAAACTCCGAGCCCTGTGACTTATGGATGGACATAGCATAGGCCAGACGAACATTTGCCCAGTCCGCACGGACATAACTCAGCTCCTGTCCATCGAAATCGATCAGAATTTCGTCCTGCTTACTGTCAGAATATTTGGCCGGAATCAGCTCAGTAATCTTGCCCAAATCACCGTTAAAGACATTATTCTCAGCATTGTTCACCAGCTGCAGCACCTTGTCTCCCTCGCGGAAAACACTGTCCAGAAAGGCAAACTCCAGATTTTCATTCTTCGGGTTGAAAATATTCTGGAGAATCCGGTTAATCGCCGTGATGCCGGCAGCGCCTTTGTACATGGGAATCAGCACCTGCAGCGCAAAAGGGTCGTTGCCTCTTTTTAGCCAGGAGCCCGCAATTTGTGCAATCAGATTGGCCACTTGATAAGAAGTCGCCGGAAAGAAATTCCGATCGGCCTTTTTCTCAGTGAAATCCGCCGGCAGTACGCCGTTTTTGATGTCATGCGCTAAATCCGTAATGGTAGAATCGTCAGACTGTCTATAAATTTTGTCCAGTCGCACCGACGGCATATTGGACATCTGAAGCAAATCTGTCAGAACCTGACCAGGTCCGACCGAGGCCAGCTGGTCCGCATCGCCCACAATCAGAATTTTCATGTTTGAGGGCACGCCTGCAAAAAGCTTGTTGGCCAGCCAGGTATCAACCATTGAGAACTCATCGACAATCAGGAGCTGTCCGGACAGGTCATTGGCCAGGTCGTCGACTTCGTCGTCTGTGGTGATTCCGAGGGCTCTGTGAAGCGTTGAAGCCGAGAGCCCCGTCAATTCTGACAGGCGCCGGCTCGCGCGCCCGGTGGGCGCTGTCAGCAGAATTGGAAAGAGCGTATCTTTGTAGTCCAATTCATTGAGACTGATTTTATTCAGCCGAGCATAAACTTCTAAAAAACCGTTGACAATGGTTGTCTTGCCTGTTCCCGGGCCGCCCGTCAAGATAAAGACAGGATTTTCCAGCGCCTGGACAATGGCTGATTTCTGCAGTTTATCATACTTGATGTCCAAATCGCGCTCGACATCACTCAGCGTTTTGTCCACTTTCTCATGATTCAGCACTTCCTTCGGACGCTTCAAAAGCCGCGTCAGATTGGCCGCAATCGCTTCTTCTGCCCGGTAAAGGCTGATTTCAAAGACTTTGCTATTAAGTCTATCGCCGACAAGCATCAGCTTTTTGTCCGCCGCCAGTTCGTCAATCTGCGCAGTCAGAACTGCCGGATTTATCAGAATCTGAGCCGGACGCGAGCTTTCAAGCAGATAAGCCGCCATCGACAGCAAATGCTCGCGCTCAATGTAAGTATCACCAGTCTGAAAAGGCTGCTGCCGCAGCACATGCAGCAAAGCCGCACGAAAACGGGCCGGACTGTCAGCGCCGATACCCTGCTCAGCCGCAATCTTATCCGCCGTGGCAAAACCGATGCCCTCAATATCCTCAACCAGCTGATAGGGATTTTCTTTCAGCATGTCCAGACTTTTCTCTTTGTATTGGTTGAAAATCTGGGCCGCCACACGCCCTGTCAGTCCAAGAGAATAGAGCCGCGACAGCACCGTTTCCATGCCGTGGTTTTCGGACAAATGCTGAAGAAATGCATTTTTTTTGCTCTGCGGCAGGATTTTGTCCAGTTTTTCCGGACTGTCCAAAATCGCATCCACCGTATTCTTCGGATAAAGCTTGACAATCTTCTTGGCCGTCTCCTTGCCGATGCCTGGGAATTTACTCGACGACAGATACTTAATCAGACCGTCGCCCGTTGCAGGCGCAGCCTTTTCATAAGTCTCAACCGCCAGCTGCTCGCCGTACTTCGGGTGACTCGTCAGATGGCCGTGAAACACATAGCGGTCGCCCTCGACAATATCGCCAATCGTCCCCGTCACGACAATCTCGCTGTCTTCGTAGCCCTCGTCGTTGCTGTCATCAATCTCCAGCAGCAGCACCTTATAAAGATTCGACGGATTGCTGAAAAAGATAGCCCCGACCTTTCCGCTAAAATAAATTTTCTCATTCATAAATTAAATTACGTAAATTCTCAATATAGACAACATTCGCCTGCGCCAGCATATCGTTGGGATGCGTACCCGGCTGGCCTTCCGGAATGTCAATACCCAGCTCATCATAATATCCCTGCCAGAAATCCCCCTCAAAATGCATCGGCGCTGCAGGAAAGACATTCTCCGGGAAAGAACGGGCAATCAAATCCGAGCAATAATAACTCTGCTCAGCCTTTACAAAACTGAAATTATAAGGCAAACCCGCCAGCGGACGCATTTTCTCCAGGACTTCGTCAAAATTAACTGCCGCAGTCACGCGAAAAACATCAAAAACCTTTCTGACCCTGGCTTCTTCACGCACCGTGAAGACATCCAGCGGCTCAGCAATCACACCGTCCGTAGGATTCGCATTCCAGACAAAAACTTGGCCGTCAGGCAAAACCTCTACCATACCGATGTGGTCATAAATGCTGTCAGCTCTCGAACTGGCAGCAATCGCCGCACTCCATTCAGACTCTGGCAGCAGCGCATTTGCCACGCCAATCAAATCACCTGTTTTCAGAAACTTTTCACTCATTTCAGCTTATCTTTTTCATAAGTATGCACCGCCTCAAGCCCCGCAAAACCCTGCTGCCGCAGCGCCTCGTAAATAACCAGAGCCGCGCAGTTCGACAAGTTCAGCGAGCGCACATGCTCATCATTCATCGGAATCCTCAGACATTTATCAGAGTTTTGCCGCATAAATTCCTCCGGCAAGCCCGTGTCCTCGCGGCCGAACATAAAATACATATTTTTCGAAGTGTCCGAAAAATCCGCCTCCGAATAGGTCCGCTCCGCAAACTTCGTAATCAGAAATAAATCCCCATCTACCGTCGCCGTAAAATCCGCCAGACTCTCATGATAGCGAATATCCACCTTATCCCAGTAGTCCAGACCTGCGCGTTTCAAATGCTTATCCGTGATTTCAAAACCAAACGGCTTAATCAAATCCAGCACAGCATTCGTCCCCGCAGCTGTACGCGCAATATTCCCCGTATTAAAATGAATCCGCGGCTCAAAAAGTACAATGTGATTTGTCATGCCTCTATTTTACCAAAAAAGCCCAGATTGGGCTAAGCTAAAAGAGGAAAAAATTTTAGTATGATAACGCATTTTCTGTTTTACAATAAACCGGTCAAATCTTGCGCTCCTCGCGCACATATCCAATCGGCAGCCACTCAAGAACCGTATCAATCTTCTGCGTCCAGTAATACCAGTCGTGGATGCCGTCCGAAGTCTCGTAGGTCACGTCATAGCCCAGAGTTTTCAATTCCTCAATAAACACATTATTGCCCGCGTAGAGCTCATCCTGCGCCCCGCACCAGGCATAAATCTTCGGACGCTCGTCCGAATGCTGAATCAAATTAGACAAGTTATCATCAGATGTCTTAAACTCTTCTTCCGAGCCGAAAATCCCCTGCCAATATTCCGAATTTTCGGTCACATGTCCAGGCAATTTTAAAGCGCCAGAGAGGGAGGCCACATAGCTGAACTTGTTCGTCGCAAGCCCTAGCTTGACAGCACCATAGCCGCCCATAGACAAACCTGCAATAAAGGTCTTCTCCCGCTTTTCTGATAGGTTCGGGAAGAATTCATGAATCACACGGGGCAGCTCATGCGCCGTAGCCTCGAAATAATCCATGCCGTACTTTGTCTTCGTATACCAGCCTAAATCAGTTGAGGGCATGACCACGGCCACATTGGTGTGGCGCACCAGCCGGTCAATACCTGCGCGAATCAGCCAGGAATTTTCATTGCCTGACATGCCGTGGAGCAGGTAGAGGACCGGGATGTCTTTTCCCGTATAGTTTTCAACCTTGCTGGCTTCTGGATAAATGACATTGACCGGGCGGTTCATGCCGAGAACTTCGGAGTAATACTCGATTTTTAAGATGGCCATTTTATCTGCTTTCTAGCATTTCTGCAATAATTTCGTGAGATTTTAACACATTTTTCTGATGAAGTCTGTCCATCAACTCTGCGCGGTTTGTCCCGTCAAAGTCTGCGACTGCATCAATCGAGCCTCTCACAACGCTGTCAAAGCCGCGGGCATACGGTGTTGATTCCCAGCCATGGAAATGTCCTGTTTCCACCTTCAAGCCCTGATATCTGGTAAGCTCGTTCAAATCCACTGTCCGGGCTGTCTCGCCCTTGGCTTCAACGGTGAATTCTTCCGTGAAAGCACCTGATTCCAGGTTCATACTCGCAATACCTGTGCATGTGGGGGTCTGTAAAAAGATCACGGCCCGCTGCAGGCGGGCATTTTCCGCCACCAGCTGAGTGTGATAATCCGTGATTTCGTCGTCCAGCAGGTAAATCAGCGTGTCCAGCGGATGAATGAACATGTCGTACATATTGAAAGTCAGCGACTTGTCATTCGGCGAGACATTCTTTGTGACTTTGACGAAAGTTTTGTCCGGAATCGCCTTGAGCTGCTGCGTCGCGGGTACGAAGCGCCGGTTAAAGGCAATGACAAAAAGTACGTTTTGAGCCGCTGCCAAATCCAGCAGTTCCTTCGTCTCAGCCAGATTTTGAGTAATCGGCTTATCCAGCACGACATGGACGCCCGCCGCCAAGAAATGCTTGACAATCTCAAAATGCGCCGACGTCGCCGCATGGATAAAGACCAAATCCGACGCATCCAGGTTTGACAAGACCTGCGTCGCTTTGGCAAAATTATACTTTGCACGAGTTGCCTCGGCTTTGGCCAATTCACGCGAATAAATCGTGAATTCGTGCTGATTCTGCAGTGCTGCATAGACAGGTAGATAGGCTTTCGCCGCGATACCGCCCGTGCCGCCGATAATTCCTATTTTCATGCTTCTATTTTAACACTTTTCCGCCCGAAAAACGACAAGTAAATCAGGGCAAACAGGGCAAGAATTGACAGGAATATCAGCGTCGGCTGCACACCGGTAATATTGGCCATGGCTATGAAGACGATGGTGCCGATGGAGCTGCAGGATGCAAAGAGGGTCGTGATGCTGCCGGAGATTTTGGCGAGATTTTCAGAAGAGACAACTTCCATCATGTAACTGCCGAATTTCGGATTTACTTTTGAAAAGGTATAGCCGCAGATGAAAAATATGATGACGGCAATCTGGCCAAAGCTGGTCAGTGTCAGGGCGAATGGTATGATGAGGACAAATTCAATGAGCAAGATAGTTCGGATGGATGTGTTTTTGAGAAAATCGTTCATCAGCAGTGAGCCTAGCAGTATTCCCAGTGAAAATATCAGATTGAAGAGCATCACGGCAAAGCCGTAATTATTCCCGAAGGGATTGTAGTGCTTCATTGCCAGTTCAATCATGGCCAGGACGCCGTTGGCAATGAAGTTCATGAGTAAAACGCCGACAAGCAATGAGACAGCATTGCCGCTGCCGTCTTTTTCGAAAACGGATAAGACATTTTTCCAGATTTCTTTAAAATTAAACTGGAAGTTTTCTTCTGACGGCTGATAATCAATGTCCAGATATTTTCTTGAACTTAGCAGGACAAGACCGGAGATAAAATAGCTCACGGCATTGATGAGGCTCAGGCCTGCATATGAGTTGTGAAAAACGGCTAAGAGTGCGACGCCAAGCGGTTGTCCAACAAGTTGAAAAACAGAGCCTAGTCCTTGAAATGTGCCTAAGGCCAATTGGGTATCTTCAGCTGCCACATGCGCCTGAATAATCGGCATTTGCAGGCCGTTTTTGTAAGAGGCCAGTAAATCTGATACAAAGTTAATCAGGCAGCAGATGAGAAAGACCGGCATTGAGCGGAATCCGATTAGAAGCGCCATCAGCAGGAAAAGTGCAGTCTGCAGCCATGAACCTAGAAAAAGGCCTCGCTTTTTGTCTCGTGTTTTGTCGGCCAGAAATCCGGTGAAGGCAGGCAGGAAATTCGGCAGGGCTGCTGTCAGTGCGGCCAGTGAGATGTAAAAGGTTGCATTGGGATAGCCCGCAGCATAGACCAGGAAAACGATATTGAAGAGGCTGGCGCCGAATTCGTTGAAAGTCCGTGATAAGAAAAGGCTGCGGAAGGTTTTGTTTGCTCTGATTAGTTTCATATAAGTAAGCTCCTTTTTAATATGAACAGTGTTCAGCTATTTTTTTTAGATTTTATCAGTTGAACAGAGCAAATTAAAAATCGTTGCAAATTTACAACGATTAAAACTCTTCATTTTTCAAATCTTCAAGATTTTTGGGATTTGTTCCCAGGAGTTCATAAGCAGAAATCAGCTGTTTCCAGAGCTTTTTTGCTTCCTCAACCTCTCCTTTTTCTTTAAGCATACGAATTTCGATAAGCGGCGCCGCAATCAGTCTTACCCAATCATTGTCACCGCGCAGCTCAAGAAAGCCCTTTAAGAATCTTTCAGCATTTTCAACATCGTGATTCTGAATTGCAACAAATGCCAATATTCTCATGAGATGGCAGATAAGTTCGCGATTGTCCGGCACTTTCCGGTAAAATAACGTCCGATTTGACATCTCTTTGGCAAACTCAAGACAGAGAGGATACGGCAACTGCTGCGAAGTGGCTAGAAAAATCCAAATTTCATAGTGGCTCCACTCTAAAATGCTGAAAAGATAGTCCACGACGTCTGAAATTTCTTTTTCCGTCAAATTCTCTGCTTCGCCATGCATCGCGATAATCGACTGCAGGGCGTAAGCATTGAATCGATGGATATCACCGGCTTTGGCTAGTTCTTTTTGTCTGAGCAGTTCAATTTTGTCAAATCGGCCTTTCTCTTCGTAGTTTGCGGCTTCGGAGAAAAGTCGCTCAAAATCTGTCAGGTCGAAATTTCTAATCTGATAAATAAACTCTTCATAAGTCACATTGATTGCATCTAACAGCTGGAAAAGTTTTTCAGCACCGATGTCATTTTCGCCGTTTTCAAAGCGGGAAAGCTGTGATTTTGAGCAAATTCCCTCTACCACTTGACTCAGTGAGAGGTTCTTCATTTCGCGCAGCTGACGAAAAACTGCACCCAGTTTTCTATTTTTTATCATTTGAATAAATCACAATCACACAGCCCGACGTGAAGCTCACAGTCATGGTTTCGGCAATAAACTCATTGCTGGCGTAAATCTCGGCGAAATTGTCCTCGACTTTCAGCGGATATTTGGCGTTTGAAATGCTGAAGTTCGCGGCATTTACTTTGACAAAGCCGATGTATTTCATACCCTCGAGCCGTGGCAGAATATGCTCGCCGGCTGTTGTCAGATATTGTACATAATTCTGTGAATTGACCAGTTTAATCTGCTCAGCAAACTTAATAAATTTCTCCGTTATTGGCAGATAAATATTGGTCAGTTCATGGTCCAAGCGCCCGCCTAATGCGCCTGTCACCGTGATTTCAGCTTCTGGATATTTTCTCAGAGCCAGCGCTAAAGCAAGTTCCAGGTCTGTCTCATCTTTTTCAGGCTTGAATTTAAGAAGCTCTGTGCCGGTCTCTGAAAGGAGCCGGAAATCTTCAGGGCCGATTGAGTCAAAATCGCCCACTGCTGCATCCAGCGCCAAGCCCTGATTCAGCGCCCACAATGCACCTGCGTCTACACCAATCACGGCATCAAAATCAGCGGCATTGAACAGTTTGAAATCTGCATTTTCTGCCAATCCAGCTGCAATCAGAACTTTCATCATCTGTTGTCTCCGGAGCCGACGATTTTCCCGCGCTCAAGGCGTGATTCCAGCTTAGACAAATTGCCGGCGGCCACGTCTTCCAGCGTCAAGCCTAGATAGCGCGCACAGGTTGCCAGATACCAGAGCAAGTCACCCAATTCCAGAGCGAGCGCCTTCTGTTCCTCCGCGGAAATTTTCCCGTCTCTGTCACGAATCAATTTCTTGACCTTGTCAGCCACTTCGCCGGATTCACCTGCCAGGCCCAGCACCTTATCAAGAAAGGGCATATCAATTTGTACAGTTTCAGTGCGATTGTCAAATAAATCAAATTTGATGATTTTTTCCTGATATTCATTAAGTTCCATGCATTTATTATACCATTTATTACTATTACCTATTTAGCCGTAACACATTAACTCATTATTTCGCAGGTGGAACTGGCAAGCCGATGATTCCTGCGGCACTCAGAATAATTGTCGCAATCAGTATAATCCAGATTACCCGTGTTGAATTCAGCTTCTTTTTGCCAAGCATCCAGAAAGTCAAAAGTGTCAGCAATACGGGAATTAGGGCCGGCATGATACCGTCAAGTGTTGTCTGCATTGAAAGGTTAACCCCGTGATGCTTATAAACCAATGGTGTCGCAACCTTTATAACCGACGGAATCAGTGCTCCAATCACGGTCACGCCGAGAACGGTGGCTGCGTTTGTAAAGGCAGAAAGCTTATCTTTCAAGGTCGTTACCAGCTTCACTCCCTGCTGATAGCCCAGGGGCAGCAGATAAGCCCGGCCGAACAAAAGTACAATATTAGCAGCAATCCAGATGAAGCAGCCGGCAACTGAGCCTTTCTGAGCTAAGGCAGCTGCAATTGAGCCGAAAATTGTCCCCCAAATCACGTGAAAAAGTGAATCTCCGACACCTGCAAGTGAGCCCATCAAAGCTGTTTTTAAGGCTGCGACCGTGCTTTTGGCCTTATAACCTTCTGTTTCCTCAATAGCAACATCAATGCCCAAAATCAAGTTGCCGAAATTTGCATTGGTGTTGAAAAACTGATTGTGCGTTTTTGCCATGTCCATGAGCTGTGCTTTGTCATGTCCGTAAAGCTTTTTCAGAACAGGCAGAATGGCGTATAAATAACCGGAGCTCATCATTCGCTCGTAGTTCCAATTCAGCTGACTGGCTAAAATATAGCGCCAGCTCATTCTATTCAAATCTTTTTTGGTAATTTTGGACGTTTCAATTCCATTTGTATTCTTTATTTCACTCATCACTGTCAATCCCTCCTTCAAATCTCTGATTTACTGTTGCAGCGGTTCCCATCTGATCTGCTGTTTTTTCACTGTCACGCTTAAACACGAGCAGCGCTGCAACTAAGCCCAAAATTGCAATTCCCATCATTGGCACATTGAGGTAAGCTGCAAGAAAGAAACCGATAAACAAAAACGGCAGATACTGCTTGGTAGGGAGATAGCGCAGGAGAATCCCGACACCGACAACTGGAAGCACGCCACCAGCAACCTTTAATCCGTTCATTAGCCAAAGCGGCATGGCATCTGTAATTGTGGTCACCGCAACGTCGCCGATAATCAGCATGAGTAAAATCGGGATTGCCCGCGATAAGCCCCACAGCAGACTTCCGGAAAGCACCAGCCTGGAAATGCTGCCGTACCGTTCTTTCTCAATGGCCTTGTCAATTCGATGAAGCAGAAAAACATTGAGGAAACGCGCCACTACGTCAAGCTGGAGCATTAAAAGTGCGACAGGCACCGCGAGTCCAATCCCGTAAGTCGCCCCCTTACCAGAAATGATTGCAAAAGCAGTTCCAAGCACTGCACCCGTAAAGTAATCCGGGATAGAGGCGCCGCCGAAGGCGGCAATGCCCAAGCGCATGAGCTGCAGCGTCCCGCCGACCATTAGCCCGGTCTTTAAGTCTCCCATAATAGCCCCTGAAACCATACCGGCAATAACGGGCTGCTGCAGAGTATTGGAAATCAGTGAATCATTAATCGCAATGAATGAGTAGACTGTGATTAAAATGATTTCTATAACTGTTAAATGCATTTTATTTTCTCCTATAAATATTTTCTAAATCAAGAATTCAACTTGTCCATCAAGTCAATGACCGGATCATTCGGAACGAGTTGTGCAGTGATTTTAACGCCGCTGCTGAAAATTTCTTTAAAAATTTCTTCTTCCTGAGGCATGACTTTAATGCTTCTAGTGATTTCTTTTGCGCCTTCTTTGTAACTCATATTTCCGACATTCACTGTTGTGAGCCGGCCGCCTGCTTTGATAAACTTTAAGACATCTGCCGGATTTTTGAACAATAGAAAAATACGCTGCATGCCATACTTCCCGCTGTTAATATTTTGTGCTGCTGCTTCAACCGGAAGAACTGACAGACGTATACTGGCCGGTGCCGCCATTCTCAGCGATGACTTCTGCAATTCATCCGCTGCTGCTTCGTCATTTGCGACAATGATACGCTGAGTGTTTAAACTCGCTGCCCAGATGCCTGCGACTTGGCCGTGAATCAGACGCTCATCAATTCTGACATTGACAAGATCGGCTTTTCCTTTATAATCTAAAAATTCTGCAAGGTCAACTTTTTCCTCTGTCTTTGCGCTCTCTACGGCCTGCAGCTGTTCTTTCACATCAACAATTGAGCTTCTTCCTACTTCGATTAGCTCATTCGCGCGGACTCCATCATTCATCACTACTTCAAGAACCATCGGCAAGGTCATTCCGGCTATCACTGAAATTTCTTTATCCTCAGCATAGTTTTTCAGTGCCGTATTACAAGGGCTTCCTCCAAGCAGGTCGGCAATAATTAGTTTTTCTCCCTCAAGTGTTCGTATTTTTTCTTTTAAGTCATGTTCAAACTGGAGGTTATCACCGTAGGCGGGCATTGTTACCGCATGAACATGGTCCTGCCGCCCGACAATCATTTCCAGGCTGGTCTTGACAGCTTCTGCCATGGGGCCATGACTAATTAGTACGATATTCTTCATTCGACTCCTTTTTATTCGCATTCGCGCAAGCGCTCGCGCTAATGTTTAGTTTATGATTTAATATGTTATATGCATGCAATGATAATATATCATATGTTAACATAATATTCAAATAAAATGTGTGCGTTTTCATTCACATTCTATCTTATTGTCATAAAACTCACTTATTACTTAGACAATTAGCTTGAAGTGTACATTTATCTATACAAATATGGGACGGTTGAATGTAGCGTTTTAATATGTTATCATATTATATATTGATATTATAAAGAATAGGATTTTTTACTTTGATTCCAAAATATGAAAAAATCAAGCTGGACTTGCTTGATGAAATAAAAACGCATAAATTTCTTCCTGGAGACAGGTTTTACACTGAAGCTGATGTTAAACAAAACTATGGCGTCAGCTCTATCACGGCAGTAAAGGCCTTGAATGAGCTCACCGCCGCGGGTTACCTTTATCGCGTTCAGGGAAAGGGAACTTTTGTTTCTAAGTCGAAAGTTTCACAAATCGTAAAATTCACGGATCAGGAACTTGAATCACATGCCTATGAGACTGTCAAGGTCTTGTCAATTGAAAAGGGAAACGACTCTGAAATCCTGAAAGAGCTGGGCCTAACGCCTGCTGATTCATATTATCGTTTCGTCCGTATTCGCTTTTTCAAAAATATTCCTTTTCTTGTCCATATCAGCCATCTGCCGCAGAAGCTTGTTAAGAAGCCGATTTCCCGCAATAAGTCCTTTTACTCCAGCATTTATGAAAGGGTGAGAAAGGATTTTAATGTTGATCTTTTTTCGATGGCCTCTATGGAAACAAATGAAGTTGATTTCCCGGAGAATGCAAAAATCCTGAGTCTACTTGACTTAAGCTTCCGTGAACCCGCTGTCAAGCAGATTAAACATACTTATTTTCCGGACAAAAGCGTGGCTGAATACACAGTGAGCTATAAGCACTGGAAATACTTCAAAATAAAAATTGAAGTAGAGGGCGAATAGCTTCTACTTCAATTTTATTTCACTCCTGATTTTCTCACCAGTATTTCTGCCAATTGGGGTTTTTCAGGCGCATCAGGCTTTCAAAATAGAAATAGTCCCCCCAGAGATTAGGCTCATCGATGCCTTTGCCTTCAGCAAAGGCATAGACACCGTGTTGTAATAGCCCCTCATTAGCGGGCATATCTTTCGTAGAATAATTTTTAGCCAATTGGTATATCAAGCCTTTGGCTATTTTTTGTGCCTGAGGGAAAGCTTTTTCTCTCTCCGCCTCAAGTAAGCCGCAGGCCGCTATTGCCGCCGAAGAACTGTCTTTTGCCGAAGGATTCTCATCGCTGTAATCGAAATCCCAGTAAGGAATCAGGTCTTCAGGGAGGTGCTCCAGAAAGACATCGACAATCGCTGTATAGTTGGCTGGGAAAGGGCTTGAGTGCACATAGCTTTCGTTCAGCGGAATGCCCAAAATCGCCCAGGCCTGTCCTCGAGCCCAAGTTGAAGTGTCGCTGCGGCCCTGATGCGTGGCGCCGTATAGCGGCTCTCCTGTCTTAGAATCAAAATAATAAGTATGGTAGGTCGTTGCATCCTCTCGTATCACTGTGCTCAGCAAAGTCCGATAATGCTTCTCAGCCACCTCCGCATAGACTTTTTTTCCAGAACATTGGCTGGCCAAAAAAAGTAAAGGAAGATTGATTAGCGAATCAATAATCAGACGATATTCTTTCGGATCACCATACTTTCCCCAGGCCTGGAGGAAATTTCCCTGCTCATGGAAGCGTGAAACGAGGACATCAGCGGCCTGGATAATCTCCGTTTTACAGTTCTCATCACCTGTAATTCTGTAGCCGGCTCCTGCGGACAAGCTATAAAGAAAACCGATGTCATGATGGTCAAGGATAAAATGTCTATCTAGTCTATCCTGAAAGCTTTTAATGTTTTCGGCCGCCTGATTCAGAAATTCATCTTTTCCAGTTAACTCATAAGCCAGCCAAAGCATGCCTGTCCAAAATCCGTTTGTCCAGTCATCATTTGCCTTGATTCGATAGACACCATTCGTTGCACAGGCTGATGGAAAATTTGAATTGTATCTTTTCATGTTTTTCTCGAGTTTCATCACAACCGCATCTATCTGACTGTCTATCCATTCGAGAGTTATATTTTCTCCTGCTTCAATTAACTTTTTCTTTGTACTCATCTTCTCTCCAATTAATATGTTAATATGATATATTATAACTGTTTTTCTTTCTTATATCAAGAAAAAATCCGAGCCATTATTGGGCCGAATTCGGCCTAATGATAGTTCAGATTTTAGAGTTTTATATTATTAAAAGGAAAAAACAATTCTTACATATTCCCGCGCATGACCACGAAGAATGCCCCTTCCGAGTCGCGCAGCATGGCAAAATCACCGTACGGTGTGTCTTTTTGAATACTCTCGATTGTCCCGCCGAGCGCTTCTGCATTTTTCGCCACCGCTTCAACGTCTTCTACGCCAAAGGTGACTGACCATTGTGACTGATTTTTGAAATACTCCGGGAAATCCTTTTTCGTATAATAAACGCCAAGGACTTGCCCAACGGTTGCGTAGGTCATTTCATCGTTATCGTATTCTGTTTTTGGCTGCCAGTCGAAGACTTTTTCATAAAAATTAAGCGTAGCTTCAAGTTCTTTGCTGACTTCGAGCTCATACCAGAGAAGCCCGTTTTCCTCGGCATAGCTGCTGTTCATCTGAGTCGACTGTACAACTCCGAGCGGTGCGCCTGCCGGGTCCGAAGCAATCGTGAAAAGCCCGCCGGGCATCGGCATAGCGGCCATATAGGTCATCCCGCCGTTGGCTTTAATGTCGGCAATGGTTTTTTCGATGTCATCCGTTTCAAAATAGGTCAGCCACTGTGAAGGCTGATATTCGTTCATTTTTCCGGAAAGACCGCCGATTGTCTTGTCGCCGTTCATGAGGACGTGATACTCAAAATTCTCATCTCCAGTGGCCTGGCTCTTCCAGCCGAAAAGTTCCGTGTAAAACTTAAGCGCTGCAGCTGTATCATTCGCCGAGACCTCTACCCAGGCTGGGAGCCCTTTGCCGTGTGGTGCTATGGTCATATTACATGACCTCCTTGTTCATTTTTCTAACAAATTAATTTTACCATTTTACTTACGAAAAAACGCCTTGCGGCGTTCAGAAATGTTAAGGTTTAATCCGCGAAATCATTCGGGGGAATGGGATTGCCTCACGAATGTGTTCATTGCCAGCAATGAAAGTCACCATGCGCTCAAGCCCCAGCCCGAAGCCGCAGTGCGGCACAGAGCCGTATCTACGCAGGTCAAGGTACCAGTCATAATCTTCTGCCTGCAGGCCTTTTTCTTCAATCTTCTTCAGGAGAACGTCATAATCCGTTTCACGCTCAGAGCCGCCGACGATTTCACCGTAGCCCTCAGGCGCCAGAAGGTCGGCACAGAGCACTCGCTCAGGATTCCCTGGCACTGACTTCATATAAAAGGCTTTGAAACTGGCAGGATAATTGATGACAAAAGTCGGAATTCCGAAATAGTTGGAAACCCAGGTCTCATGCGGGCTGCCGAAGTCATCTCCATGCTCGACATGCTCATAATCTGTGTCTTCGTCATTTTCATGTGCCTGCAGAAGGTCAATCACTTCGTCGTAGGAAATGCGCTTGAACGGCGTCTCCACGTACTTCTTCAGCACTTCCTTATCTCGCTCAAGAATGTCCAAAGCACCGTCTGCCTTGTCCAAAACACCTTGAATCAGCGCTTTGATATAAGCTTCCTGCAAATCCAGCGACTCGTCGTGGCTGAGGAATGGGTATTCCGCGTCCATCATCCAGAATTCAGTCAAATGACGGCGCGTCTTTGATTTCTCCGCACGGAAAACAGGACCGAAGTCAAAGACACGGCCAAGCGCCATGGCACCAGCTTCCAGATAAAGCTGACCGGACTGGCTGAGAAAGGCTGGACTGCCGAAATAATCCGTCTCAAAGAGCTCTGTCGTATTTTCTGCCGCATTGCCGGACAAAATTGGAGAATCAAACTTGATAAAGCCGTTCTTGTCAAAGAAGTCATAAGTCGCATAGATTAAAGCATTACGCACCTGCATGACAGCCATCTGCTTCTTGGAGCGCAGCCAGAGATGGCGGTGGTCCATCAGAAAGTCTGTGCCGTGGTCTTTCGGTGTAATCGGGTAATCCTCAGAATGCCCGATGACTTCAAGATCCGTCACATCCATTTCGTAGCCGAACTTGCTGCGGGCGTCTTCTTTGATTTCGCCTGTCACATAGACAGAAGATTCCTGTGCCAAATGCTTGATTTCGTCAAATTTGGCCGTGCCTGCTTCTTCACCGTATTTTTCAATGAAGCTTGGTTTGAAGACAACCGCCTGGAAAAAGGCCGTGCCGTCACGCAGCTGCAGAAACTGAAGTTTACCCTTGCCGGATTTATCTGCCAGCCAGGCGCCAATCTTGACTGTCTCGCCGACATGATTTTTTACATCGCTGATATTCACTAAGTTTTTCATATCATTTATTATAGCAAAAACTGGCTGAGAAGTGGTTTTTTAAAGGATTTTTCAGAGAAATTTTTAAATAATATGACTTTCCACCCAGTCTTTAATTCGCTTGACACCGTCCAGCAGGCTCTCCAAGTCTGTCGCATAACTCAGACGCAGGTGGTCCGCCGAGCCGAATCCGGAGCCGGAAACTGTTGCGACACCTGCTTCTTCTAAAATGGCACCGCTGAAAGCGTCAATGGAGGTGAAACCTGTCAAGCGCATGGCTTCTGAAACTTTCGGGAAGAAATAGAATGCACCGTCGGGCTGAATCACCTGAAATCCTGGGATACTCTCAAGCTCCGGCAGTGCCGTATCACGGCGTTTTTCAAATTCAAGACGCATGTCTTCTGCCAATCTGCCGTCTTCGTCAGAAAAAGCTTCAATAGCAGCATATTGGCTAACAGCCGTCGGATTTGACGTCGTCTGACTGGCAATTTTGGTCATTGCAGCAATGATTTCTGAATCACCCACTGCCAAGCCGATTCGCCAGCCGGTCATGGAGAAAGTTTTGGAAACACCGTTGATGACCACTGTGCGTGCGCGCAATTCATCCGACAGACTCGGAATCGGCGCAAATTCAGTCTCGCCGTAAACCAGACGATGATAAATGTCATCCGACAAAATCAGAACATCATTGTCAATCGCCCACTGGCCAATCACTGACAGCTCGTCGCGTGAATAAACCATGCCGGTCGGATTTGACGGTGAATTAATCAGCAGGACCTTGGTTTTATCCGATTTGGCTTGATTAAGCTGCTTAATTGTAATTTTAAAATCGTCTTCCAGCTGTGTTTCAATTACCACAGGGCAGCCGCCGGCCATCTTGACCTGGTCAAAATAGCTGACCCAGTAAGGCGCTGGAATAA
The DNA here is from genome assembly GCF_054658595.1 of Lactovum odontotermitis. NCBI lineage: Bacteria > Bacillati > Bacillota > Bacilli > Lactobacillales > Streptococcaceae > Lactovum > Lactovum odontotermitis. The sequence goes on from NZ_BAAGGQ010000007.1 coordinate 106,221, forward strand.
TCACCTCATCGTCCGGATTCAGAACGGACAGAAAATACGCATAAAGCGCAAATTTTGCGCCGCTTGTAATCAGAATCTGTTTTGCCTCTGGCTCATAGCCGTAAAAGCGTGTCCAGTAACCGGCAACTGCTTTTTTTAACTCTGGCAGACCGCCGGCCTGCGTGTAAAAACTGGCCTTACCCGACTTGATAGAAGCAATTGCTGCTTCGTCAATGAACTCAGCCGTGACAAAATCCGGCTGCCCCAGCGACAAGTCAATGATGTCGCGCCCGGCTGCTTTTAATTCTTTCGCGCGATTTGCCGAAGCCAGTGTAGCTGACTCTGCAATATTTTGTACAAAATCTGAAAGTTTGTTCATGGAATATCCTTTCTATTAACTGAGTTCATCTCAAAGCTGCTGACCCGTTTTGAAGTCATAGATTTTGAAGTCAGTTTTGGTGTTGACTTCCCAGACAGGGTCGCCCTTGAAGAGCGCAATGTCAATTGTCACGGCGCCTTTTTGCGGAAGACTGGATTCAGCCACGCCTCCGGCGAGTTTCAAGACTGTGATTTTTCCGGATTTCTTGGGAATAATGACGGCGATTTTTTCACCTTTGGCATCAGTTCCTGTCAGGCTGTAATAGCTTTTATCGGTGGTGACCAAATTGTAAGTGCTGACTTTTGCAAGTCCAGCCTTATCCTTGGCCACATTGATGATTTCGGTCCGATTCTTGGCAATTGGATGCCCCATTGTGCCCGCATAGACAAGGTATGACAAAAAGCCGGCTGCAACGACAGACAGCAGGCCAATCATAATTTGATCCAGAAGTGAGATTTTCCGCCTTTTCATTTGTTACATTATAGCAGAATATTGCCAACTGTGTGAAAAGGAAGTTATTTTTTTATTTCAAAAATTCCCGAACGTTCGGTAAAATGTCCGCGTGTTCAACAATTTCCACTGGCAAAATTTCTGTCAGGTTTTTCTGCAGGCGTTTGGCGTATTTGGCGTTGCTCAGGCGATTGTCCAGAATCACCACGACGGAGCGCTGTGAGGGCTTGCGGTTGACGCGGCCGATTGCCTGGCGCAGTTTCATCGCTGCCATCGGCAGGTTGAAGTCAAAGAATGGGTTCTTGAATTTGGCCGCAAATTTTTTGGTCAAAATGTCATCGGGTGTCGCAAATGGCAGGCGCGCAATTACTAAAATAATGCGCTTCTGTTTGTCAAAGTCGACGCCTTCCCAGAATGCACCGGTTGCCAGCATCAGCTGGAATTTTTCAGCGTCAAACTGCTTTTTCAGGAGTTCATGCTGGTCTTTCTGCTGTGCGGAAAATGACACGTCTGTCGCTGCTAGGTGCTCGGCTGTTGCCTCCATCATTTCCCGGGAATTGAAAAGCGAGACAATCGGCAGTTTCAGCTGACAGAGCTCGGTCAGCTCCTCTGCAATGTAGCGTGAATAATTTGTAACAGTGCTGTTGTTGACCGCCGGGCCGTCATTTACGGCTAGGAGCTGTTGATTTTTCTTCTGTTTGAAGGGCAGCTTGTAAAAGTTATAATCAGAAAAGCCCAAAAGTTCAGGCAGAAGCGGGTGTTTTTCACTGAAGGCAATGTTTGCGCTGATGAAAATCAGTTTGGCCTGCTCCTCCACTGAAAACTGCTGAAAATTGTAAAAGTCCTGGGGGCTTGATTTTACTTGATTTCCCTCAGACCAGTATATTTTTTCTTCGCTGCTCAAAAAGCTGCTCAGATTTGACAGGCCCAGATTTTCTGCGATTTGCAGGATTCGTTTCCTGTCAATGCTGCTGCTATCCAAGAGCTGCAGGAGCTCATGAAGCTGAGCTTTTCGCCCGGCTGGGCCCGACAGTTCAACTTTCAGGATTTCGTCAATCGTATTCAGGCTCTGCTGCTGAGAATTCTCCAGGACTGTGAACATGCGCTGAGCCTCGTCAATAATCAGTACGGCGTTGACCAGATTTGGAGAATTTGACTTGATTTGCTCAATCAGGTAGGCGTGATTGGTAACAATCAAATCTGCCTTTGCGGCCTTGTCCTGGGCCTTCAGCCAGAAATCCTGCGCCGCAAAAATCGAGTTTTGAGACAGAGTGTCTTCGTGTGACAGCGAATCAAACATTTCCTGATTGGTCACATTGCGCGATAATTCGGACAGTTCACCTGTGTTTGTCTCTGTGAGCCAGACTAGAACTTTCATTTTGAAAATTTCAGTGTTTTTGCCGGCATCGGTGCGCTGGAGCTGCTTTTTCAGCTTTTCAAGCGAAATATAATTGCGCGGACTACTTAATTTAACGGATTTGACAGCGAATTTTTCGTGCAGATTACCTGCCAACTCTGTCATAATCTGGTTCTGCAGAACTTTGGTCGGCGTTGAAACGACAACTTTCCGTCCGCTCGAAAGGGCGGGAAGCAGATAGGCCAGTGTTTTGCCGGTTCCTGCCTGGGCTTCAATAAAGGCCGGTTTCGGCTTTTCCAAGTCTTCGCCGATAATTTTTGCCAGTAAAACCTGTTCTTTGCGCTTCTTCTTAAAGCCCAGTGCTTTGAGATTTATCGTGAAATCAGGTGAAAGCCTGACTTCATGTGCGTTTTCAGACTTCTTAAGCGTGGCAATCGGGCCTGTCACATCAAAACGGTCAAACTGATTCTGACAGTCCCAAATCAGCTCGTCAAGCAGATAACGCGTTTCGTAGAGGAAATTATCCGCATGGCGCAGGATTTCCTGCAGGGTTGCTATAGGCAAATCCAGTACGCGCTGCTGGATTTTCAGGAGCAGCTCAGCCGTTTCTTCGGCATCGGCCAATGCCGCGTGAGGGTGGGCATTCGTGAGCTGCAGGCTGCTTGACAGCGAAGCTAGGCCATATTTGTCAAAAGTGGGGAAGAAAACTCTGGCCAGCTCAACTGTGTCAATGCGCGGCATGTCCAGCTTCACCCCCAGTTTTGCAAAGTGCTCACTGAGTAAGCCCCAGTCAAACTTGACGTTGTGCGCCACGAAAATTGCGCCGTCAAGGATTTTCAGCACTTGCGGCATGATTTCGGCCAAGTCCGGCGCCTGGCGCAGCTCGCGGTTTTTCAGACCGGTCAGTTTTGCGATATTTTCCGACAGTTTTTCATGCGGGTTGACGTTCGACGCGAAAGAATCGGCAATCTTGCCGTTTTCCAGGACAACAATGCCGATTTGAATAATTTTTTTGACTTTATCTTTTGAGTTGGAGGCGTCTGTTGCCTCTAAATCCACAATTGCGTAGCGTGTCATCTCATTTATTCTACCAGAAAACTGGAAATTTGGTGCAAATTAAGTGAGCCGAAACGACGCATTTTTTAACTCAGCCCTGTAACTTTTCCCTGGTCGTCCATGTGCATGTCAAGCGCTGCCGGATGCTTCGGCAGACCTGGCATAGCAATGATACTTCCCAGATAAACCACGATGAAGCCTGCACCAAGTCTTGGCGCCAGCTCCCGCACGGTCACTTCAAAATCAGACGGGGCGCCGAGCAGTTTGGGATTGTCGCTGAAAGAATACTGAGTCTTGGCGATGCAAACCGGCAGGTCGGACCAGCCGTTCTGCTCGATGACAGACAGCTGCTCACGGGATTCTTCGCTGAAATTAACTTTCTTCCCGTGATAAATTTTCTGTACAATTCGGGTGATTTTGTCGGAAATGGGCAGATTCAAATCATAAAGCGGCTGAAATTCTGACGAATTTCCAATTAGCGCCAGCAGCTCTTCAGCAAGACCGGCAGCACCCGCCCCCCCGTCTGTATGGACAGTCACCAGACTTGACGCCACACCAAGGTCAGAAATTAATTTGGACAAAAGCTCCAGCTCTGCCTCAGTATCTGACGGGAAGCGATTAATTGCGACGACGACCGGCAGAACGTACTGGTGCAGGTTATCAACATGACGGGCTAAATTGGCGAAGCCGGACTCAAGTGCTGTCAGATTTTCGTCATTTAAGTCCTTTTTGTCTACACCGCCATTGTATTTAAGGGCACGGACAGTCGCGACAATGACCACTGCGTCTGGCGCCTTGCCTAATTGACGGCTCTTAATATCAAGGAATTTTTCGGCGCCCAAATCCGCACCGAAGCCGGCTTCTGTCACGGCAATGTCGCCGTAAGTCAGCGCCGCTTGAGTCGCAAGAACCGAATTACAGCCGTGGGCGATATTTGCAAATGGGCCGCCGTGGACAAATGCTGGTGTTCCCTCCAGAGTCTGGACTAGATTCGGTTTCAGAGCGTCTTTCAAAATCAGGGCCACAGCATCTGTGATGCCTAAATCTGCGATTGTCACGGGCTGGCCGGAAAAGTTAAAAGCCACGACAATCCGGGCCAGACGCTGTTTCAGGTCGGCCAGCGACACTGCAAGACAGAAGACCGCCATAATCTCGGAGGCCACGGTAATGTCAAAGTGGTCGGCACGGGGGACTGAGCGCTTCAGCCCGTCCTGGGCAATTGTGATGTCCCGCAGGGCGCGGTCATTCATATCCATCGCACGATGCCAGCTCACGCGCTTCGGGTTAATGTCCAGTTCATTGCCTTGAAAAATATGGTTGTCCAGAATCGCTGAAATCAGGTTGTTAGCGGTAGTCATGGCGTGGATGTCGCCTGTGAAATGCAGATTAATCTCTTCCATGGGTGCAACCTGCGCATAACCGCCTCCGGCTGCGCCGCCTTTCATGCCGAAGACGGGGCCCATTGACGGTTCGCGTAGTGCTAGGACCGCGTTTTTATTCATACGATTGAAGGCATCTGCCAAGCCTATGGACACTGTTGTTTTGCCTTCGCCGGCCGGCGTGGGATTAATTGCAGTGACTAAGACAAGTTTGCCTGATTTGTCCAGATTAAAGTCGACGAATGGTATTTTGGCTTTGTATTTGCCATATTGCTCGATTTTCTCCCCTGAAAGGCCGAGCTTTTCAGCTATTTCTGTGATGGGACGCAGTGTTGCGGCTTTTTCGATTTCGATGTCTGTTTTCATGTATATTCACCTTTTTGTATCAAAAAATAAGGTTTTCACCTTATTTTGCAATAAGCGTCTCGAGACCGACCTTCATCATGTCGGTGAAAGTCAGCTGGCGCTCTTCTGAAGTGGTGGCTTTGCCGGTCAGGATTTCGTCTGAAATGGTCATGATGGCCAATGTCTGCACATGGAATTTCAGGCCAAGGTAAAACAGGGCTGCCGCTTCCATCTCGATTGCCATGACACCGTATTTTCCGAGTTCTGCACCGTTTGGTCCGCCGTAAAAGAGGTCGCTTGACAGCACATTGCCCACATGGGCGTCCAGCTGCAGGTCTTTTGAGATGTGATAAGCCTTGTTCAGCAGGTCAAAGTCAGAAATCATCGGGAAGTCAAATGCCGGGAAATCATTGCGGATAATGCCGGAGGTTGTTGCTGCGGCCTGCGCAATCACTAAATCGCGGATATGGACATCCGGATTAATGGATCCCGCCGTCCCCACGCGAATCAGCTTCTTCACGCCGTAGACTTCAATCAGCTCGTTGGCATAAATCGAGATTGACGGCATGCCCATGCCTGTGCCCATGACTGACACAGGCTCTCCTTTGTAGCTGCCTGTGTAGCCGAGCATTCCGCGGACGCTGTTAAACTGCACCGGATTCTCTAAAAAATTCTCCGCAATAAATTTCGCGCGCAGCGGGTCGCCCGGCAGCAGAATTTTGTCGGCAATTTCACCTGGCTGTGCTTCAATGTGTGGTGTTGGCAATTGTGTTTCCTCCTGGTTCTTGTTTGAATTTATTATAGCATATAACTTGGAAAATTTTTCTGCTGCCTGTATCAGCTCCAGTATTTACTTATCTATAGTTCGGAATTTGTTTTTTACAAAAATTTCCAAAAATAGTGTAAAATATAACACATGAGAAATAACATCAAAAGACTAATGTCATCTTTCAACACGCGACTCGGGTTGGTATGGTGGCTTGCTATTTTCTTGTGGATTAAAACCTTGATTGCTTATTTTACCGTCCTTAATCTCGGCGGTGTCGGCTTCATTGACAATCTGATGATTTTCATTAATCCTTTTGCTTTTACTATCACGGTCTTCAGTCTGACGCTTTTCATTAAACGAACTGGAATTTTCTATACTGCCATCGGAGTGCTTTCGTTCATCGCGACGCTGCTTCTTTTTGGAAATATTAATTATTACCGGGAATTCACGGACTTTTTAACGCTCAATACGATTATCGGCGGTGTGAAGATGTTCGGCACTGGCGGAATTGGTGCAAACTCAGTGCCGACTAATTTTTGGGATTTTGTTTACTGGATTGACTTTCTGATTATTGTTGTTTTATTTATTGCCAGACGTCTGCGCTTCGATAAGCGTCCTGTGGGGACTCGACGTGCTTTCACTGTATTTTCATTTGCACTGATGCTGTTCGGGCTGAATTTCTGGGCGGCTGAAATTATCAAGCCTCAAATGGTGCTTAAGAAGGCTCAGTCTGATAAGACTTATGTTGTGCGTTATCTGGGCCTTGGGCCGTGGATTTTGACGGACAGCTACTACACGCATGTGGCGAACAAACAGCGCTCCAGCGCGAAGCTTCAGACTTTCCAGCAGGTTCAGAAATATGTCAAGGAGAACCGTTATCTGGCGCCGAATGTCAGCTTTGACCAGTCACAGAGTTTGACGAAAAAAAATGTCATCGTGATTCATCTGGAAAGTTTTCAGCAGTTTCTGATTGGTCTGAAAATCCCCGGAAAAGACGGCCAGCAGCACGAAGTAACGCCTTTCCTGAATTCTATCTACAACTCAAAAGAAACTTACAGTTTTGACAATTTCTTCAGCCAAATCGGCAGCGGCAAGACTTCGGATGCTGAAACCATGCTTGAGACGTCGACTTTCGGTCTTCCAAATGCGAATTTCCTGTATACTTTCGGCTCGACTCAGACTTTTCAGGCGATGCCTGGGATTCTGAATCGGACGCAAGGTTATTCAACCGCTGCTTTTCACGGCAACCGCGGCTCTTTCTATAACCGTATCAACAGCTATAAGTCAATGGGCTACCAGAATTTCTTTGACCAGTCCTACTTCGATGTTAATGCGGATACAAAGACCGAATATGGTTTCAAAGATAAGCTGTTTTTCCGTGATTCAGTTCCTTATCTGGAGCAGCTCCAGCAGCCCTTCTATGTTAAGTTTCTGACAGTCTCAAATCACTTGCCCTACGAAATTTCTGAAGAAGATGACGACCCGAACTTCGCAACGACTGATACCGGTAATAAGCTCGTGGACGGCTACTTTATCACAGCCCATTATCTCGACCAGGCCATCAAGCAGTTCTATGACTATTTAAAGGCATCTGGTCTGTACAATAAATCCGTGATTGTTCTTTACGGCGACCATTACGGCATCTCAAGCGAGAACAGCCCTGACTTGTCGACTGTTTTCCAAGATAATCCGACTTCTTATCTTCATTTCACCAAAGATGACTATAATAATAGTAAATTTTACTGGACACAACTTCAGAAGACACCGTTCATGATTAATATTCCGGGGAACACGGATGGTCATGTCATCAGTACTTACACCGGTGAAATCGACGTGATGCCGACGCTTGAGCACTTGCTCGGCATTGAAACGAGCAACTACATTCAGTTCGGTCAGGACATGTTTGCCTCTGGCCGCCAGGAATGGGTGGCGCTGCGCAACGGCGGCTTCATCTCACCAAGCATCACGCTGCCTGCTGTCAACTCTGAGGAGATTTATGACACAAATACGGGGCTTCCAATTGCAGCGCTGACCGAAGAGCAGAAGAAATATATTGAGGACACTAAGGCAAAAGTTGCTGAAATGCTGAAGATGTCGGATGAACTGAACAATCAGAATCTGCTGCAGTTCTATACGCCGCCTGGCTTCACACCGATTAAGGCAGATGATTACGACTATAATTTCGCCAATACCCTGGAGCGCCTGGCAGCCCAGCAGAAATCGCTCGGTGCTGGTTCTACCTCGCTCTGGTCACAGCGCAACGATAAAACCTCATTAGACCTTTATACAAAAGATATTCCAGAAGTCAAAAACGGCGAAGACGAGCCGAAATACGTCCCTAAGCAATAAAGGAGGACAAGATGCAGTCCGGATATTTTATACATTTTTCGACCTATTACCGCACCTCATGGATATGGGCAATCATTCTTCTTTGCCTGTACAACATTTTAGTGCTTGAAACCAGGCGTCCGCACAATATCTTTCTGAGCGGACTACTATGGATTGTCGTCCTGTTCGTCCTCTACCTCCTCTGGCCGCGCCGCTTCATGTTTTCAGGCGACAACTTCTTCTTCACCAAAATCTTCAGCGCCCGGCTCGTGCAGGTCGACCTCAAATACGTCACTGCCGTCCGCTTCAGCAAATTCCGCTTCGAGTTCAGCTATGCCGGCAAACGCTACCGCTTCCTGTCTGCCGGGAAAGGCCTGAGCCTGCTCAAGGAGAAGTTTAAAACTGCCGAGCTCAAAGAGAGCCTCGCAGCAAATGACCAGTACACAACTCAACCTTAAAACAGCAAAAATCCCCAGTTCGTCGGAACTTTGGGGATTTTTTGCTGCTTATCACATAAAGAATTTATTTTACTCAGCCTTAGCAGCTGCCTTTTCCTCGCGGGCAATGAATTTATCGTAATCACCGGACATCCGCGCATAGCGCAGGAAACGCCTGCGGGAATCCTTCGCCGCCTTCGCATAAAGTGCTTCCGCATGCTCTGCATTGACCTTCTTCAAGCTGCCGAAACGCGCCTGTGTCAGCAGAAAATCGTGAACCTGCGAGAAATCAGGCCGCTTAAAATCAAGCGTCATCGGATTCTTGCCGGCCTCTTCAAGGTCCGGATTGTAGCGGTAAAGCTGCCAGTAGCCGGAATTCACCGCTGCCTTCGCCTCTTCCAGCACATGATTCATGCCGGCGTAGAGACCGTGCGTGATACAAGGCGTATAGGCAATAATCACCGACGGGCCTTTGTGTGCCTCGGCTTCTGCAAATGTCTTGATGGTCTGCATCATATTGGCACCGCTGGCGATTTGAGCAACGTAAACATTGCCGTAGGTCATGGCCATGGCGCCCAGGTCTTTCTTGGCGCTGACTTTACCGCCTGCTGCAAACTGGGCGATGGCAGAGGCCGGAGTGGCCTTGGAAACCTGACCGCCGGTGTTGGCATAGACTTCGTTGTCCATGACCAGAATATTGACGTCTGCACCAGTTGAAATCACGTGGTCCAGTCCGCCGTAGCCGATGTCATAAGCCCAGCCGTCGCCGCCGAAAATCCATTGTGTTGGTTTGACCAGTAAATCCTGCTGCTGGTATATTGACTCCAGAGCAGCTGAATTCCCGTGTTCTTGCGTGAGCAGGGCTTTCATTTTTTCTGCTCGGGCACGTGTGCCGTCAGAGTCAAACAGGTGCTCTGCCCAGTCCTTGGCCAGATTCTGCAGGTCTTCTGACATGTCGTTCAGGCTTGCCAATATATCCTCACGCAGCTTCAAGCGCCGTGTGACATTGGCCATGTGCATGCCGTAGCCGTACTCGGCATTGTCTTCAAAGAGAGAGTTTGACCAGGCAGGACCGTGCTCGTCCGCGTTGGTCGCGTAAGGTGTGGCCTGGCTGCCGCCGTAAATCGAAGAGCAGCCTGTGGCATTGGCAATCATCATACGGTCGCCGAACATTTGCGTCAAAAGCTTGATATAAGGCGTTTCACCGCAGCCTGAGCAAGCGCCGGAGAATTCCAGGAGCGGCTGATTAAACTGCGTGCTGACAACAGTGGCAGGTCGGCCTTCAAACGGATTGGCCTTCTGCTTCAGTGTCATGGCGAATGCCCAGTTGACGGCCTGCTCTTTCTGAGTCTCATACGGCACCATTTTCAGCGCCTGACCCGACTTCGGACACGCTTCAACACAGAGTCCGCAGCCGGTACAATCTTCAACAGAGACCTGAATACGGTACTTGAGACCGTCTGCCTTGGTATAGTCCATGACGCGAAAGCCCTCCGGCGCCACATTCCACTCGTCCTCGTCGACGAGGAAAGGCCGGATAGCTGCGTGCGGGCAGACAAAGGCACATTCGTTACATTGAATACAGAATTCCGGGTTGAACTCCGGCACTTCCAGCGCAATGCCGCGCTTTTCAAAGGCAGAGGTCCCCGTCACTGCGGCACCATGAGTCAGGCCGACAGCGTCCAAATCTTTGACTGTGAGTGAATCTCCCTCAAAAGCGTTCACTTTATCAAGGAAGTTGAAAACATATTTCTTACGCGGCGTATCCACTGTGACAGGCTTTTCAGCTGGCTCAGTCAAATCTGCCCAGGCTGCCGGAACTTCTACTTTATGCAGATTGGACAAGGCCTGTGCCATAGCGTTCAGATTGGACTCGACGATAGTTGGCGACTTGCGTGCATATTTTTGCGCATCCGCCTTGAGCAGCTCATAGGCCTCATCGAAAGGCATGATATTGGTCAGCTTAAAGAATGCGACCTGCATAACCGTGTTGATACGGCGGCCAAGGCCTGCATCCTGCGCAATTTTTTCGGCATTAATCGTATAAAACTGAATTTCATTCTGAGCCAGATAGGCTTTCATTGAATTCGATAAATGAGCCTCTAGCTGGGCGTCTGTCCACTTCGTGTTCAACAGAAAGACACCGGATTTCTTCAGCCCTTTGAGCAGGTCATATTTGCGCACGTAGGTCGAATTTGCACAGGACACGAAATCACTGGCAGCGATTGAATACTCTGATAGAATCGGTGAATCGCCGAAGCGCAAATGACTGACTGTCAAGCCGCCGGACTTCTTCGAATCGTATTCAAAGGCTGCCTGGACAAACTTATCTGTGTGGTCGCCGATGATTTTAATCGCGGCCTTATTTGCACCGACCGTCCCGTCAGAGCCGAAGCCCCAGAACTTTGCCTGATAGGTGTCCGTCGGTGTCAAGTCCAGCGTCACAGGCGCTGACAGCGACAGATGAGTCTGGTCATCTTCAATGCCGATGGTGAAATGCTTCTTCTGCTGGGCACTTTCTTTCAGGAGCTCATCAAAAACTGCGACAATATGCTCTGGACGCGTGTCCTTGCTGCCGATGCCGTACCGTCCGCCGATAATTTTGACGTCTTTACCGAACAATGTTGACTGTACGTCCAGAAACAGCGGCTCACCGCTGGCACCGGCCTCTTTTGTCCGGTCAAGCACTGCGACTGACTTGACAGTCTCAGGAAGCTTTTCCAGAAGTTTCGCTGTTGGAAATGGACGGTACAAATGCACATTAATAAAGCCGACTTTGCGTCCCTGCGCATTCAGATAATCCACTGTCTGCTTAATTGTGCCTGCCACAGAGCCGATGCTGACAATCACTTCGGTCGCATCCGGCGCGCCGTAATAATTAACCAAATCATAATCGGTGCCGCGCAGCTCGTTGATTGCCGACATGTATTTTTCTACGATGGCCGGTAAGGCCTCGTAGTAGGGGTTGACAATCTCACGCTGCTGGAAGTAGATGTCAGGGTTCTGATTCGTGCCGGAGACAGTCGGATGGTCAGGGTTGACCGCACGTGCGCGGAATTCTGCCAGTTTTTCCTGATTGATTAATGGCGCCAGGTCTGCATAATCTAGCACGTCTATTTTCTGCACCTCATGAGAGGTTCTAAAGCCGTCAAAGAAGTTCAGGAAGGGCACAGAGCCTTCAATCGTAGCCAAATGCGCGACCGCTGACAGGTCCATCGCCTCCTGGACGCTGGATTCTGCCAGCATGGCGAAACCGGTTGAGCGGGTTGACATCACGTCAGACTGGTCGCCGAAAATGCTGAGCGCACTTGTTGCGACTGCTCTTGCCGCCACATGAATTACCACCGGCAGCATCTCGCCCGCCATCTTGTACATGTTCGGCACCATGAGGAGCAGACCCTGCGAGGCCGTAAACGTTGTCGCCAGACTACCGGCTTTAACCACGCCGTGCAAAGCCCCCGCAGCACCTGCTTCCGACTGCATCTCCGTGATGCGCACCCTCTGTCCCCAGATATTCTTGCGTCCGGCCACCGACCAGGCATCCGCGTAATCAGCCATCGGTGAAGACGGCGTGATTGGGTAAATCATGGCCATTTCCGAGAAAGCATAGGCAATATGCGCCGCTGCCATGTTTCCGTCCATTGTTTTTTTCTGAAATTTCTTCATATATCCTCCAATGCTTATTTTATGATTTGCCAAACTTGTTTTGTAATATGGTTTTATACTTAAATTGTAACACTTTCACAAGAAAAAAGATAACCAACAGACAGTCAATTATCTTTTACAAATTCATTAAATTCAGCCCGCAAAAATGGGCCTAGGTTAGACAAGCGCATCCAGGAAGCTCTCGCCGATATCACCCTTTGCCACAGCAAAATTTTCAGCAATCGTCGCTGAAATGTCCGCAAAATGACCGACCGGCAGAGGTTTAGGGGCAGTGAAGGTTTTGGAGAATGTCAGCAACGGAATGTATTCGCGCGTGTGGTCTGTGCCGACGAAAGTGGGGTCGTTGCCGTGGTCAGCTGTAATCATCAGCAAATCGTCTTCTTTCATGGCAGACATAATCTCAGGCAGGCGGCCGTCCAAATCTTGGATTGCATCGCGGTAACCTTCAGGATTGCGCCGGTGGCCGTATTTGGCGTCAAAATCAACTAGATTGACAAAGAGCAGTCCCTCCTCAAAGTCAGGCAGCGCCATGGCCTTGAGCATGCGGTCCACACCGTCCATATCGTTGAGATTGTGACCCATGTCTTTGTTAATGCCCTGGCCATCATATATATCGTGGATTTTTCCCACGGAAATCACGGGGTAACCGGCATCATCCAAGTGATTGAGCACAGTTTCGCCGAACGGTGCCAGTGCGTAGTCGCGGCGGTTGGCAGTGCGCTCAAATTCACCGACCTTGCGGCCAATGTAAGGACGAGCAATGATGCGGCCAAGCAGCCATTCTGAGCCTACATTGGTAATATCGCGGACATATTGGCAGATTTTGTACAATTCTTCCAGCGGGATAACTTCTTCTTGAGCGGCAATCTGCAGCACTGGGTCGGCCGACGTATAAATAATCAACTCGCCCGTTTCAATTTGGCGCTCACCGAAATCATCGATGACCTGTGTGCCTGAATATGGCTTGTTAGCTTCGCGAATGACTTTTCGGCCGGAGAAGTCTTCAATTTTCTTCAGCAATTCTTCTGGAAAGCCGTCCGGATAGACTGGAAAAGGGTTCTTGATGTCGAGGCCCATGATTTCCCAGTGGCCGGTCATGGTGTCTTTGCCGTCGCTGACTTCCTGCAGTTTCGTCGTGTAGCCCAGCGGGCTATCAGTTGGCGCAACTGTCTTCAGCGGCGCAATATTGCCGAGGCCCAGCTTTTGGAAATTCGGCACATTTAGGCCGACTTTTTCAGAAATGTGGCCGATGGTGTTTGAGCCTGTGTCTGGTGTTTCGTGATTGAAGAAATCCTTCGCATCCGGCGCTTCGCCGATTCCTGCGGAGTCCATGACGATGAGGTGGACGCGCTTAAATTTTTTTGACATAAATATTCAATCCTTTTCTTATTTTCTCACATTTATTATAGCAGAAAATCCGCAAATCCGCGGATTTCTTTGCGGACGATTCAAATTAATTCCCGTGTTTCTTCTTATAATTTTTCATCAGCCACCAGGCAAATATGCCAAAGACAATCGGGCCTGCGGCCATGGACAGAATATTTGTGAAAACACTCGACCAGGACACGCCTTCCGGGTCTTGAAAATGGTCTATGACGGGCTGAATCATGGTGAACAAATCAGCCATGATGATGACAAAGGCGGAAATCCAGGCTACGACAATTGCAAAAGTCTTGTTTTTCATGACCACAAAAGGCTTTTCGATACTGTCATTCTGCTTGTACTTTATGTAGGCAATCACGATGAAGACGTAAGGCAGGCTTGAAGCTACATTGCCCATATTGGTCAGGACAAGGAAGAACTGGTCGGCCGCGCCGGCATTAATCAGCGAAATCACCATGTTCATGATTAGGAAAGCCGACACGATGAAGAACTGCCACTTCATGGCCGTTCGAGGCACACCATTTTCAACCTTGCCGAGCTTGCCCGGCCACATGTCCTCGGGTGCGCCCTCCATCAGCTGCTTCAGCGGCGAGAAAATCAGCGTGAAAAATGCGCCTGTCAATGCAAGAAGCATAGAAATGCCGACATAACGGGCAAAAATTGTCCCCATCAAAGTGATGCCGGATGCCGATAGGCCAAAGGCCGAGCCGATATGCTCTCCCAGCTGCTGCATCATCACATAAGTCAAGTTCCCTTGCGTCAGCGTCCCGTCTTTCATCATCGGCAGCCAGTCCTTGGCATAGTTGATGACAAAGCCGTTCAGGAGAATCATCAGCGAATAGCCAATCATGATAACCGCCGTGGCAATCAGAATCCCGCGCGGAAAATTCCGCTCTGGCTTCTCTGTCTCGTCAACCAGGCCACCGACAGACTCGACACCTGCATAGGCAAAAATTGCATAGACTAGAAATGAAATGAGCGTCACGATTGTGACAGGCTGCAGGTTCGGATTCGGCGTTGTCCAGAGCGCTGACCAGGTCAATGATGTCGCGGGAATTCCATGCTGATGAATCATGAGAATAATCGCCGCAATAATCAGAATAAAATTCAGCGAAACTGAGGCAATACCGCCGATTGAGGCCACGCGCTTAATCCAGCCGATGCCGTTCATTGAAGCCAGCGTGACAATTCCCATGATTATAATAGCTAAAATGGACATTAGCCAGGTTGGTGTCTCATTGATAATGTCAGAGCTGCCGAACACGACATTGGCAATCGGCACCAGGATGCGGTTGCCGACCGCGACGAACCAGGTCACCCAGGACATGTACCACATCAGCGTACCCGTCAGCGCAAAGCCTGGGCCGACTGATTTTTCCATCCAGGAATAGATGCCGCCGCGCTCTTTTTTGAACGACGAGCCAAACTCTGTCACCATGAGTGAGAAGGGCAGGAAGAAAACGATGGCGGATAAGATGTACCATGGAATGGCGCCATAGCCCATCTGGTAGAAGGCCAGCGGCACGTTGCCGAAGCCGTAAACAGCGGTGAAAATCATTAAGGCCAGTGAAACTGCGGTTAACTTGGCCTTTTTGGTCTTTTCCATAAATCTCCTTTGAAATAGCGTTCGCGAAACTACGGGCGGGCGCTCTAAAATGATAGCGTGTAGTATTGTTACGCTTAATTTTTTCTTATTTTTAGTTTTATTATAGGCTTTCTGCCTGTAAAATGCAAAGATTTGTCTATATCGATTCGCCAGTTAATTCAAACAATTTTAATTTTTGTCATATATGCTTGCTCTCGAATTC